>CALCTH010000562.1 GCA_937893795.1 uncultured Myxococcales bacterium | reverse complement strand
GGATAGTCGAGTGGCGTCGCGCGACGAGGGGCGGGGGGTTCTGCACCCGGGTTTTTTTTCTCCGGACCGCGCAACTGCGAGCCGCGACCCCCGAGACACGCCCCCGACCCCCGCTGATGGGAGGTCGGAAAGAGAAGAAGTGAAAGTGGCCAGATTGAGCGTCGGCGACAAAGCCGACCGGGTGCTCAAGTTCCTCCTGAGCATGAGCAACGCCCACGTGAGCCGCGCGCTCGTGCAGCACGGGTTCACGGAGCGCGATGCGGACGAAGGGTGGAACCGCCTCCGCGCGCTCTCCGACGGGCGCCTCGACCGGGCCGTGCCTCGCGTCGCGAGCCCGGAAGAGCTCGTGCGCCTCGACCGGTGGGAGAACCGCTGGTTCCCCATCGCGCGGGCGACGCTGCAGTACGCCTACCCCGCGGTCGAGGCCTACGTCTTCCAGAACCTCCGGCAGACCAGCGGCTCCCAGGTCGTCTTCAGCGTGCAGAAGTTCATCGCGCGCGTCCGCGCGCTCGAGACCGACCCGGCGGTCGGCGACGATGGTGGCGCCGCCCGCGCGCTCCTCATGGAGCGCGGCCTGGACGACGAAGAGCTCGCCTTCGCTGACGCGCTCGTGACCAAGCTCCGCATGGTCGCCGAGCCCGCCGAAGCCGCCCCCGCCGTCGACCGCGAGCGCCTCGAGGCGGCCGAAGAAGCCGTGTGGCGCTGGTACCTCCAGTGGTCGGCCATCGCCCGCGCGGTGATCAGCGACAAGCGCCTCCTCCGCCTCATGGGCTTCCGACGCACCGGCCGACCCGCACCGCGCGAAGAGCCCACACCGGCGCCCGCCAACGGCGCCGAGGCTCCCAACCGAGAGGAGGTGATCGACGCCTGACACGCCTGGTCAGTCCCTCCTTTTTGTTTGGGCTCGCCCCTGCCCCGTCGGCCCGATCACGCCGGCGGGGTGGGGGCGTCGTCCGTCGGGCGCGCCGACCCCGAGGAGAGAAGGAGCGACCTAGACGCCGAAGCGCGACCCTTCGCCAAGGCGCGTCGACGCCGCGCACGGCTCGCTCGCTCCGGCGGAACGAGGCGCCCGACCTCGAGCTCGATCGCTTCGAACGGAGGAATGCGAGCGGCGTCTTCGTCGCCACAGCGGCCGACCTCGACCCACCGGCCCGCTCCAGCGCGAAGGCCTCCAGCACGCGCGCCTCCGGGTCGATCAGCCACATCGCGGGAAGGCTCGCCTCGCGGGTAGAGCTTCGCCTTCGTCAGGCGATCGTGGCGCTGGGTCGACGGAGACAGGAGTTCGCAGACCCCGTCGGGCCGGACGTCGATGGGCCGCGTATCCCACGGCTCGGGCAGCCGTTCGCGCTTCCAAGCCGAGAGGTGGTACCCCTCCGCGCATGAACGCGCTTCGCTTCGTCGCCCTTTTCGCCCTCGCTCTCGGCTGCGGCCCGACGACGACGAGCGAGGTCCCGGCCGCCAACGCGAGCGGCGTCGGCTGTGGTTCCGGCTGTGGCGACCTGAAGTACTGCGACGAGGGGAGTTGCAAGGACCAGCGCGACGCCAGCGAAGGCTGCGCCGACGCCCGCGAATGCAAGGGCGGCCGCTGCTCGAACGGCATGTGCGTCGCCTGCGTCACGAACGCGCATTGCGGCCAAGGCCGGCACTGCTTCGAGGCTGCCTGCTATCAGACCACGGCCGCGATCGGCCAGCCGTGTCCGCAGGGCGCCTGCGCCGCCGGCCGCTGCAGCCAGGGCACGTGCGTCGAGTGCGTCACGAGCGCGCACTGCGGCCCGGGTCGCCACTGCTTCGAGGGCGCCTGCAACGACACGACGGCGACCGTCGGTCAGCCCTGCCCCGAGGGCGCCTGCGCGACCGGCCGCTGCAGCCGCGGCATGTGCGTCGAGTGCGTCACCAGCGCGCACTGCGGCCCGGGTCGCCATTGCTTCGAGGGCGCCTGCAACGACACGACGGCGACCGTCGGTCAGCCCTGCCCCGAAGGGGCGTGCGCCACCGGCCGCTGCAGCCGCGGCATGTGCGTCGAGTGCGTCACCAATGCGCATTGCGGCGCTGGACGCACGTGCACCGCCGGCCGCTGCGGGTGACGCTGTTCATGACCGCCGTGCCGGCGATGAGGCCCTGACCTCGGAGCCTTCGGTGCGCGCCCGCCGGCGCCCAGACCACGAGCGCTCGGCTCGTCGCCCCGCCACTCGTGGTTCCGACCCGAGCGATACTCTCCCTCGATGTCCACCCCGGCCCGGAGGCTCGCGCGGATTGGGTCTGCGAGGTGTTGTCCCCAGGTGCCGCCGCATGGCCTAAGGCTGGACGCTCCGGCTCGTGAGCTCGGTGATGTGGAGCGTCCCCGTCGTGTTCTGCCCCCGCGCGTAGCTCGCGACCCAGATGTCGTAGTGGCCGGCGGGCGGGTTCCGGATGTCCACCTGCGGGTTCCGGCCCGCCGTGTCGTCGTTGCAGTGCCAGTTGCCGCGGGCGTCGTTGATGACGAGCACCGTGTCCCCCTCGGCCTGCACGTAGAAGCGCAAAAAGCCCCGCGCCTGCGAATAGTCGAGCACGACGTCCGGCTGGCGCGTCGCGAAACCGCGGCAGTTGGGCGGAAGGCCCATGGTCGCCACGTCCTCGCTGCCCCCACTCCGCACGTTCCCGATGGTGTGCGGGTCCGGCGTGAACCCTCCGACGAGCCGGTGCCGGCCATAGTTCGCCTCGTTCTGGCCGATGATCAGCCGGTTCGTTCGCGCGGGTCCGCTCCCCGGCTCCGTCGCCACGCGAAGCGGCGGCGGCGCCGGCGCGACGGTGCCGCGGTTCATCGCCACGATGGCCTGCATGAGGCTCGGATCCACCCGCGTGTCGCCGGGCTCTCGGGCCATGGCGACGTTGTCCACCATGAGCACGTTGAGCCGTGAGCGCAGCGACTCGTTCGCCGACCAGCGCCCCAGCCGACGCATCAGCGCCCCGTTGAGGCCCCGGCCGATGGTCAGGAACGACGCCTGCGGGTCGAAGTAGCGGTCCGAGCCGATGCCCCGCGCCCGCCCCACGGGCTCCGCGGCGCGCGTCGAGCCGAGGGAGTGGCGGAGGCAGGCGTTCCCCTGCCGCATGTCCGTCTGCAGGTTGTTCTTCGCGAAGCCCGAGGGGCAGGCATAGCAGCGCGCGTCCGCGATGTTCAGGATCGCGCCACGCGGGCAATCGGTGCGGAGGAGGCCCGTGGGTGCCCCGCGGGGGACGCCGGCCCGCTGCTCCTCCCGCGGCGGCTGGGTGCACGCGCCGTCCGCGTTCGGCGCCACCAGCGGGTTCCGGTCGAAGCCTCCCGGGCAGCGGAAGCACTGGCCCGTGGCGAGGTCCGGGAGGCTCCCCCCGGGGCAGCTCACGCGCACGCTTTGAAGCAGGCGATTGACCTCGTTCCCGCCAGGCAGGCGCCGCACGTAGCGCTCGTAGATCGCCGACGCCCAATACTTGAGGTTGTTGGCCGGCGGAAAGACCGGCGTGACCTGGAACGTCGTCGGCTCCGGTGCCATCTCCCGCGCCCCCAGCGTGCGCTCGACCTGGTCGAGGATCGCCCGGAAGCTCGGCGCGTTCACGTAGCCGTTCGAGTCGTTCACGCCGGCGGTGAAGCTGGAGGCCGGGCCCCAGATGCGCGGCTGCGGCATGGAGCCCGTGACCGCGCGCGCGGCCTCGGAGAGCGTGCCATAGTCGTCGAGGAGGACGACGTTCGTGCCGGCCTCGACGAACTCCTGGAGCCGGCTCGACGGCGAGAGCCCGCCGTCCCCTCCCGGGGCCAGCCGCGAACGACCGTTCGAACGGAAGAGCTGGTCGAAGCGACGGTAGAGCGCCACGCGCTCAGCCCGCCCCCCGCCGTTGAGCTTGCGAAGGTGGAGGACGAACACCTCCCCGGGATGGGTCGCCGCGAAGCGCGCGATGCCCGGGAGCTCGCTCTCGAGCGAGTGGCTCATGGGGCCGAAGTAGGCCTCGTCGGCCTCTACCCAGGTCCCGTGATAGAGGAACCACGCTCGCTGCTCCGGATCCCAGCTCACGCGGAAGTCGAAGTAGCGGACGCCAAGCTCGAGCTGCCGAACGATCGATTGGCTCTGCGTCGCCCAGAGCGCACCCTGCACGTCGTTGAGCGCGCTCTCCTGGCGTGCACGGGAGAGTCCCGCGACGAGCTGCGCCTCGAAGGGGTTGCCGGAGATCGAGCGCATGAGCCGGGTCAGCCAGGCGCTGTTCCTTCCACCTGACCATCCCGGGCTCCGGTGAATGCGGTAGGTGCCCGCGTCGTGGCTTCCGGGCATGGCGATGCGGTTGAGCGGGACGCCGCCGAGCGTTCCGCTCATCTCGGTCATCCAGGCCTCCAGGCGGACGTTCTGAGCCTCTGCGGCGCCCGCGCTCAACGCGCTCCCCACGAGCAGCGCGGCCAAAGCCATACGCCCTCCCCTTCGCATCCTCTTCGTCATCGTCGCTGCCTCCTGGGCCGGTCGCGCGGCCGTGAGCGGCGCCATGCAGCGCCGTACTCCCAGGACGCCACGCTACGCCGATGCATCCATCGCCGCGTGTAGTGCTTTCGCTACACGCGGCGGCGCCGCAGCGCGCGGAGCGCCTAGGAGGGCTCGCCGCGCGAGCCGATGAGCGAGAGGCCCATGCGGTCCGCGTAGCGACCGATATCCGCGTTGGTGGCCACGTTCAGCTTCTCGCGCACGCGGAGCGCGTAGGTGTGCACGGTGCTGATCGAGAGGTTCAGCTCCGCGGCGAGGGCCTTGAGCGGCATGCCTCGGGCGATGCCATCGAAGACCTGACGTTCGCGCGCGCTGAGCGGCGGCAGCTCGGGCGGCGACTCGGGCGCCGGGGCACGGCCCGCGGCCACCTCCCGGAGCACCGCGGCCAGATAGGCGAGGTCCCGTTCCTTGCTGACCACGGCGCGGGCGCCGGCCGCGAGGAGGTCGGTACGCACGACGCCCTCGGGGTAGTGGCTGAAGACCACCACGGAGACGCCGGCCGCCGCGAGCCTCCGGAGCGTGCGCGCGCCACCCATGCCGGGCATGTCCAGGTCGAGCACCAGCACGTCCGCGCCGGTCTCCTGCACGCGCGCCGCGAGGGCGTAGGCGCGCTCGGCGACGCCCACGACCTCGAGGTCCGCCTCGAGGTCGAGAACGCGCTTCACGCCCTGAAGGACGACGGGGTGGTCATCGGCGAGGAAGACACGAATCACCCGCTGAACCCCAGGGAGCCGGACGGCGCCCGAAGCGGGAGGGCCACGCGCACCTCCGTACCGCGCGGCGTCGCGGCCGAGAGCGAGAGCGACCCCCCTAGCGAGCTCGCGCGCTCCCGCATTCCCTCGAGGCCGAAGCCCTCGGCCCTTCGCGCCGGGTCGAGGCCACGGCCGTCGTCGGTCACCGAGACGATCAGCGTGCCCCCGCTTTGCGTCACCCGGACCGTCGCGCGCTTCGCGTCGGCGTGCTTCAGCACGTTCGAGAGGCTCTCCTGAATCGTGCGCAGGGCCGCGTGTCGCACCGGTCGCGCCGGCTCCGAGTGCGCACAATCGAGCTCCAAGGTGATCGCGAGCTCGCCGAGGGCGCGAAAGGCCTCCACCAGGTCCTCCGCGGCCACCTCGAAGGGCAGCTCCGCGGCGCGCAGGCCACCGACCACGCTCCGCGTCGAATGCTCCATCTGCGAGACCACCTGGCGCAGCGAGCGCACGTCCGCACGCGCGTGGTCCGCGTCCACGCTGCGCTCGAGGTGCTCCAGGTTGATGCGCGCGCTGACGATGAGCTGCGCCATGTCGTCATGGAGGAGCCGGGCGATGTCCTGGCGCTCCTCCTCGCGAACGCGCTCGGCGCGCTCCGTCACCGCGACGAGGCGCTCGGTGCGGAGCGCCACCTCTTCGACGAGCGCGTCGCCGCGCTGCTCGGCGGCCGCCCGGTGCATGAAGAGCTCCCGAGCCTGCAGGTGGAGCACGTGCCCGAAGACGATCGTGCCGACGCTCATGCAGGTCAGGTGCAGCCAGGCAACGTGCGCATGCGGGACGTTGGCGTGCTCCGGGTGGAGACCGAAGAAGGTCGCGAAGAAGGCGGCGAGCAGGGCGAGGTTGAAGCCGATGCGCCAGCCGAGGTGTGCGGGCAGCCCGAGGGCCGTCGCCGAGAGCAGGTAGCTGACGTAGAAGTACGGCCCGTCCATGCCCCCGAGGGACCCGAGCACCACGCCGCCGATCCCTGCGACGACCGCGGAGAAGAGCGTGCAGAGCGGGTGCGGATGGGCACGGACGGTGGCCGACACGCGGAACATGGCGATGCCCGCGAGCAGCACGCCGATCTGCGCGAGCACGCCCACGCGCGGGATCCACACGGGATCGTCCGCGCCCAGAAAGAGCACGTCCGCAAGGAAGCCGAGACCGAGCCCGCCGACGAACCACCAGCCCGCGTAGACGAAGGTACGTCCCGCCTGCTGCCGGACGTGCGCGTCCCATTCCTTGAGCCGACGCAACCGCTCCTCCGGCGGAAAGAGACGCTTCCAGGACGAGCTCGACATGATGCGCGCGAAGGCACGAGGCCGCGGACCTCGGTCTCGGAGCATACACCGCGAGGTGAGCGCCCTCGTGCGCGCCCGGAGTTCCCGCCTTCCAGGACCTAGGCCCGCTGCCCTCAAAGACGCTGGTACGTGTTCGTCAGCTCGTCCTGGATCACCACGGCCAGGCCGTCGGCGACCAGCGTGAGGGCTTCGTCCAGCACCCGCGCGCGGTAGGTCCAGCCTTCGGGGAGGCTCAGGCGCGCGCCGAGCGTCGGCAGGTCCTCGAGCGCGAGCTCCGCGTCCACGATCTGCGAGAGCGACTGCATCACGTAGCGCATCCCGCCCGGCGCCTCGAGCTCGTAGATCTCGGCCCCCGCCTCGAAGCGGAACACCGTGTTTCGGCGGACGTCGCTCTCCGTGTAGGGCGTCGACCCGGCCGTCGGGTCGAGCTGCGACGGGTCGAGGGAGAGGCTCGCGAGGAGCCGCATCTCGAGATCTCCGAAGGTGCGGCGCTCGGGAGAGGGAAAGGCCGTCGCCTCCCCGAAGACGCCGGGCGCGAGCCAAATCCTCGGACCGTTGAAGAGCGCGGCCAGCGCTCCGCTCTCTGCCGCCACCTCGTCGGGGTCGAGCGCGTCCCAGCTCTCGGCCGGGCACTCGCTCACGTTCTGCGTCCCCCATACGTCCGCGGCGACGCCCTCGGGGCCACCATTCACCAGGAGGATCTCGCAATAGCGGAAGGGCGGCGGCGTCGCTCTCAAGGGCCGAAAGCCAAAGAACGCCACGAGCTGCTCCGCGATGAAGGCGCCCTGGTCGTCCTGGAGGAAGTGCCCCGCCTCGGGCACACGGGTGTGCGGCACGCCCCGAGCGCCGGGCACGTTGTCGACGAAGATCTGCTGCGCCTCGCAGGAGCCCTGGTTGCCCGCGTCGTTGGCACCCCAGATGGTGTAGAAGGGCCGCGTGAAGGACGTGAGGCCCGCCCAGGCCTCCTCGTTCGCTCCGCCGAGCTCGTTCACGAGCGATGGAAACGAGCGCACGCCGGCCATGTAGCTGCGCGAGGGGTAGGGCGCGTCGTAGGCCAACTCCTCGTCATCGGGCAGCGGGAACCAGGTGAGCGCCTCGAGGACCTCGCTCGGCCGGAAGTCCTCGCCCCGCATCGCGTAGGTCGCCCAGGTCCCGAAGCCCTCGGAGAAATCGCCCGCCGGGAAACGGGGGTCGCAGCCGTCCTCGCCCTCGTAGAACGGCACCTGCTGATCCGGCACCGCGGCGAAGGGACTCATGAGCGCCGCCGGCGTGTCCGGGTCCTCGATGGGCGCGATGAGCTCCGTCCCCGCCGGGACCACGGGCAGCGCGCCGTTGCCGACGGCGATGCGCGCGAAGCGCTCGGGGTTCAGCCCCGCCACGCGGAGCCCGACGAGGCTCCCCCAGTCCTGCACGAAGAGGTGGATGTCCTCGAGAGCGAGCGCGTCCATGAAGCCGAGGAGCCGCGCACCGTGCCCGAGGTAGCTGTAGGCCCCGATGTCCACCGGCTTGTCCGAGCGGCCCATCCCCAGGTGGTCCATCGCGATCACCCGGTATCCCGCCTCGGCGAGCACGGGGATCATCTTCCGGTAGAGGTACGACCAGGAGGGCTGCCCGTGGAGCAGCAGCACGACGGGTCCGTCCTCGGGACCCTCCTCCACGTAGGCCTGCCGGAGGCCGTCGAGCTCCACGTAGCGCGGCGCGTAGGGCCAGTCCGGGAGCGCCGCGAAGCAGGCGTCCGGCGTGCGCACGAAGTCGACGCCCGCCGCAGTCGTGCGCACGAGCGGCGGGGCCTCGCAGCGCGTGTCCTCGGGCTCGAGCGGAGCCGCGTCCTCGCCGCAGGCGGCGAGCAGGGCGACCGCGAGCAAGATGGTGAGCGTCGGGGGGTGAGCGTGGGGCACGGGCATCTCCTCTCGGGCGATTCCCCGCCCACCGCCACGCTAGGGCGCAGGTGTGGAGCGTCCGTGAAGCCAGGCGAACCCGCGCGGGAAGACGGGCCGCGGCAAGGAGAGAGTCCGTCGCGGCAGCGTCAGAGGAGCGCGACGAGCATGGCTCCGAGACCCCCGAGGGCCACCAGATAGAACGCGCTCCGCACCCCCGTGAGGGCCAAGAGGTAGGCCGGCACGTAGAGGATGCGGGCGATGACGAACACCGCGGCCCCCTGGACCGCGAGCTCGCTGTCCGCGCCTGGGACCACCATGCAGAGGAGTCCGAGCGTGGCGAAGATCGGGAGGTTCTCCTGCATGTTGGCGAGCGCGCGGCGAGACCGTCCCACCCACTTGCTCGGCTCCGGCAGCGCGTCGCGCCCGCCCAGGTGGTTCATGACGCCCTCCGCCGGCAGGAAGAGCGTCGTCGGCAGGTAGATCTGGAAGAGATAGAGGCCGAGGCCGGCCAAGAGCCACATCGTCATCGTGTCGTTCCCGTGTTGCGGGGCGAGCGTCGCCCGACAGCACACCTACGGCGCGCTCGACGACCGTCGATTCCGTCGGAGGGAATGAGCCTTGCGCAATGGTCACGCAGCCTCACGGACATCCGGTGATCTCCCTCGACGACGGTTTCGGGGCGGCGCTTCGCAGCGTACGCCACCAGCTTGGCCTCACGCAGCTCGCGCTCGCGCAGAAGATCAGCACGACCCAGCGCCACGTCTCCTTCCTGGAAACGGGCCGGTCGGCGCCGAGCCGCCGCATGCTGGGGCGCCTCTGCGCGGAGCTGCCGCTCAGCGATCCGCAGCGCCGGACGCTCTTCCGGGCGTCGGGCTTCGAGAACCCCTTCTCGACGACGCCCGACCCGCAGGCTCGCGCCGCGGGCCTCGCGCTCCTCGAGCGCCGCGTCCTCTCGCACTGGCCCTTCCCGGCGTTCGTGCTCGACCACGACTGGAACCTCCTCCGGGAGAACGCCGCCGGCGCACGCCTCATCGCGACCATGGGCCACGAACGCAACATGCTCCGCATCCTGCTCTCGGACGGGTTTCGAGCCTTCGTCACCAACTGGAAGGAAGCGAGCACGGCCCTCTTCCATCGCCTCCAGGACGCGGCGGCACGCTCGGCCTTCGTGCGGGAGACGCTCGACGAGGCGCTCGAGCGCGGGCTCTTCGACCACATCTCGCCCCATGATCCGGCCCCGCCGACGGCCGGCATCCTCCCCATCGCGATCGAGCTACCCGGCGGCGAGCGGCTTCAGATCACCTCGCTGCTCGGTCAGCTCGGCGCCCTCTTCGACGCATCGCTCGAAGGCCTCGACATCGAGTTGATCGTGCCCCTCGACGACGCGAGCGAAGCTCCGCTCCGGCACCTCGATCTCTTGCCCTGAGGTGCCTCGTACGAGGTGCGGCGCGGTCTAGGGCGTGTAGCCAAGCTCTTCGAAGAGCTCGGGGGACTGCTTGAGGTAGCGGTCCTGGTTGGTCTCGGCGAAGAAGGCCCGGCCGACGAGCGGGTTGTTCGACAGCCGCGCGTCCTCCCAGGTGACGCCATTCGAGGGGTTTCGGCGCCAGTTCTGGCTGATGAAGGCGATGGCCTTGATGTTCCGCGCGTAGCTCAACGAGAAGAGCTTCGCGAACCAGCTGGCCCAGACCGCGTTGCTGCCGGGGTTGATGCCGTTGGTCGGGCTCGCCTCTGCCACCAGGACGGGCTTTCGCTTTTCCCGCGCGTAGTCGAAGACCGCGTCCACCCAGCGTCCGGGCGTCCTCGCGTAGAGCTGTCCGAAGAGGGACACGGCGACCCAGTCGACGTAGTCGTCGCCGGGCCACCACGCCGAGATGGGGCGCCCGCCCGCCGGCGGCGCGGCGAAGGAGTGCCAGACGAAGGCCACGTTTTGGACGCCTTCCTCGCGCATGATGTCTACGATGCGGCGGTAGGCGGCGATGTACGTGGCGGGGTCGAGCTCGTTGTGCGGTCCGTCGAACTCGTAGCCGATGCGGAGGTAGATCGGGCGCGCGGCGGCCTTGGCCCAGGTGCTGAAGTCACGGATGACCGGGTCGAACTCACCGTCCACCGTTCGCTGGGCAACGCCCCACGTTCCCACCATCCACATCCCGCTGTGGAGCACCGTGTTGGGGAATCGCTCCACGAGGGCCTGATGGTGGTGCCGGTCGCCCGTCTCGTTCGTCGTCTCGCGAGTCACGTAGTCCATCGACGGGATGCCCCAGTAGGCCGACCAGCCGCCGGGAGTCGGCGCGTCGGGGAAGCTCGTGGTGAGCTCCTCGACCGCGTCGAGGGTCTGCCCGAGGATGAGCAGCGTCTTGCCCTCCGGCGGGACGAAGCGGGCGCCCTCGAACTCGTAGACGTAGCTGGGGTCCACTTCGGTATCGACCAGGTCGAGCATGGCTGCGACCAGCTCGTCGGGCGTTCCCCCGGCGTCGGGCGGCGAGCCTGCGTCATCCGGCGGCGCACCATCCAGCGAACCGCCGTCCATGGACCCGGCGTCCCTCGTGCCTGCATCCATCGCACCGGCATCTGCGTCGCCGGGGCCATCAGTAGGCTCGTTCGCCTCCCCGCAGGCGAGCAGTGACGAGGCGATGAGGAGACCGATGCCGGTCCAATGTGTCGGGACGTGCGTCATGCGTGTGGCTCCCAGGAGACGAACGCTGCTCTCAATTCACCCTACGAGATCGGCGCCCGGATCCCCTCACGAGCCCCCAGCTTAGCGAGCCGGAGCCCGCGGGCTACCGAAGACGGCGAGCGCCTCGCGTCGCGTCACGGCCGGCCCGCCGCGAACCACGCGAGGATGTTGGTCATCAGCTCGTCGACGTCGTCGATGCCGTCCGCGTCGACGTCGCTGTCGTCGAGGTTCGCGAGGAGGAAGCCGAGCACGAGGGACGTGCGACGGTTGGTGAGCACGCCGAGGTTGTCGCTGCCGGCCGCGCCGCCTGCGGAGAAGAGCACGTCGCCCGCGCCCGTGAGATCGAGATAGTCGCCGTCGTCGACGACGCGGTCGGTGGCCGCCATCGGCGAGGTGACCGTCTCCTCGAAAGTGAAGAGGTTCGGGTCCGCGCCCGCCGTGACGAAGACGCCTTCGGCCACGCTGTAGCTGCGCGTGGTGACGCCGAGCGCGGCGCGGAGGGACGTCTCCGCCGCGTCCGTGTTGTCGAGGTTCCAGTAGCTGAAGACCAGCGGAAGCTCCGCACGGGCGCGCGCCTCGGCGGCGGCCAGCACCTCGTCCGGGAGGATGGCGAGGCTCGCGTCGACGACCAGCAGGTCCACGTCTCCGGCCAGACGCGCGGCTTCGAAGGCGAACTCGTCGTCGAAGATGAGGGTCACATCGACGAAGCCGACGGCCGCCGCCGCGACGACGACGGGATGCGTGGTGGCGTCGAAGCGCGTCTCGTCGTCGGAGTAGACGAGGACGTCGAGCTGCTCGAGCGGGAGACAGCGCCCGGCCAAACACGCTTCCGTGGACCCGCAGGCAACGTCGCAAGCGCCGCAGAAGTCCGGGTTCGAAGCCGTGTCCACGCACCGGTCACCGCAGACCACGTTCGGTACCGGGCACTCGGTCGCGCAGACGCCGTCCGTGCAGAACTCACCGGCGGCACAGGCCACGTCGCAGGCGCCGCAGAAGTCCGGGTTCGAGCCCGTGTCCACGCACCGGTCGCCGCACGCCACGTTCGGCGCCGGGCACGCTTGGGCGCAGGTGCCCTCCAGGCAGAGCTCCCCGCGCGGGCAGGCCGCGTCGCAGCCCCCGCAGTTCGCCGGATCGCTCATGGTATCGACGCAGCGGTCGCCGCATTGGGTGCTGCCTCCGCCGCAGCTCAGTGAGCAGGCGCCCGCGCTGCAGAGCTCGCCGGGCGCACAGGCGGCGCCGCAGCCGCCGCAGTTCACCGGATCGCTCGCGGTGTCGACGCAGGCGTCGCCGCAGCGCGTCGTGCCGCCGACGCAGCTCAGGCCGCAGGTGCCCATGGAGCACAGCTCACCGGCTGCGCAGTCCACGGCGCAGCCGCCGCAGTTCGCCGGGTCGAGCTGCGTGTCGGCGCAGAGCTCGCCGCACCGGGTGGTGCCTCCGCCGCAGGAGAGGGCGCACGTTCCGGCGCTGCAAAGCTCACCGGCCCCGCATACCGCGCCACAGGTGCCGCAGTTCGAGGGGTCGACGCCCGTGTCGACGCACTCCCTCCCGCACAGCAGCTGACCCGCGGGGCACTCCGTGCCGGCATCGAGGGCCCCGGTGTCCGTGGACGCGTCATCGTCGCCGCAGGCGACGGCGGCCACGGCGAGCGCGGCCACCAAGAGAAGTCGTGTCTTCGTCATAAGTAAGTCCCGTGCCTCGCGGCACGCTGGGCGTGGAGCCCTGTCGGCCCGTTCGTCGCCCCAGGTAGGACGCTAGTCGGACCAGGGCGCCGGGCCACTCGATGCGACTCGTGGCGCGCGAGTATGGGCGAGGGACGGGGGGTCCGGGCGTCACGTTCGTCGACCGACAACAGGCTCCTGCCGCCGTCCTCGGCGAAGGCGAAGTGGGTGGGTGCTTCCGGTGGGCCCGCGAAGACCTTGGTGTCCCTCACCGCGACGAAGAAGGCGTCGCTCGTGGCGAGCTCCCGAACCTGCGCCCACCGGAGCTCACCCGGGAGCGGCGGAACGCGGCCGGGCGAAGACCCGATACGGACGTCGAGCGTGACGAGCGGCGCGCGCACCCGGAGGCTTCGAACTACGGACGCCTCGACCGTGGACAGGCTTGCCGCAAGCTCCGCGGCGGTGGTGAACTCGCTGCCCGCAAGACGGGGCGTCGAGGGCAGCTCGGGACTCATCGGCAGCTCCGCGAACACTTCGTCTGGTAGGCCACGCTGCGTCCGCCGCCGGGGGGGCTCGCCGGTGGCCCCTTGCACGAAGAGCGTGCCGTCGCGCGTGCCCGCCAAGGGGACCCAGGTCAGCGTCCGAAGGGCTCCGTCGCATGGCGCGTACCGACTCAGCCCCAGGAGCCCCACACCGGCAGCGCGCACGGTGACGGCGCAGTTGGCCTCCTCGATCCGCGGCGTCTCGAAGGAGACTTCGGCCGGCGTCATCTCCGCGTCCGGGAGCTGGATGTCGACCATTTGCGGTTCGCTGGGGAGGCCCGCAGGCCAGGGTACGGCGGTAGTCACGAAGCGGTCCTCGGCGGTGAAGCTCACCACCATCCAGGGTGCGAGCGTCGTGGTCCATTGCACGGCGGCCACGCTGAAGGCGGTGCCGTCCGGGCCGGTGTCCACCGCGCCACCCGAGAGAACGCCCCCGGTCAACCGAAACTGGGGCAGTGGCAACCCCGACACACCGCGCACGCGCCCGCGAAGCACCGTCGGGCGAGCGAAGTAGTCGTCCACGACGAGGCGGACACGCCAGTCGTCACCCTCCGGCGAGCCCGCCAAGAAGAGCGGCTCGCTCCAAACGCCGCCAACTTCGGCGGCCTCCCCAACGGGGATGCCTTCCGGCTCGTAGGTCGTGAGCGAAAGAAGGGCCGCACCATCGAGCGAGAGGCCCAGGAACCGGGCCTCCCCCGCGCCGTCGGACTCCCCTCGCCAAACGTCGCCGAGATCTCCGAGCCTCACGGCGACCGGATGTCCGGCGACGGGTCGGTCCAAGCGGTCGCGCAGCTCGACGATTAGGGTGGGCCCCAAAGTCGCCGCGTCGACGACCGGCGCGAGGTCCCAGCCTTCGTCCGCGCTGGCGTCGGCCGCTCCGTCACCACCTGCATCCGGCGGGACGCCCTCGAGGGACGCGGGGCACGCGCACGTCACCCCCAAAATCAAGCAAGATAAGAAGCGCACACGGGCACCGTACACCACGTCCTTGGAACGCCGCGCTCGCGGGCTGAGCAGCGTACGTCCGGAAGCCGACTCCCGGGTGCCTCCGGAGCGCTCGGAGCGCGACTCGACGCGACGACTGCCCAGGCAGGTCTTCGAGACATCGATGGGCTGCCGTACGTCCCGGACGTGTCCATGGCCACACCCTCCGTCTGCGTCGGCATGGCTGCGCTCTGTTTCGTGGGCTGTGCCCAGTCGAGGCCGTCCGGCCCTTCCCCGCTCGACGCGGATGCGGCGCTACCACCGGAGCTCGAAGCGCCGGACGCCGATGCCGCACTGGTGCCGGATGCCGCGGCGTCGGACGCGGCCGACGTTGGGCCACCGGATGGCACGGGCGCTCCCGACGCGAGCCTGATGGACGCCCCACGGGACGTCGCGGCGCCCTTCGACGCGGGCTCACCGAGCTCCGCGCTCAATCGCGTCTTCGTCAGCTCGGAGACCCTCGCGATGGACCTGGGAGGGGTCGGGCCCTACGACGCCGCGTGCAACCGGCTCGCGACCCGCGCCGGGCTCCAGGGTGCCGACGACGCCCGCTTCATGGCCTGGATGAGCGACGCCGCGAGCACGGCCGCGAGCCGCTTGGGCCCGGCCCGAGGCTTCGTGCGCATGGACGGGCAGCCCTTTGCGGACGACGTGCTGGCCAGCGAGGTGTTTCGCGGCGTGGCCTTCGACGAGACGGGTGCTCGCGTCCCTCCCGAGGAAGTCGTCGCTACGGGGACGGACGCGGAAGGCGCGCGCTCCGCCAACCACTGCCGAGACTGGACCGATGCGACGCAGGGGATGACGACGGGCAGGGCCGACGGGGGCCCCCGCGCGTGGACCAGCCGCGGTTCGTCGACGTGCTCCCCGCGGCGCATCTACTGCATCGAGAACGTGCACTCGCGCGAGGTCGTGCCGGAGCGAGAGGCCGGGCGCTTGATCTACCTCACCAACGACGACTTCGAGCCGGGCGGAAGCGTGACGCCCGCGGCCGCCTGTGAGGCGAGCAAGCCCGCCGGTGCAGGAGACATCGCACCCCTCCTCGCCACGGGCACTAGCGCCGCGAGCGAAGTCCTCGACCCGGCCGCTACCTACGTGCGCCCGGATGGCGTCGCCGTCGGCACCGGCGCGCAGCTCGCGGTCGGCGAGTGGCGAACGGGGGCGTGGCAGCAGGGCGACGGCACGTACCCGAGCGAGGTGCGCCGCGTGTGGACCGGAAGCGAACGCATCGACGCGCTCGGCGACACGTCTTGCGACGACTGGGGCTCGGACTCGAGCGACATCCGCGGCCACTACGGGTTCCCCGCGTCGCCGGTGAACGGCGCCTTCTGGACCCTTCGTACACGCCGCTGCGCTTCGGCTTCCGACCTTCGCCTCTACTGCGTCGAAACCGGCAGCTAGCGACCTCGGGTCCGGCGAACCTCGTGTGTGCTGCGAGCCCGAAGCGACGCGCCCGGCCATCGGCAGCGCGCGTTAAGTCGCCTTAAGTCGCGAGGGCCCGGGAGCGGACGCAGCTTCGTCGTGGTCGGGGGGCGACGGTTGCCCCGCGGCCGCGCACCGACGCTCCAGCTCCCGAGGCGACTCATGACTCGAATCACGACCCCCCACGCGAAGCCGCCCTACCTAACCCAGCCCCTTGCCCCCGCCCACGACCTCGCGACCCTCGATGGACCGGAGCGATTCGCCCGGGCCATCGAGCGGGCGCGCCGGATCATGCTCGGCGCGCCCTGGTTTCTCCGGAACGAGAACAGGCCGCTGGAGCGGGCGGCGGCCGAGCGGCAGTTGAAGCACAACATCTCGGCCGCGCTCGACCAGGGCTTCATCCTCCACGACCCGCTCTTTCCCGAGTTTCGGCTGAGCGATCGGCACAATCAGTTCGGCCTCTTCAACCCGGACAATCGCTATCACCTGGCGTCCATCTCGGCGCCCGGGAGGTACGTCGTGCGCGGGCGTCGAGGCACGAGCGCGGACCTCCAGATCCAGGTCGGCTCCGGCGTCTTCAAGCTCGAGACCGTGAGCCAGATGTCGTCGGAGGAGCTGGTCACCGACGACGAGGGGAACTTCGAGATCGTGATCAGCGACACGTGCGAGGGGGACAACTGGCTGGCCATCGCCGATGGCGAGCGGGGCGCGACCACGGTGCTCATTCGCGAGAGCTTCATGGACTGGGAGCGCGAGACGGCGGGCACCTGGACCATCGAACGCACGGACACCTGGGGGACGCCGCGCCCGCTCGTCACCCCCGACCTCGTGAGCGGCCAGTACGCGCGCGCCGCGCAACACCTCACGACCTCCACGGCCGGGTGGGTCGCCTTCGTGGGCAAGCTCCTCGGCGAGCTGGAGCCGAACACGCTGAGCGAGCCCGCGGAGTCCGCCAGCGGAGGCCTCACGGGCCAGTTCAACGTGAAGGGGGTCTTCCCGGCGCACGCCGACACCGCGACGGTCATCAGCGTGCCCCGGTCGCGCGCCCGCTATCAGTCCATCCAGGTGGGCGACCTGTGGTTCAACAGCCTCGACTACACCCGCCGGCAAACAAGCCTGACCGCGGCGCAGGCTCGGCCGAGCTCGGACGGCCTGCTGCACATGGTGGTGAGCCGACGGGATCCCGGCGTCGCCAACTGGCTCGACCCGGCAGGGGCGTCGACGGTGTTCGCCTTCCTCCGCTGGCAGGGCCTGCCGGGGCGCCGCTTCCGCAAGGCGCACCGCCCCACGGTTCGGGTCGTTCCTTTCGATGAGCTGCGCGCGCACCTTCCGCACGACGAACCGCATGTCGGTCCCGAAGCCCGCGCCGAACAGCTCGCCGCCCGGCAAGCCGCCGCCCTCAGAAGCCCGCGCGGCTTCTAGAGACGCTTCGCAAAGTCCACCATCGGGTGCCCGAAGCGCTCGTGCGCATGCTGGCCGACCACATGCCACCCGGCCCGGCGATAGAAGGCGCGAGCCCGGGTGTTCGTGGCGACGCATCGCAGCCGAGCCCTCGAGTGACCCTCGCTGGCGACCCGTGCTTCGAGGGCGGCGAGCAGCGCGGCGCCGACGCCGCGGCCCCGGGCCGGGCGCGCGACCCAGAGGTCGGTGACGACGGCTCGTTGGGCGAGGCCTACGCCGACGAGCGCGCGACTGGTGAGCGCGACGAGCGCCGGCACCCAGCGCCCGGGGGCGCCGAGGTCCGGGTCGCCGATGCGCGCGACGATGTCCGGGTAGGTGTCCCGGATCGCGTCGCGGACCAGCACCCGAAGCGCCGGTAGCTCCGCCGCATTTACCGGACGCACATCGATCACCCGCGCAGCGTTGCCATCCGGCTCCGACGACGCCAGCGGATGCAGCGCCGCCGGCTCGAGGGTCGCTCGATCAACCGTCCCGCGTAGGGAGCGGCCCGGCGAATCAGCCCACTCCTTCGACCCAGTAGCTCTGCTTGTGACCGCGGGCCTCGAAGCGCATGGCCGCGTCGTCGGCCTCGCGCTCGGTGGCGAAGCGCGCGACCTCGAACTGGTTGCCGTTGTCGTCGATGCGCATGACCCGCCACGTCGCCGGCCGGGGAGCCTCCAACGCACCCGGCGGAAGACGCACGTTCTTGGGCCGCTCGGACCAGCGACTCGGCACCGGACCCTCCCGCGCTTCGTGCTCCAGCAACGCCCCGCCTCCGGCCGCCAGCAGCGCCTTCTTGTAGGCCAGGCTACGCATCGGCGGGCACGCCCGGACCGCCTCCCAGAAGACCGGCGGCGGCTGATACTCGTGCGCGTCGATGTAGTGAACCACGAGCGAAGGCGCGACGAAGAGCACGTCGCCCGCAGGCAGGAAGAGGTTGGCGTGGCCGACGCTGACGCTGCTCTTCCGGAAGTGGACGTTAGTGGGCCCCGAGGTGAAGCGGCAGAGGTCGCACGCATGGGAGCCGGTGAAGCCCCCGGGCTCCCACGGGTCGACGAGCAGCTCGCAGAGCCGCGCGAAGTCCTCCTCCGCGACCGGGCCCTTCGCATAGCCGTGGTTCGCGTTCAGCCACCCGATGGCACGCAGGCTTCCGGGTTGCCGGGTGAAATAGGTGAGCGGCGCGAGGTCGGCGAACCAGGGCATGACGAGGACCCGGCGCCACGATATCACCGCTCACGACCCGTTCCTTTCGCGATCCTCGCCTCACGGGCGACCCGCGTCATGCGCTCGCGTGGCGTCTCCGGAAACGCACGAGCGCCAGCACGAGCAAGCCCGTCACGAAGGCTGCGCTGGACGGGCTTCCCGACGTCGCGCAGCCGAAGCCCCGCTTACAGAACCGGTTGCAGTCGAAGCTCGGCTCGTCGGGGTTCGGCTCGCAGACCTCGTCGAAGTCCGTGTCCACGATCCCGTCGCCGCACACGGGGAGCGTGCAGTCGGTGCGGCATGCGTTCGGGCGCGTGTCCGAGTTGCGGGCACCGTCATCGCATGACTCGCCGGCTTCGGCGTCGATGAGGCCGTCGCCGCAGGTGGGCGCACATCGGCTCGCGGTGTCACCCGTCTCGAAGCAGCGGAAGCCGACCTCTTCGTCGCAGCTGGCGCTGCAGCCATCGCCGTCGACCGTGTTGCCATCGTCGCAGAGCTCCGGCGGCGCGCGCTGACCGTCGCCGCAGCGCCGGACGCAGCGGAACGTCGAGGCCTCCGTGTCGATGCTGAAGCCAGCCTCGCATGCGCAGCCGAAGCTGCCTTCGCGCTCGAGGCAGACCGTACGAGCGCTGGCGACGTTGGAGCTGCAGGCAGCGGTGCCCACGCCCGAAGAGCACTCGCGCTCGTCGAGGCAGGTCAGGCCACCATCCACGTAGCCCGGACCGCAGAGGCAACGACCGCCCCCGTCTACGGCCAGGCACCGGGCGTGCTCGCCGCAGGTGAGGCCGGCCTCCACGCACGGGCCGTCGAAGTTGCAGCCGGTGCCCCGCGCGAGCCCATCGCCGGAGAAGCCGACGGGGCACTGGCAGGTCAGCGCGCCCATGTTGTCCGTGATGCAGAGCGCGCGGGCGTCGCACTGGTCGTCGAAGTCCGTGCACGTGGTCGCCTCCGCGCAGGAGACGTTCACCGACCCGACGTGCTGGAGCGTGCCGCCCGCCCGCAGCAGAAACTCCTCCCCCGCGAGCGCGAAGACGCGCACCTCGGGCAGGGGCTCGTCGCAGTCCACGGGGACGACGTTGCAGGCGAGCGGCGTGTCCTGCGTCTCACACTCCGCTTCTCGGTACACCGCGACCCCGACGTCTTCGCGCTCGCAGATCGTGGGCGTGTATTCGGTGAGTCCGAAGGTGACTGTGCCCGTGCAGGGGACCGTATACGTCCACCACTTGTCGCCATCGATGGGGCAGGGATCGTCGGACAGAGGGTCGCGACCCACGAAGGGGTTGTCGCTCACGTACTCGACGGTGCCGTCGACGAGGGCGCCGGCCGAGCTGCAATGGCTCGAGAGGCTCGCGCACGAGACGCGGAGGCGCGCCAGCCCCACCTCGCCGCTCTGCCCAGACACGCGGATGACCGCACCGGCCCGCGCCCACCGGCGTGAGAGCGTTCCTTCACCGTTCCGACAGGCGACTTCGGCGAGCTCCGTGGGGAGCAGCGTGGGATCGCCGAGCGAGTCGTCGTCGAAGAGCGCGACGGACACCTGGAAGTCGGCCTCCACCACCTCGACGCTCAGCTCGCTCGGGCATTCGAAGTGGTAGTGAAGCCAGACGTCGCGGCCGGTCGCGCCGCAGGAGGACTCCACGACTTCCGACGTGCTCTGCGTGGTGTCGACGTCGACGATTTGGCCGTCGAACACGGGACGCGCGCCGAGGTAGCCATCGAAGCCACCGGCGTCGACGCACCCCGTACCGCCCGTGGTGCCGTCCCCGACGCGTCCGTTGGGGCAGGTGCAGCGAAAGCTCGGGCGCCGAGCCGGCATGGGCTCCACGAGGTCCGTGCACGTCGCGAGGGCCACGCAGTCGTCCACTCCGAAGGCGCACTCATCGACATCCTCGCCGTCGACGCCGTCGTCGAGGCCGGGCGAACGGATGGGCCCATCGGTGGGATCGGGCGCGCCCGTCACCCACGTACCGGCGGGGTCGCCCAACTCGAAGCCGCTGGTGTAGCCGTCGCCGTCGGGGTCTTGGGAGGCCAGCGTGCTGCCCTCCCACACGGGTCCCAGCGTCCCGCCGAAGACGAAGGGCCTCACGTCCTCGCCGAAGGGGTTCAGGCACGGCGGCTCACCGCACTCGTCGCCTCCGCCGGATGTGAGATGGCACGCCGTGCAGCCGACGCGACTCCCGTTGGGGAGACGATCTCCGTAGTCAGGTCTCGCGAGCGCCGACGACGCGACGAGCAACGAGAGCGCGACCAGTCCCCCCAAACCCCTCATGAGGACTAGCAAAGCGCGAAGCGCGCACTCCTCACAAGCCATGGGCGGCACGGGTGCGTGGCGACGCCGACTCGGGGAGGCCGTCAGAATGCTCCGACCATTCCGCCGGTGAGAGTCTGCGCTTTGTCGTTATAACGGGAAACGAGTGGCGGGCGGATGGCCACGGGGAGGTATGCGATCGGCTGGAACACCCAGGCGGAGGTGTGGGCACTCCTCGCGCTGATGGGCGCGACGGGCGTGCTGGCCCTCAAGTCGCTCGTTCTTGGTCGGCGCGGACCGCTGACCGAGCCGAACCTCTGGGCCACGTTGTGGAACGCGGCGGCGCTCGTCTACATCGCGGGACGCCTGCTCCAGCTGACGGCAGACGCACCCGAAGCCGCCGTGCTCGGAGGCCGGCTTCGCTTCGCCGCCGGCGTGTCGATGACGTTCGTGGCCTTGGGTATCGCCCGTGCGCTGGGAGGGCTGCGCGGACTGCCGGCGTGGCTGAGGCGCTATGGCTCCTTCGTTCTCGGTGTCGTCGCGTTGATCGTCGGAACGGACCTGGTCACCTCGGACACCGCCATCCAGCGCGTCGACGCCTTGGGGCGACTGATGTGGAGCGCCGAGCCGGGACCGCTCTTGATCTGGATCGCCGCGCCGATGGCCGCCGGCACGGTGGTCGTCGTCGTCCGGGTCCTTCGGGGCTCCGAGGGTCTCTCCGACGTACCCCTGCCCGTGACGCGCCGCGAGATCCGGGTGCTCGCGGTGTTGATGATCGTCGCGGTCGCCAATGACATCACGGTTCACATGGGATGGAGCTCGAGCATTCGGGTGTTCCACTGGGCCTTCGCGATCACCGGTCTCCTGATCAGCTGGTCGCAGGATCTGCGTGTCACCGCCCTCTTCGAGCGACTCGAGGAGACGGTGGACGAGAGGACCGTGGAGGCCCGGGCCGGCCAAACGCGCTACCAGCTGCTCGCCGAGGCGACGCGCGAGGGCATCGCCCTGCACCGAGATGGCGTGGTCGTGGACGTGAACCCGGCCTGGGAGACGCTCTTCGGCACGCCGCGCGCCGAGACGCTCGGCCGGCCGCTCGGCGAGTTCTTCGAGGACCCGGCGCTCTTCGATCGTCTCGGCGACGTGATCGAGCCCACCCGCGTCATCGCTCGCGCAGCCGGCCGAAGCATCCCCGTGGAGGTGGCGAATCGGCTAGGCGATGCGCCCGGCGCGGTACTGACGGTCCTCGACCTCCGCGAGCGGGAACGTGCGGAGGCAAAGCTCGCGCAGGCGGACCGCCTCGCGTCGCTCGGAACGCTCGCCGCCGGGGCCGCGCACGAAATCAACAACCCGCTTTCGGCGGTCGCGACCAACGCCTTCCTCCTCCTCGAGCGCCTGGAGGACGACGCCTCGATGTCGTCGGAGCTCCGCGCAGAGCTCCTGACGCTCGCCCAGGAGATGCGTGAGGGCTGCGCCCGCGTGCAGGACACGGTCCGCGATCTCAAGACGCTCACGCGGGAGCCCCCCACGACGCTTGCGCCGGTCGCTCTGCTGCCGCTGGTGAAGGCGACGGCACAGCTCGCGCGCCACGAGCTCCGGCACCGGGCTTCGCTGGTGATCGACGTGCCGGAGCGCGTCGCCGTCCAGGCGGACGAGGGTCGCCTCGGACAGGTGCTGCTCAACCTTCTGCTCAACGCGGCCCAGGCCCTCGCGCCCGGGGGCGCCGAGAACGAGCAGGTCATCGTCCGGGCACGCGCCCAGGGTCGCATGGTCTCCCTCGAGGTCGAGGACACGGGATCCGGCATTGCGCCGGAGCATCTTCCTCAGGTGTTCGACCCCTTCTTCACGACGAAGCCTCAAGGCGAGGGGACCGGGCTCGGCCTTTCCATCGCACACGGCATCGTGCGTGCCCTCGAAGGGAGCATCAGCGTGACGTCGACGGTGGGCGCCGGGACGCGCTTCACGGTTCGATTGCCTCGGGCCGTGGCGACGCCCGAGGAGCGCCGCGTCCAGGATTCGGGCGCCCCGCAAATGGTCCGGGCTCGCGTGCTCGTCGTCGACGACGACGCGGTGGTCGGACGTACCCTCGCGCGCGCGCTCCGGGACCACGAGGTCGAGACGACGACGGACCCGCGCGAGGGCCTCCGGCGCTGCCGCGACACGGCGTTCGACGTGGTGCTCTGCGACGTGATGATGCCGGAGATGACTGGACCGCAGCTGCTCCGGCGGCTCGCGGAGACCGAGGACGCGCGTACGCCGGCCAACTCCGTGGTCTTCATCAGCGGAGGGACCTTCGCCGGCGAGACGCGGGAAGACATGGAGACTCTCCCGAATCCGCTTCTGGAGAAGCCCATCGAGGTGGCGGCGCTGAGGGCCCTCGTCCAGACGCGGGCCCTCGCGGCGGGGCCCTCCGTCGTCGCGGAGCTACCGCGACACTGAGCCGTATCGCCCTCCGGCAGCGTGCGTCGAGGCGTAGCCCAGGCCGAAGAGCTCCGCCTCGACGTAGTCCGCAGCCGCCAGCTCTTCGGCGGTCCCGGCTTCGCGCGGGCCGATCTCGACCGCCAGCTCGCGCAGAAGAGAGCCTTCGCTTCGTTCGTGCGTTCCTCGCGATTCAGCGCCGAATCTCTCGACGTGGGCGTGAGCCCGAAGCGTGAGAAGACCACGATGCTCATCGCCCGAGCAACGCGGCCGGAAGGGGCTAGCCTGTGGGTATGCTTTCTTATTCTCCCCGCCAGTTGCGGTGGGTTCTCGGGATGATCGCAGCGTTTGGCTGCGCATCCACGACCAGTCCCCCGGGCGACCGGGACCTCGGCGGCGCGGCGGACGCCGCCCCGGACGTCGCCCCCGATGCAACGCGCGCGTGCGCGTTGGACGCCACCCTCGACAGCCCGTGCCTCGGCGACGCCGAGTGCGACGACGGCTGCTTCTGCAATGGAGCGGAGCGTTGCTCCGGCGGCCTCTGCGCGCGCGGCATGGACCCGTGCGACGACGAGGTCGACTGCACGCTCAGCGCCTGCGACGAAGCGAACGCGCTCTGCCTCGCGCCTACCCTCGACGACACCTTCTGCGACGACGCCGAGCCCTGCAACGGCGCCGAGACCTGCACGACGACGGGCTGCGCCAGCGGCGATGCGCCGACCTGCGACGACGGCGATGCCTGCACCGTCGACAGCTGCACGCCGGGCAGCGGATGTACCTTCGACGACTTCGCAGATCCCTGCGCCCCCCCGCCGGGCTGCATGGTCGAGCTGCCACTGGAGTGCTGCGGCCCCGAGGAGCTCTGCGCCAACGGGCGCGACGACGATTGCGACGGGCTCACAGACGTCGACGACGACGACTGCCCCACCGCCAACGACACCTGCGCCACGGCGCAGCTCCTGCCGGGCTCGGGCACCTATCGCTTTTCCACCCGCGATGCAGCCTTCGACCGGACCATCTCCTGCTCGGTGAGCGGAAGCGACCCGATTCGAGACGTGGTCTTTCGCCTCGAGCTCACGGAAACGAGCGACCTCCGCGCCTTCGTCGAGGGCGACGGGGTGCTCGAGCTGCGCGGCGCGGGCGGGGAGTCGGTCTGCGTCGGTGACTTCGCCGCGGACCGCGACTTCCTGCAGTGCTTCCCGAACCTCCTCGAGCTCGAGCATCTCGCGCCGGGCACCTATTGGCTCCTCTACGCCACGGGCTTCGAGGGGTTGCTCGACCTGCTGCTCACGGTGACGCCGTCGGCTCCCCGAACGTGCGTTCCCGAGATCATTCCGCCCGAGGGCCGACTCTCGACTCGTATCTTCCGGGGCGACGATGCGGCTGGGCCGAGCTGCGGCGCCGCGCCGACGGCGCCGGACCGGTGCTACGCCCTCACGCTCACCGAGCCACGCTCCGTCCGCACGACGCTGCGGACGACGGAGGGCATCGTCGACATCGCCGCCGCGGGGCTCGAGCTCTCGGGCACCGCCTCGGTCTGTGAGACGCAGCTCCTTCGGCCCATCCACGTGCTCGTGGGAAACGTCCCCGCGGGCACCCTGGACTTCGTGGCCGAGCCCCTCGAGCGGGTCGCGACGCAGCACCAGCTCGACGTCGAGGTGCTCGACCCCGTCGTGTGCGATGCGTGCGACGAGGCCTGCGCGCTCTCTCCGGGGGAGCGCGCCTTGCTCGACCTCGACGTGATGAGCAGCGACGCGACGAGCCTCGGGTGCCCGGCCAGGGCCACGGGTCAGGACGCCTTCTTCGCCTTCGCCACCACCGTGTCCAACGAGCGCGTCGACCTCGAGGTCGACGCACCGGCCGACTTTGCCTACGCGCTTCGCGCGGGATCCGTCGCCTGTCCCTTCACGAGCCCCACGGTGTGCGGCGCCGGCGTGGCCGGCACGCCGCTGAGCGACCGCCTTCGGGTGCCCATGCCGGGCCGGCACCTCTTGGTCGTCAAGACCGTGAGCCGGGCGAGCGGCACCCTCGACGTTCGCGTCACGCCGACGGGCATCAGCCTGCCGGCGCCGTGAGAGGTGTCGTGAACCGTACTCGGTCGATGCGGGAGCTCGCGGCGCTCTCCGGCCTTTCGGCAGTCGCGCTTTTTGGCGCAGCCCTCGTCGTCTTTGCCGTGCTGCACGCTGACTTACGGTGTTCCCCACCGACCGGTCTTCACGGTGGTGTTCGGGTGGTTCGCGTGGACTTCGACACGGCTGCTCTTGGCGGATGAGGAAGCTGAGGCGGCATCCGCGTGAAGCACTCTCCGCGCCTCGCCGCGTCGGGGTACGGATCACGACGTCATGAGTGGGCGAGCCGCTACTCACCCCCGAACGAGGTACGCCGATGACGCAGCCGGCGAGACCCAACCTCGGGGCAGGCCCTTCTGGAGCGAGCTTTGTCCTTAAAGCGATGTAGCCAATGAGCAGATTGCCCGTTATGTTTTTCTGGGGAGGGGCGTGGTGATGCCGGTTACGAGTCTGAAAAGAACAGCTCGCCGCCGGCGCCATCGCGCCTCACAACCCCACTGACACCGAGCTTCTCACACCACGCCAACCGGCGTGCGCTCGGTATAACGGCTCTTTCTTCACGGTATCACAAATGACTTTACTTACCCGATGGGGGTGGCGATTGGCGTCACTCACCTTCTCCCTCGTCGTGCTCGCCGTCGCACCCTCCGGCGCAGCCGCCCAGTGCCAGAACCCAGATGGGTTCACGAGCTGTGTGGGCACCCTCTCGAGTGGCGGTACCGTCACGTTCAACATGGACGACGACGATGGCGGAGAGATCTCGTCGCTGGGAACGTCGCCCTTTCTGACGGCCTACAGCGGAACGTATTCCAGCTGGCCGAACCTCTGCGTGCTGGACGTCGCCCGCGGAGGGTTCCCGGGAACGACCTGCAATCAGACCACCGAGGACTTCCGCGCGACCTTCGGCCGCTTCGCATCGCGGGTCATGGGCCCGACGAGCACGGATGAGATCATTACCGTCAGCCGTCCCGTGGCCGGCGGAAGCAGTGGCATCACGGCCCAGCGACGCACGTTCATCCCTGCATCGGGTACGCCATTCATCCGTTATATGGAGATTATCGAGAACACCTCGGGGTCTCCCCAGACAGTTCGCGTACGCGTCGGGACGACATCGACACGATTCGCCGAGCTCGGAGACACCACTCAAACGGTCGGCGCGAGCAGCCTCGGAGGGACCATCGGCGCGGGCGTGAACTGGTTCACGACGCGGAGCACGACCGCTATGGACCAGAACATCGGCCACGTCACGGCCGGCCCTGGGGCACCCGGACGTGTCGCCTACGCTGCCTTCAACCCCTTCGCGACCTCCAGCACCTTCGATGCGGACGAGCTGGCATGGGAATATGAACCGATCACCATTCGGGCGGGGCAAACGGTCATCTTCCTGCACTTCTCCTTTCCCACCGGTGCCGACAGCGCGAGCGCCGAGACGCTGGCACGCAGCTACACGGATCCGCTGCTGGCCCCGCGGGCCCTCGAGGGCATCGCTCCCATCGACCAGAACCGCATCGTAAACTTCCTCTTCACGCCGCCGCCCAACTGCGGCGACGGTGTGCTGCAACTCGACGAGTTCGAGGAGTGCGACGACGGGAACACCATCGCCACGGACGGCTGCACCGATTTCTGCCGGCTCAACGTGTGCGGCGACGGCGTCCAGAACATCGGCGTCGAGGAGTGCGACGACGGCAACGGCTTCGACCTCGACGAGTGCGCCAACGACTGCACGCTCCCGGTCTGCGGCGACGGCCGCCGCGCGACCACCGAGGAATGCGACGACGGCCCGGACAACAGCGACACGGAGCCCGACGCCTGCCGCGCGACGGCGGGCGGTGGCTGCCTCTTCGGGTTCTGCACGGATGGGGTCGTCGACAGCGGTGAGGAGTGCGACGACGGCAACGTCATCGACGAGGACATGTGCTCGAACGCCTGCCGGATCGCCTTCTGCGGCGACGGAATCCTCCAGAGCCTGCTCGGCGAGGAGTGCGACGACGGCAACTCCTTCGACGGCGACAGCTGCACGGCCGCCTGCACGGACGCCATCTGCGGCGACGGAATCGTCCGCGTCGGCGTGGAGGACTGCGACGACGGCAACGACGACCCGGACGACGGGTGTGACGCCTGCGTCGCCGATCGCTGTGGCGACGGAATCGTGACGGGCGCCGAGGAGTGCGACGACGGCGAGGACAACAGCGACGTCGACCCCGACGCCTGCCGCACGATCTGCCGCGACGCCTTCTGCGGCGACGCCGTGATAGACAGCGGCGAGGGTTGCGATGACGGGAACGTCGACGCGGCCGATGACTGCAACCCGCTCTGCCAGCCGTCGACCTGCGGCGACGGCTTCGTGTCGGACACCGAGACCTGCGACGACGGCGACACCAACGGCATGGTCTTCGGGGGCTGCAACATCGACTGCACCGACTTCGTGCGTATGCGGCCGGACCCGGGCGTGCCCGAGATGGGTCCGGAGCCGGACGCCGGCACGGACGACATGGGCGTGACGCCCACCATGGACGCGGGGATGCCCGTGGGGCCGCCGCCCTCCAGCGGTGGCGGGTGCGCGGCCGGCGGGACCGGCGGCGGGGCCTTCTTCCTGGGTCTGCTCGCGCTGGCGCGCCGGCGCCGCGACGACTGAGAGACCGACCGACCGGCGGCGCCTTTCGGGGGACGCGCCGCCGGTCGCTCGCACGAGCGGCTGACGCTACCCCGCCGCCTCGTGGTCGCGCGCGAGCACCAGCACCTGGGCGAGGCACTCCTCGAGCTCGGCATAGCGGAAGGGCTTGGCCAAGAACCGCACGCGCGGGTGCGCGAGGAGATCCCCGAGGGCCTCCTCCTCGGCGTACCCGGACATGAGGAGCACGGGGCAGCGCGGGTGACGCTCGACGACGTAGCGGGCGACGTCGACCCCGCTCGCCTCCGGCATGACGATGTCGCTGATGACGGCGGTGACCCGCTCGGGGCCTTCGTCGAAGCGCTCCATGCCCTCGCGCCCGTTCTCGGCGGTCCACACCTCGAAGCCGAGGCGCCGAAGGCAGCGGGCCGTGCTGCGGCGAACGAGGGGCTCGTCCTCGACCAGGAGGATGACCTCACCGGAGCTCCTGGGCTGGGGCGACGGGGCGTCGACGTCGCTCGGCGCGCGCGGACGGGTGGCACCCTCGACCTGGGGAAGGACGAGGGCGACGGAGCAGCCTCGTCCCGGCTCGCTGCGCACGTCGACCACGC
Organism: uncultured Myxococcales bacterium; assembly: GCA_937893795.1. Taxonomy (GTDB): domain Bacteria; phylum Myxococcota_A; class Polyangia; order Polyangiales; family Houyiibacteriaceae; genus CALCTH01. The sequence continues at coordinate 27,258 of CALCTH010000562.1, read as the reverse complement.
CGCCGGCTTCCACCGCTACCTGTTGGCAGATGGTCAGACCGAGGCCGCTCCCCGGTTTCCGGTCCTTGGTGCTGAAGAAGGGCTCGAAGACGCGGCGCCTCACCGCCTCGCTCATCCCGTCGCCATCGTCCTCGACCACCACGCGGATCGCCGGGCGCCCCTCGGGGCAGAGGCCGAGCTCCTGCCGCAGCGTCACGCGCCCCTCCCCCTCGATGGCCTCCTGGGCGTTGACGACGAGGTTCATCAGGGCCTGCACGACGGCGTCGGCAGCGATGTGGGCGACGGCGGGCGGACCGAGCTCGAGGGCGAAGGTCACCTCGGGCCCGAGCCGCTCTCGTGCCTGCTCGGCGACGCGCTCCATGACGGTGTGAATGGCGACGGTGCTCGCAGGGTCGGTGCGACGCCGCGTGAGCGCGAGGAGGCGACGGCTCAGGCGTGACGCGCGCTCGGACGCCGTGTCGAGCTCGGCGAGAAAGGGCGCAGCGGGCCCGCCCTCTCCCAGCTGGAGCCGAAGGCCGTCCGCGCTTCCGTAGACCGTCGTGAGGAAGTTGTTCAGGTCGTGGGCGAGGCCAGCCGAGAGCTGACCCACGGCCTCGAGCTTGGCGGCGCGCTGGAGGTGCTCTTGGAGCGCCCGCTGCGCGGCGAGAGCCGCCTCCGCCGTATCGCGGGCCTCCTCGAGCTCCCGATTGACGCGCGCGAGGGCCTGGGCACGCGCCTCGACCTCCACGTAGCGGAGCCGCTCGAGCTGCCGGTCGAAGTCGCGCACCATCCGCAGCAACCCGACGGCGAAGCGCTCCCCGGCCCCACCGAGCGCGCTCGTGCGCTGCGCCACCTCCTCGATGACGTCATCGTGACGGCCCTGCCCGTGGAGGGCACGGACGAGCACCGTGGTCAGGTCGCGATGAACCAGGCCGCCGGCGGGGTAGCGCAGGTGACCGAGGCCCTTTCGCGCATCGGCCTCCGCAGCCACGGGGTCGCCGAGGGCGAGGTGCGCCTCCGCGCGAAGCCAGAGCGCGACCACCTCGAGCTGGTGCCAGGCGGGCGGGACGCCGACGGCGTAGGTGGCCTTCTCCAGGACGTCCTCGAGCTTCCCGTCGGCGAGGGCGATCCAGGCGTCCAGCACGGAGAGCACCTTGGGCGCGGCCGGCCGCCCGCCCTCCAGCGTCGAACGCAGGCGCGCCACCACCTCCCGCGCGGCGTCGACGTCGCCGCGGCGAAGAAGCAGAATAGCGTGCTCCGTCTCGCCCGGGCCAAACGCCCCTCCTTCCTCCCGGAGCTCGCGGTGCAGCGCCTCCGCTTCGTCGAGGGCGCCGAGATGGGTGAGGATGGCGACGAGCGTGTATTGCGCCTGGAGGAGCTCGCGCTCCGCGCCCGGCACGTCCGGCGCGAGGCGCCGCACGGAGAGCACCGCTGGTAGCGCCTCGAGGATGCGTCCTTGCTGGCTCGCCAAGAACGCCGAGAAGTTGAGGAGCCGAAGGCCGACGAGGGTGGCCAGGTCGATGTCCAAACGCGCCAGGCCCGCGTCGACGTAACGCCGCGCGCGCTCTGGATCCTGCTGTGCCCACCAGGCGACCTGAGCGACGCCCAGACACGCCGCGGCGACGAGCTCCGGAGAGGCCGACGCGCGGCGGCGGGCCAGAAACGCGACGAGGCGCGCGGCGGCCGCGGTGTCTTGCTGCGACCACGCGCGTCGTGCGTCCTCCTGGATGGCCTCCGTCCCCTCCATGCTCAGACCATACGAGCCGCATCACGCCGTGGTGAACCCGACGCGCCCCGGTCACGCGGGTTCGAAGCCCCACCCGGGACGCGGGGTACCCTCGGTCCATGGGACGAGAGCTCGTCTGGGCAGCTGCGTGGTGGGCGCTCGCGGCCTGCGGAGGAAACTCGAACGCCGACGTGGTGCTGGACCTGGCCTCCGACGAAGGGGCCGGTGAGGCAGGCGTCGACGACGCGGGCGAGGACATGCCGCCGGACATGAGCCCGGGCACGCGCATCGACCTCGCGGACATCGTCGGAGGCGGCGACGGCACGGGCAGCGGCGGCGATCGGGGCATCGACATGCTCACGGGGCTCGCGGCGCCAATGCGGGCGCTCGCGCTCGACTGCCCGGCAAACGTCTACGTGCCCGCGGAGAACGCGCTCGTGGACGGCGTCTTTTGTCCGGACGGCGGCGAGGCCGAGGACGCGCCCGTACCCATCCGGAGCGATGGTACGACGTTGACGGGCGTTCCGGACTGGGCACCGAGCATCTTCACGCAGTCCACCTGGGACCACCTCTGGAACGGCACCAACTCGAGCATCGTCACCGAGTTCGAAGGCCCGCAGATCGGCGCGCACGCCAACAAGGGCATCACGTTCGACCTGGCAGCCATCGCGGCCGCCCATGGGACGCCGGTGCGCTTCCAGGCGACGGCCGGCATCGGCAACCGCACGCCCTTGGCGGAGAACGTGCTCTCCTTCCTCGTCGCCGTCGACGACGCGATCGTCTTCGAGGAGCGTGGAGTGAGCGCGCCCGGGAGTCGTTTCCCCATCGACGTGCCGATTCCCGCCGGCGCGACGTCGCTCACCCTGATCGCCGCGGCCAGCGGGGACATCCAAAACGACTGGTCCTTTTGGGGAGCGCCGATCCTCGAGGTGCGCTGAGCGGCGCGGCGCTGCGCGGCGCTGCGGACCGTCGCACCGCCGCTACACGCGCGCTCATGGCGAACGCCCGTCGAGCCTCGCGTAGCGCGACAGTGGTTCGGGCGCGCTGTCCTCCTGCCGGAAGAGGAGAGGCGAGCCGGCGCGCACCCGGCTGTGCAAGAAGCACGCGCCGTCTGGAATACTGCGTGAGTAGATCGGCGCGCCCTCGGTCAGCGGTGTGTCGAGCCGGCGGAGCTCCGTGACCAGGTGGGGAACCGGGCAGATCGCATCGGGGTCCTCGACCACCGCGAGGTGCGTTGGCGTGATGCCCGCGTATCGAGCAACGAGGCGCTCGGTGCAGCCTGGGTCGGCATAGGCGGCGGCGGCCGGGCCCGATGCGTCGAAACCGCTGGCCCGGGCGTCCAGGGTCACCGTCCCTCGGGGGAGGCAGCGGCCGCCCTCGACCGTGTCCCACCACATGCACTCGACGCCGAGCCGCATGTCCACGAACAGGGCGTAGTGGCCGCGTCGCAGGAAGTTCCGCTCGAGGTTTGAGAACCGATAAAAGGGCCACGCGCTGCCGGCCTCGTCGACCCAGCGAAGCGGTCGTAGGCGCCCCGTACCGACCGACACCGGGCGGAGCACCGGATAGACGCTGAGGTCGATCGCGTCTCGTTCGTCATAGGGTACCGCGTGAATCGTGCCGGTATCGCTTCGCCTGAGGGCAGGTCGATTCCCGTCAGCGGGAAGCTCACGAGAGAGAACCCGCGTCCCGTCGGCATACCGGCGGAGAACTTCCCGCACCAAACTTCCTTCGCGGACCACACGCTCTTCGACCAGCTCCACGAGCTCGCTCTCCGAAACCCGGCGACCCTCGCGGAACGTGTCGCCCGCCAGCTCTGCTGCGTCGGGCGACACCGGGGCGACGGATGCGTGGCATGCCCAGCGACCCCCGCCGTCGAAACCGAGCTCGAAGGCATCGCGCGTCGCGAGGTCGAGGGCAGCGCCGGTCCGTTGCACGACGACCCAACGGCGCGCGATGGACTCGCGGAGGGGGATCGGTGGGTCGTGCGGGACGAGCCAGAGGCGCCCCACTTCACCGCATCGGGCGAGGTCGGGCATGGCGCGCACGGAACACTCCGCGTCGAGCCAGGGAAGGGCAGGTCGAAGATGCGCTTGTCGAAGCGACCCGACAAGCAACGCGTCCGCTCGCCCTCGAGTTGATCGCTCGGGAAGCATGGTTCGTCGAAGCGTGCGTCGAGGAGCCAACGCGGCAGGACATTGCGCGTTCCATCGTTGGGTACGTAGGCGAGCTCTCGAAGCCGACGTCCGGGCACCACGGCGACAAGCTCACCGGGCGGCACGAGAAGCGCGTCGGACTCCCGGGACATCTCGGTCGGACCCTGGTCGCCCGGGCCCGAACCACCCGCGTGGCTGGGAAGCGAGCTCTCGGCGCAGCCGGCGCATACGACGAGAAGGGCCGGGATCACGAAGTGCATGTCGTGCTGCCTACGGTGGTCTCGTCGGACTCGACGACCGCGTCTCGCCGTCACGCCATCAGCCCGGACGCGTCGACAACGCGCGCCGGCAGCCAACGAGCGCCATGATCAGGAGCCACCACGACCTCGCCGCCCCGGGAGCCGCGCTGCAGCCGGAGTCGTCCGACCTCGCACCCGAGCTCGCCATGTCCGCCGCCGGGGAGCCCATGTCGTCGGCCGCCGCCATGTCGAGCGGCGCGCCCATGTCCTCGTCTGTCGCGCCCATGTCGGGGGGCTCGGTCGGCGTGGTGTCGTCGACTTCGACGGGCTCGCTGCTCGCGCTCGCGTTGCCGGCCTGGTCGAGGAACACGACCCGGACCCAGGCACCCGGCGCCGCGATGGCCCCGGCCTCCGCGTAGACCTGCGTCCCGACGTAGTCCCCCTCGAAGTCGGCGAGCACGAAGTCGGGGGTCGCGGCTTCGCGCGCCTCGCTCCCCGTCGCGCCGAAGAAGAGGGCGTAGGTCAGCCGGTCGGGGGTGGCCTGGTCGTCGAGGGAGGGCTCGACCTGCAGGGTGATGGAGCGCTGGCTCCCAAAGCAGTCCTCCGCAGGATCGGGAAACTCCTGGAAGGACGTGGTGGCGCGGAGCACCGTGGGCGCGCTCGGTGGCAGGGTGTCGGCGGGACCGGTGGCCCGCTCGCTCAGCCTTTCCATCGACGAGTCCACGCGGACGAGCGGGATGCCGGCCGCCACGAAATCGGCGGAGGACGCCGAGGGAGCGCGAATGGCGACGTTGCTCGGTACGGCGCGTTCGTCTGCCAAGGGAATCTCCCCGAGCACCTCCTCGACCGTGTTGTTCACGAGGCTACAGGCGGCCGCCGTTCCGGCGAGCGCGACCGCGAGGACGAGCACCAGCGCACCGCCGAGGAGCGGACGAAGCAAAGTCATGGCTACAAGCTAGACGAAGCACTCCACCTCGCAATCTCCGAGTCGCCCCGCGTGACTCGATCCACCTGAACCGTCCGCAGCGCCTGGTGGGTCTGATCTCTGCGCGCGCGGTATCCCGAGTTGCGGGTGCACGGAGCTCGGGGCTGGGCCGCCGACATCGACGCCTGCCGACCCTGCGTCAACGACGCCGCACCCACGGCGTTCGAGCCGGCCGTCGATGAGTGGGGGTGCCCGATCTGGAACGTTGGGCTCGACTCGTGTTTGGCGCCCGACGCCGGCATCTAGGCCCGCAGCGGGTCGCAAGGGCCGATTGCCGAGTTCCTTGGTGCTCCTCACCACGCGCGGGGACGAAGGCCTGGATAGGCGCGGCGGTCGCGCCCGACCGCCTCGAGGTTGTCGCGGTGCTGCTGCATCGCGCCCAGGCTCGTCGGCCATGGCGTCAGGAAGGGCATCAGGATCGCCCAGGCCACCGCGTCGCGGTGGTTGCGTACTGGAAAGCCGAGGCGCCGCAGCTGACGATAGCGGCGCCGCACCCGGACCACCTGTGTGATGGCGACCGCCAGGGCCGCGGTCAGACTCGTCAGCGCGAGCGTTGCGCCTGCGCGCGTGAGGCCGCGGGACGTCGTCTGGGACGGGCGGTTGCCGTTGGCGGCAATGGTCAGCACGCCGCCCATCTGTGCCACCCCAATGGTCGTCGCGTTGGGGTCTGCGAGCCGTTACTGTTGCGGGTCCTCGCGCTCGAGCTCGAGCGCGAGCGACGCCGTGAGCACGGGCAGCGTGGCCCTACTGCCCTCCGCGGAGGCCTCGGCGCGCGCGCATGGCGCGAAGGCGCCGAAGAGCACCGTGACGCACAAGGCAGTGAGCGGGGCTGGCTTCATGACGGGTAGCGCCGCGTGTCGGACGGCGCCTGCAGCATAGTCGCCGCGGCGTCGACGCTGGCGGCATCGCCTGCGGCCTGCCGGCACCTCACTCCGCACGCGCGTCGGTTCGGCCATCGAAGCGATCGTCCACCCTCTCGTCAAGGCCTTGCAGTCGTAGGGGTGGGTCCAGCACGCGCCCGCTCCCCGCCTCACTCGACACTTCAGTCCGGCCGGAGCACGCGGCTCCCGCGCCAGGCGAGCGCGAGCGTCGCGAGGGCGATGAGCACCAGGCCGAGCTTGTAGAAGACGAAGCAGAGCATCGCGACGACGAGCGCGAGCACGAGCACGTCGAGGCGCAGGCCGCGGACGAGCCAGGGCGACTCGACCTCGATGGAGCCCCCCGCCTGGGCGTGCTCCCGGAGCACGGCCCAGTAGATGCGGTGCATGGTGAAGACGGAGACGCTGAGGAGCGCGAAGGTCACCAGCACCGCCATGCCGGTCATGCGCGTCGAGTAGTGCGCCGGGCCGACCGAGAAGAGACCGCCCTCGGTCAAGAGGACGCTCAAGGGAAGGGGCCCCTCCGGCCCGGCGAGCGCGAGGGCCATGCTCTCGACGCTCGAGAGCCAGAGCGCGACGTAGAGCAGGCCAACGGTCAGCAGGCTCGCCTCGATGGGCGTCGCGAAGAGGCCGAAGCCGCCCTGCCCGTCCTCGGCGTGCTCCTGGAGCCCGAGGCGCACACCGCCCTGTCCTTGCCAGAGCTCGCGCACGGTCCACGTGAACGACGCCGTGCCGAGGCCGAAGATGATGAGCGCGGAGAAGACGAGGCCCTGGACGATCGCCCCCGCGGCGCCCACGAGCGGCGCTTCGGTCCACCATTCGCCGGGCACCGGTGCGAGCGTGAACCGCTGCCACCATTCACCGAAGCTCACCGCGACCCCGCCCACGAGCGGCACGCCGAGCCCGAGGGGCGACGCGAGGCGCCGGCGCCAGGTACGCCAGGCGTCGTTCCGGCTGGCGAAATGGCCCGTGTCGTCGAGCAACATCCCAGCCGAGCTAAGGCTTCCGAGCGCGGCGTCGGCTTCACGCAGCGCGCGGACCGAAGCGCCGACGAGCAGCGGCAGCAGGGCGATGTAGTTCGGCCCCCAGTTGATCGACGCGACGTAGCTCGTGCCCACGCCCCAGCCGAGGGCCATGCCAAGGAGGAGCCAGCCGAGCACGAACATCGCGCCCCAGGCTTGGGCGGCCGTGACCCGGAGCACGAGCGGCGTCTCCTCGGCGTCGCCCGTCGCCGGCGTCGTGAGAGGCGACGCCGGCACGCTCGCCGGGGACGCGAGTGCCGCCGGATGCAAGGCTTCGAGCGCTGCGAGGAGCTCGGCGGCCGACGCGAAGCGCTCCTCTTTGTGTTTGGCGAGGCAGCGATCCACGAGGCTCACCAGCTCTTTGGAGAGCCCCGGCGCCACGGGGCCGATGGAACGGAGCGGCTCGTCCAAGGTGGTCAGCGCCGCCTTGAGGCGCGCGTGATGCGGGCGGCGAACGGGATGCCGCTGGGTGAGCATGTGCCAGAAGAGGATGCCGACGGCCCAGAGGTCCGTCCGGTGGTCGACCTCGCCGGCGCCCCACTGCTCCGGCGACATGTAGGGCACGGTCCCCACGAGCTGGCCGTGGCGCGTCAGCGTCCGCCCTGGCACCGGCGCGGCGCTCTCGGGCAGCTGCACCTCGTTTTCGAAGAGCTTGGCGATGCCGAAGTCGAGCACCTTCACCGTGCCGTCGCGCGTGAGGAAGATGTTGTCGGGCTTGAGGTCGCGGTGGACAATGCCGAGCGCGTGCGCGCGAACCAGCGCGCGCACGACCGGGATGCCGATGCCGATGGCCTCGGCGGGCGCCAGCGGCCCCGCTGCCAAGCGGTCCCCGAGCGGCTCGCCGTCGAGGTACTCGAGGGCGAGATAGGGGCGCCCGAAGGCCTCGCTCGCCTCGTAGATGACGACGATGTTCTCGTGCTGGCACTGGGCCGTGGCGCGCGCTTCGGCCAGGAAGCGCTGAACGTGGCGGGGCCCGCGGAGCTTGAGGAACTTGAGCGCAACGGGCCGCCCGAGCTTCGTGTCCCGGGCCAAGAAGACGCGCCCCATGCCGCCTTGGCCGAGCTCGCGCACCAGCTCGAACTGCTTCATCCGGAGCCCGGCGGCGGGCTCTTCATGCGTCGGGACGAAGGCGCCACCGGGCTCGGAGGCGAAGGGCGAGTCCCCCGCGAACTCGCCGGACGTGTCCTCCGCCGCGAGGGCCCCACTCGCGAGGCCAAGGGCGCCCGCGAGGGCATCCGGAGGCACCAGGTTCGCGCCCAGACCCGCCGCGCGCTCCTCCTCGGCCAGCAGGCTCTCGACCTCGCGGCGAAGGTCGGCGTCTTCGGCGCAGGCCTCGTCGAGGAACGCGGGCCGCTCTTGCGGCGTGCGTTCGAGCGCCGCCACGAGCGTGGCCTTCACGGCCCGATAGCGCTCGGCCTCGGTGCTCACGGGTCGAGGCTGAGCTCGCGGCTGAGCCAGAGGCGCGCGGTGGCCCAGTCGCCGTCGACGGTTCGTTTGGAGACGTCCAGCGCCGTGGCGACCTCGCGCACGTTCATGCCGCCGAAGAGGCGCATCTCGGCGACGCGCGCGGCGCGCGGGTCCAGCGCGGCGAAGCGCTCGAGGGCGTCGTGCACGAGCAGCGTCTCGAGCTCGGGGCTCGCCGACCCGTCGACGTCTTCGTCGAGGGTCACGGGCTGGAGCGGTCCGCCTCGCTTCTGCGCGCGCCGGGCGCGGGCATGGTCGACGAGCACGCGCCGCATGCACGTCGCGGCCACGGCCAAGAAGTGGGCGCGCCCCGACCAGCCGGGGGTGCGTTGCTCGACCAGTCGGACGTAGGCCTCGTGCACGAGCGCCGTCGGCTGAAGCGTCACCACCCGGCGCTCATGGGCCATGAGCTTCCCGGCCAGGCGCCGAAGCTCGTCGTACATGAGCCCGAGGAGCCGCTCTCGGTCCGCCGCCGCCTCGGGGCCTGCCGCTTCGAGGCTCTCCAGAAGGGCCGTCACCTCGGAACGAGGGTCCACGCGTCACGCTACCACGGTCGCGTTGCGGCGCGCGGCCGAGCGACGACCGCTCAGGCCATGAGCGCGTCGTCGATCTGCTTGGCCTTCACCGCGGCGGGCCGGCTTGTGATGCGCGCGACATAGGCCTCGAAGGACGCGCGCTTCTCCATGGTGCCGAAGGCCTGGCCCCACGCGATCTGCGAACCGAGGTAGACGTCGAGCGCGGTGAAGCGCTCCCCGAGCAGCCACGGGCCACTCTTCGACACGAGCTCTTCGAGCGTGTCCGTGACGCGGCCGAGCGTCCCGTAGCCCACGCGCGCCTCCTCCTTCGGCCCCTCCGGGACCCAGCCGAGCGAGTGGTTGGTCACGGCGGCGTCGACGGGCCCCGCCGCGAAGAACATCCAGCGCAGATAGGGGCCGCGCTGTGGATCGCTCGCCGCGGGGGCGAGGCCCGCGTCGGGGTAGGCGTCCGCCAGGTACGCGCAGATGGCCGCGCATTCGGTCACGACCACGTCGCCATGCCGTAGGGCCGGCACCTTCCCCATGGGATTCACGGCTACGTACTCGGCGCCCTTCATGTGCGGCCCGTACTCGAGCACCACGGTCTCGTAGGAGGCGCCGACTTCCTCGAGCATCCACCGTGCAATCCGGCCGCGGCTCATCGGGTTCGTGTAGAAGGTCAAGTTGGTCATTCGGGCTCCAGCGTTCGCGCGGCGGCGGGCTCAGGCTAACGCCCGCGGCGCGCTGACCGCACCCTCCTGCGATCGAGAACGTCGGCGGGCGTCAACCACGAGCACGCAGGGAACCGTGTCTCACGATCGACTGCTTGCCTGGACGGCGACGGCATTGGGGGGCGCAGCGAAGCATGCGACTCTCATTGCCTACGGTCGCCCGCGACCATTGGCGGGATTGTCTTCATCGAGCATTGGAGCCGCCGCATGTACCAGCGAGAGAGCTTTGGCGATGTCAACGACGTCCTCGTGACGGTCACGAGTCTGCCGAAGATCATCTTCAAATCCATCTCCACCAAACCCGACGCCCCTTGGCTCAGGCAAATCGCCATCGCCACCGTCAGGCGCTTCTTCTACCTGACGGAGGACTGGAGCCTTGAGCTACGCTCTGCTCGATTCCCCAAGCACTCCGGCACCATCGTCGTCCCGAAGGAGACGGGTGGGGAGCGCTTCGAGTTCGACGGTGCATCGGTCCCGGCACCCTGGTTGGTGAGTCTCATTACCGTCGGTGTGCTGCGCCCGCTGGGCGTGCTCCTCGTCGCGTCGCTCGTCCACGACTACGCCTTCCGTTACGGGGTTCTCAAAGTGAGCAAGGGCGATGAGCCCCCGGAGGACGTGGCCATCGAGCGGCACGACGCTGACGAGCTCTTCCGCGAGATCGTGACGGTGGTCAACGGGAACCGATCCGTTGGCTGGCTCGCTTGGTACTTCGTGCGGCTAGGCTACTGGCTAGGCGTCGAGTACAACGGTCGACCCCGAACCGGGAAAGCACCCATTGGTGTGGCGATGTCGTTCCTCCTCGTCGCAGGCATACTTTCGGCCCTTCTCTGGGTCTCATTCCGGGTCGTGACTGCCACGGGACTTGCTCTCTACTTTATCGTCTATCTCCTCACGCTGCGGGAGCTAGAGGCCGTATCAGGGCTCATGACCATCGTGTGGATGTTGGTCATCCTAGGTGCCTACGCGGCGCTGCTCTCCTATTGGAGTGTCACGCTGGACGGCGTGTTCGGCCTCCCCATGTGAGTTGAGTGCGACTCGTGTGGAGGAAGGCAGCGAGACGATCTTGCGAAGGCGCCGGGGGTGGCGCTCGCCGCGTCGCCGGGACGGTGCGTCAGTTGGCCGCCATGGCCGCCTGGGTGGGCTGCGTCAGCGCTTCTTCGACGGGGTCGACCTCGGTGCCGGGCGCCCTCGCGCCCAGCGACATGCAACGTCGAGACGACCCAGTGGCGACCGAGCCGCCGCAGCTGCCGGAAGCACCCTGGGAGGCCGAGCTCGTCTGGCATCGATGGGAAACACCCAACGGCGTGCTGGAGATCGACATGCCGGAGAGGCCGACGCTTACCGAGCGTCCAGCCCCCGATGACCTGGTGGGCGGCGTCTACCGCTTCTGGTCTGCGTCGACGGGACGGTTCACCTGCACGGTGACGCACCTGAAGCTCTCGGCCCCCCAGCCCGACATCGTCGAAGAGGCTTACGCAAACCTCCGCCGGACCTTCGATCAGATGGGCGAGACGCAGCGCCACCAGCAGGTAGAGGTCGACGGGCGGCCGGGGCACGAGCTCTCGACGCTGCTTTTGATCGACGAACGAAGCGAGCACGTACTCCTCCGGGCATTCGTTTCACCGGACGAGCTGGTGCTCGTCCAGGCGCTCGCCTCCTGGCCATCGGAGACGGCAGCGGCGCAACGCTGCGTCCGGTCACTGCGCATCCATGAGCACGCGAGCACGGGCGAAGACACGCTCTCCCCGGCACCGGTGGCCACGCCCGCCGATTGGCATCGCTGGGCCTCGCCCGATGGGCGGGCCTTCGCCGACATGCCCGTACCGCCCGAGCGGCGCCCTTCGCGGTTTCCCATGCCCGGCGGCGCAGGATCGGCGACCGCGTGGCTCAGTTGGGCGAATGGCCGCGGCTGCTCGACGCTCGTGGCGACCTTCCCCGCCGACGGTCCGGTGCCGTCGCCGGAGGAGAGCTTCGATCACGTGATCGACCGCGCCGCCCGCGGTCGATACGCACACGTCGTCTCCGACGTGACGGTGTTCATCGGGACGTACCGTGGGCGCGAAGCGGAGCTCCAGGAACGACGGCGGCAGCGCGGCTACGTCATCCGCACGGTGCAGGCGGGTCGCACCCTCTACTTCGTGCAGATCATGTTCGAGTCCGACGAGCAGCGGCGGGAGCTCAGCCCGTGCCTCGATTCGTTCCGCGTATTGCCTTAGCGGCAGGGATAAAGGAGCGCTGGACGCTCACACGAAGCGGTCGGTGCCCGTCGTTCCGTCGCTCTCTTTGTCGTCGCCGTAGCGGTAGCGCTCGTCGAGGAGGCCGTCGATGGCGTCCATCACGCGGTCGACCATGGCCTGGAAGCGGTCGCGGTACTTGTCTTCGGCGTCCCGGGTGAAGGGCGTGAAGCCCTCCGGCGGGAGGAGGTCGCCGAAGGACGCGAGCTCGATGGGCTTCCCGATCCGGTACACGGCGTCACCGGGCTTCGCGCGGATGGCCCGGCTCGGATAGATGACGTCCGTGCCGTTGCATCCGACGGGCACGATGTCGGCGCCCAGGAAGCACGCGATCTGGGCGACACCGATATGTCCCTTGGAGAGCCGGATCGAGCGCGTGCCCTGCGGGAAGACGAGCACGTCGCAGCCGACGCGATGCGCCTCGCGGTTGAGGTCGAGGAATCGCTCGTTGAGGCGGTTCATCAGCGCCTCGATGGCGTCGTGGTAGGCCTCGCGCGTCGGGTCGAAGGGCCGTCCGAGCATGTCGCGGCCCTCGTCGAGAAGCGCTGCGGGCACGGCGCCGCGCTCCACGGGCTCCAGCCGATCCACCGCATCACGCAGCGCGCGGTACTCCTCGGGCTCCGGGCGACGACCGATCGCGTTGAGGAAGTCGCGGGTGATGACGTAGCCACGCGACGCGACCGGGATGTTGTTCGTCGAGCGCATGAAGGCGCTCACCCCCGGGTTCTCGTAGTTCTTCCCCTTCACCCAGGTCGCCGTGTAGCGGTCCTCGTGGTGAAGCCGGTACTGGAGGGGCCAGTAGTTGTAGTTGTCCGTGTGGTTCATCGCGAGAACCACTGGCCGCGGCGGCAGGTTCTCGAGCCCCTCCACGCGCAGCGAGATCTTCCGGTAGTCGAAGCGAAGGAAGCACTCGGCGATGAGCCGCTGCGCGAGGGGCCTCCGGCTCAGCCGAACGCGATCATAGAGGCCCAGGTCGAGCACCGAGGGTGAGTGCCCAATCCCGACCCTTCTGGTCAAGAGATACGTGGGACGGGGTAGGGCACGGCGACACGCCCACGAGGTCCAGAGCCGCTCGCCGTCCAGACGCCAGCACCGGGCGGGCCGTTCGAGTACCTTCCGGACACGCGATGGAAAGGGTGCCGACGATGAAGGCCTGGTTGATGTACGTGCTGGCGGCCTCGGTCTCCCTCGGTTGTCATGCGTCCATCGTGTTTGGCGGCGGTGACGAGCCGGCCGTCGACGGCGGCGCGGACCCCGTCGTGGACGCGGGTACGGAGCCGGACGTGCCCCGGCCCTTCGTCTTCGAGGGCACGGTCGAGGACCGGGAGGGCAGGCCTCTCGACGGCGTGAACGTGGCCCTCGATCCCTTGGGCCGGGGGCGCCTCGAGGCGACGACGGACGCGCTCGGCGCCTTCCGCATCGAGGGGCCGGCGGGACCCGAGACCTTCGACGGCGTCGTGGCGCTCGAGGGCTTTCGCATCTTCGCCTTCGACGGGTTCGACCCGGCCGACCTCGCCGAGCTGAGCAGGGCGCCTCTCGTGCTCACGCCGCTCGAGACACCGGGCGAACGCGTCCCGGTCCTCGTCCGGGCGACGGGCGTCCCGAGCGGCGGGCGCTGGTGCCTCGGACTAGCGCGCCTTCAGCTCCGCTGCCTCGGCGTGGAGTCGACCGGCCCCTTGAGCATCGAGGCACGACGGGTCGCGGAGTGGCCGGACTACGTACACGCCTTCGCCTTTGACGCCGAGGGTGAGCTCGTTGACTTCGTGCGCGGCGCGTGGGTGACCAGCGAGGAGGGCCTCGAAGCGACCGTCGCCTTCGATGGCCGCTTCGAGGAGGCGCCGGAGGCCGTCGAGCGCGTCATCGAGCTCCCCGACGACCCCGGGAGCCCCTTCCGCACCGAAGAGCTCGACGACGCCGTGAGCGGCTCGCTCGGCCCGACGTGGCTCTACACGGCCGAGGCCGGGACCGGGCTCATGACGAGCGTCATCACGGACCTCGTCGTCGAAGCGACGCAGGTCACGGTCCGCCTCCTGGTCTTCCCGGGCCTGGAGGACGAGGCGCTGGTCTGGTGGTTGGCGCCCTTCGCGGTCTCGTCGGAGAGCGGCGCCCCCCTCGTCTACTCCGTCCGCTCCTTCACCACTCGACCGCCCGCCGAGAGCTTGGGGCTGCTGGACGTGCCGCGGGTGACGCGGGCCCGGCGCTGGGACGAGGAGGTGACCTGGACGGCACCGGCACCGGACGTCGACCTCTACGAGGTTCAGTACCGGCTGGGCGAGCGGGTGGTGTCCATCTCGCTCCTCACGAGGGACACCGCGGCGACGATGCCGCCCCTCCCCTCGGGCTACGACCGGAGCGTCTCCTTCCCCGTCCGCGGCGCCAGCGGCAACGCGCGGGCCATCGCCGTGCGCGGGGACGTCCCCCTCTCGCTGCTCTGGCCGCGCAACCTCAGCGGAGAGATCCGTGGGGACGCTGCCTGGTCCGTCGGTCCGCCGAGCGGCCTCTCCTGGTGAGGTGCCCCGCGGGGCGACCCAGCGTGGCAGCCTCCCATGGTAAGCGAGCCGGGTGAGCGAAGCCGTTCCCTCCTCCGAGGTCCTCACGGAGCTCCTCCGGTCCTTTCGGGAGACGGCCGAGGCCTTGGTGCCCTCGTTCCTCGCGAACATGCCGGCGGCCTACTTCCAGGACACGGACGCGGCGACGCAGCTCCTCCACCTCCGCGCCATCGCGGGCGCCCGCGCCTCGGGCCTGCCCCTCGACCTCACGCTCGTCGACTCCGACCTCGCCACGTGGACCTTCATCCAGGAGGACGACTACCCCGGCTGCCTGGCCAAGCTGCTCACGCGGCTGCCGCGCGGCCGGCCGCTGCGCTCGGCCAAGGTGCACAGCGCCGCGGACGGGAGCTTCGTGCTCGACGTCTTCGAGTTCGGCGAGGCGCCGAGCGTCGACCCGAAGGACCCGGAGCTGGCCGGCGAGCGCGAACGTATCCTCGCCTCCGCCGGCGCCGAGGGCGGCGCGCGCGAGGCCCTGGCGCGGCACCTCGCGGCCTGCCCGGCCGAGTATCTGCGCACCGTCGCGGACGAGCGCATCGTCCGCCATTGGACGGTGTGCCGCGGCCTCTGGGGGACCGCCGACTCGGTCGTCGACCTTTCGCCGGAGCCCAACCCGGCTCACGTGCGCATCGACCTGGCGACCGGCGGGGGATCGCCGCAGACGCTCTTCACGCGGCTGGTGCGCTACCTCGGGTGGCGCGGCCTCGACATCCGCCGCGCGCACCTCGACCGCTTCACGCGGGACGGGGAGGTCGTCTTCATCCTCGGCATCATCGTCGGCGCCGACGCACGGCTGGAGAACGGAGGCGCCCAGATTCGTGCGGAGCTGCAGCGGCTTCGCTGGGTCAGCGACGCCTGCCTCGCGTTCGCCATGGAGGCTCCCGAACGGAGGCTCGAAGACGCCGAGATTCTCTTCGCCCTCACGCATCTGGCCCACGCCAAGCTGGCCCGCGAAGACCCCTTCGCCTTCGCCCGCGAGCGCCTCTACGCGCTCCTTCGACGCCACGCCGAGCTGCTGCGTCCGCTCCCGGACGCGTTCCGCACCGGCGCGCCGAGCGCGCTGGCGCCGCTCGAGGACGGGCTCGCATCCGTCATGGATCGCACCGCCCATCGCTTTTTCTCCACGCTCGTCGAAGCCGTGCGCCACACGCGGCGGAGCAACCTCGGCCGGCCCGACCGCTACGGGCTCACGCTGCGCATCGACCCGCAGCTGATGGGGAAGCGGGACGACCTCCCCTTCGGCGTCTTCTACGTGCACGCGAGCGGCGTCGACGGGTTCCACGTTCGCTTCCGGGACATCGCGCGGGGCGGGCTCCGGGCCGTGCGTCCCGCAGGGCAGGAGCAATACGTCCGCGAGTCCGAGCGGCTCTACGACGAGGCCTACGGGCTCGCCTTCGCGCAGCAGCTGAAGAACAAGGACATTCCCGAGGGCGGCGCCAAGGCGGTCGTCGTGCTCGCGCCAGGTGTGCCCCCCGACCACGGCGTGAAGGTCTTTTGCGATGGCCTCCTGGACCTGGTCACCGGCTCCGCCGACGAGGCCGGGCCGCGGGAGAGCCTCTACCTCGGGCCCGACGAGAACATCTCACCGGAGCTCATCGCGTGGATCGTCGACCGCGCCGAACACCGAGGGCATCCGAACCCCGACTCGTTCATGAGCTCGAAGCGCGGGGCGGGCATCAACCACAAGGCCTACGGGGTCACGAGCGAGGGCGTGAACGTCTTCCTCGAAGAGGCGCTGCGGAGCCGCGGCCTCGACCCGCGCGCCGAGCGCTTCACGGTGAAGCTCACGGGCGGGCCCGACGGCGACGTGGCCGGCAACGCGCTGGCCATCCTCCACCGCGAGTACGGCGAGCACGCGCGCGTGGTGGGCATCGCCGACGGGAGCGGCGCGGCCGAGGACCCCGAAGGCCTCGACTGGGGCGAGCTGCTCCGCCTCGTACGCGCCTCCGAGCCCATCGCGGGCTTCGACCCCACGCGGCTGGGCGCGGAGGGTCGCGTCGACTCCGTCGAGACGGCAGAAGGCGTCGCGCGCAGAAACAGCCTGGCGTTCCGCATCGCCGCCGACGCCTTCGTCCCGGCGGGTGGCCGACCCGGAACGCTCCACTCGGGGAACTGGCGACGCTTTCTGGATGAGCACGGACGCCCCTCGAGCCGGGTCATCGTCGAGGGCGCCAACCTCTTTCTCACGACGAAGGCCCGCGCGGCGCTCTCCGACGCGGGCGTGCTCATCGTGAAGGACAGCTCGGCCAACAAGTGCGGGGTCATCACCTCGAGCTTCGAGGTCCTCGCGAGCATGCTCGTGAGCTCAGCGGACTTCGTGGCGCACAAGGAGGCCTTCGTCGCCGAGGTGCTCGAGCGCCTGCGGCGCCTGGCTCGCCTCGAGGCGCGGCGGCTGCTGGACGAGCACGCGCGACGGCCGGACACCTCGCTCCCGGAGCTGAGCGTCGAGCTCAGCCGTTCGGTGACCCGCGTGGAAGAGGCCGTGCTCGACGTGCTCCGCGACGGGCGCGGGGTCAGTGCTGCGCTCGTGCGCGACACGGTGCAGGGCTACGTCCCGAAGACGCTCGCGGCGCTGTCGGCGCGCCCGGTGTTGGACGCGCTCCCCCGCGCCTACGTGCAGGGGGTCGTCGCCACGGTGGTCGCAACGATGATCGCCTACCGCGAGGGCCCGGACTACCTTCGCGGAGTCCCGCGCGCCGAGCTCGGGACGCGGGCGCTGCGCTACGCCGAGGCGGACCGGCGCGTGCGAGGCCTCGCCGAGCGCGTGCGCGCGTCGGGTCTCGACGAGGCCGAGGGCATGGCCCGGCTGCTGGCCGAGGGCGGCGCCCGCGCGCTGCTCCGCGACACGGGCGAGCACTAGCCTGGACTCCCATGCCTCGCGTCGGAGCAGCGATCAGGTGATGCGCACGATCGTGTCGTCGGCTTCCCGGTCACTCGACGGCAGACACCTTACGCGCACCGGCGCCCATTTCGAGGGTGAGTCCCCTCGCTCCCACGCTTTCCAGCACCGAGACGACCGCCGGCTCGCGGTGCCGATCCGCGAGGGAAGGGTCTGGCGTGCCCGAGTCGACTTCGCCCGTGCTGCGCCCCGCGGGTCTCGGTATGGTGCGCCGACGTGAGCGCGCCCTACCGAGACCCCGCGCCGGTGCCGCCCGAGCCGCCGGCCCCGCTCGGGGAAGTGCGCGCACGGCATCGCGTGCGCGGCACGCAGGCGTGGGTTCTCTTGCTCGTGCTGCTCGGCATGAGCGTGCTCATCGGCTTGCTCGTGGCCGGCGCCGGCGGCAGCGCGAGCGTGCGCGGTCTCGGGCAGTCCGTCCTCCTCGGGCTGGTCGTCGTGGTGGGCTTCCACTTCGGGCGGCTGCGCGAGGTGGTCGTGCACGAGACGGGGTACCGCGGACGGCGCTGGCTGCGCCCCGACGTGGTCGTCCGCTTCGAGGGGGTGCGTGACCTCTTTCGCCGCTTCGACACGGCCGGCGTGCTGTCCGCGAAGGTGGTCACAGGCGGGGAACTCGACCTCGTCGGCACCGACGGCGACCGGCTGCGCATCCCGAACGACGTCGTGGACGGCGCGGAGCTCGCCCGCCACATCGAGCGGCACGTCGTCCGGCCGGTGCGCCTCGAAGCGCTGAAGGCGCTCGACGAGGGCGAAGGGCTCACCTTCGGCGCGCTCACGATCTCCGCAGAGGCGGCGGCCTGGACCACGCGGAAGCGCCGGCAACGGGTGGCGTGGGCAGACGTGCGCTTCGTCGAGATCACGCCCGAGGAGCTCATCCTCAAGCACGGGAAGCGCTTTCGCGGAGGTACCTACGTGGCGCCGCTGCGCACGCTGCCTTTCCCGACGGTGCTCATGAGCGTGCTGCACGAGGCGCCCGTGGAGGTGCGCTTCTCGGGCGGCTTCCGCCGGGCCGATTAGGGCGAGCGCCGCTCTTCGACGACGGTCTGCTCCCGGGAGTGGTCGAGGTCGGCCTGGAAGAGCCGGCGTGCGGGGCGCCGGACGGAGGAGGAGTACCTCACGCGTGCGGCGCATCTGCGCCAGACGTGTCGAAGTCGACCTCGGCCGCCCGTCGTCACTCCGAGGAGGTCGTGATGACGGAACGATTTCAGGGATTCTCGCCGGAGGGGCTCGCGGTGCTGGCGGGACTCGAGCAGGACAACTCGAAGGCCTTCTTCGAGGCGCACCGGGCCGTGTACGACGCGGGCGTCGTCGAGCCGGCGAAGCGGTTCGTGGTGGAGCTCGCCGACGCGCTCTCGGCGCGCGTCTCGCCGGGGGTCGTGGCCGAGCCCAAGGTCGATGGCTCGCTCTTTCGCCTGCACCGGGACACGCGCTTCGGGAAGGACAAGTCGCCCTACAAGACCCAGCAGGCGCTCTTCGTGTGGGAGGGCCCGAGCAAGAAGGTGAGCTCGGGCTTCTATCTCGCGCTCCACCCCGCGCGCGTGAACCTCGGCGTCGGATCGATGATGCTCCCGGATCTGTCGCGCTGGCGCGAGGGGCTCGTGGGGCACGGAGACGCATTTCGGGCGGCGCTCGCCGAAGCCGAGCGCAGCAGCGCCGGCCTCGGGACGTCGGAGCCGGTCCTGAAGCGCGTGCCCAAGGGCTACGATCCCGACCACCCGCTCGAACGCTTCCTCCGCATGAAGCACTTCCACGCGAGCGTGACGCTCCCGGCGCCCAAGACCATCGCCCGCCGCGGCTTCCTCGACTGGTGCCTACGTCGCTTCGAGCCGATGGGCGCCCTGCACCGCTGGCTCGTGGCGCACGCCTAGTCTTCCCGGAACGCCGCGAAACGCTCGAGGGGCACCGGCTCGCCGATCGCGCTCGCGAGTACCGTCACGTTGCGAAAGGCGCTCGGAAGGCAGCCAGAGGGGCCTTCCGAGTAGACCGCCGCCACCGTGGTGAGCTCGCCCTCGAGAGGACGGACCGTGACGGGAGCCGGGGCACCGCAGCTGCCCGGGACCGTGGGCGCACCGTCCTCCGCTTCGTACACGTAGCGCGTCGGCCGGTCGGTCAACCCGGCGGGCGGCAGCACGCGGAAGACGATGGGCTCCGAGCACGACGCATCGCGGAAACTGCCGCTGACCCATGCACCGACCTCCGACAGGGGCAGCGAAGGGAGGCAGCGCGGACCCGTCGGCGTCTCCCAGGGCGTGCACTCGACCCCCAGCTCCGTATCGAAGAAACGCTCACCCCAGCGAAACGCGACGTCGTACGCCCCGTTGCCGAGGTCCCGCAACGTCAGGTCCGGCGAGACGGGGAGCGCGCTCCAGGCGCGCCCTCCCTCGTCCAACCAGCGGACGGGTCGAAGGCGCCCTTCCCCAACCGGTGTAGGCGTGAGGCGCGGGTTGGCCGACAGGTCGGCGGAGGCAGCGAGCGCGAAGCGAAACGCTCGCCTCGTCGCAACCGGCATGCAGCCGCCGGCGTCGCGCTCGTAGAGGTTCCCTTCGCGCTGCTCGATCAGCTCGAAGAGCGCGGGCACACCGGCGTCGTCCGCGATCGCGAAGATCAGGCCCGGGTCTCCCGCCACGTCATAGGCGACCTCGGTGCATTCGGGGTCGGCGAAAGCGCGCACGCGTCCGACGGGGAAGGCGCGCTGCGGCAAACAGCGATAGCCCTCGCTCGTGAGCCGTACCCAGCATGGGCTCTCGGGCTCCCGCGCCTGCTCTACGGTGCCGTCGGTGAAGCGCCGTTCGACGACGACGGCACCGGGCGCGTCGGCTTCGCGCTGGACGCTGGCGAGCCGTACGAGCTCGGCGCTGGGGACGGGAGCCCAGCGAAAGACCTCCGCGTCGGGCGCCCAGCCGACGGCCTCACGGCTGACCTCGGTGCACCCTCCAGCTGGAGCGAAGACCGCGTCCACGGCGACGGGGCCTTCGCGCGCCAAGAGCCGAAGGGGGCCGAAGGGGGGCGCGAGGACCAACGCAAGCTCGTCGTCGCAAGGAGCGGCCACCGATAGGCGGGCCTGGCAGGCTCGGTCTTCGAAAGCGAAACGAGTGGCACGCGTCGGAGGCACGCAGCGGGGCAGCTCGCCCCTCTCGAAGGCACGAACGTCGCAGCGGCGACCCTCGTAGAATTCGTCGACGTAGGCTCCAGCGAGGTCGAAGCGGTCGTCGTCGAAGCCCGAGACGCTGAAGAACGAGTCCTCCGTGACGCCACGCTCACGAGACGCCGTTCCATCCTCGGGCGTCCACACGATGGGTCCGAGCCGGGCGCCGGGAAACACGCGATGCGGCTCGCCAGCGGCCAGTGGGTCCAGGTCCTCCGCCGGCGGAGCATCGGGCGGGCGCGCGTCGCGGTCGTCCGCTCCGCCGTCGGCCGGGACCACACGAAGCGCCGTGCTCGCGTTGCATGCCAAGAGCACGAGGAGGAGGCAAAGGCTGCGCACGGCGGGCATACCGAACGTTTTAGGTGGGTGAACGCGAGTCGTCGAGAGCGTCAGCGGCGCATCGCGTCGCGGAGCTCGTCGACGAGCGCTTCGGCGCGCTTTTCCTGCGTGGAACGCCGCTTGGCGCGGGTGATCGCGTACGCGAGGGTGCGGCGTTTGCCCGGCGTGAGCGTCTCCCAGTGCGCGGCGACGTCCGGCTCCCGCGCGAGGGCCTCGGCGAGCGCATCGGGAACGTCGACGCGGTCCGGGTCCGGGTCGGGCCAGAGGATGACGCGGACGACGTCCCCGACCTCGAGACCCGCGTCGCGGAGCCAGCCCTCGCCGAGCTTCACGCAGGGCGTCCCGTCGGTCGCGCGCATGAGCTTTCGACGGAAGGGGATCGCCCCGAGCTGACCCTCGATGCGCTCGACGCCGGCGCTTCCCAGCGCCTCGGCAACGCCGGGCGGGACCGGCACGAAGTGCTTCATGTAGCCCTTCTCCTGCCCTTCATCGAAGGAGATGGCGGCCTCGAAGGCGTGCTCGTCGTCGGCGCTCACGCGCTCATCTTGGAACCGGCGGCTGGGCACCGCGAGACCGCAGCTAGGGGCGTGCGCGGTAGGGGACGTGTACCTCGGCCGCGAGTCGAGCCGCACGTCGAGCCCCCGTCGTACCGTTTGGTATGCTTCGCCATGGTCCACTCGCCAGCGCAGCCGAGCTCACCACCCCGCGAGCGCCGAGGTTCGCCGCGCTGGAGCCTCGTCGCCGCGTGTGTGCTCCTCGCGTCGGGCTGCTTCCGGAGCCGCGGGGACGGGCCGCCGCGAGATGAGGACATGGGGGATGCCGCCCCGGCCGACGCGGGCCCGGTCGACGCGGGCCCCTTCGAGACGCCGACGCCGACGCTGACGGAGACCGTCCCCGGATCCCCCGGCAACACGCCCAGCCCCGTGGTCATCGGCACCGCAGCTCCGAGTGCGGAGCTTCGCCTCTTCTCGAATGGCGCGTGCGAAGGCGAGCCTCGGGACGTGAGGCGGGTCGCCGGAGCGTTTGGCGTGCCCGTCGAGGTGGACGCGGGCGAGACGCTCTTCAGTGCCGACGCGCTGCTTCCCGGTCGCCCGCGCTCCGGCTGTAGCGCGCCGTTGGCGTATCGTTACGAACCGGACGTGGTCGTCGTGCCTTCGCGCCTCGCGGAGCCGCTCTTCCCGCCGGCACCCGCCCTCACCGAGCTGTCCGCTCTGACGCTTCGCGCGCGCGTCGACGCAGCCTCGGGCGACGCGGTTCGCTTCATCGCGCCCGACGGGGAGGTCGAGGCCACCTATGACGCCGCGACCGATGCCTGGGAGGGTCGTGTCGCCCTGCAGGAGGGCCGACAGGTCGTCCAGGTGGCCGTGCGGGACGAGGTCGAGGACACGTTCGTGCTGACCCGCGCCTCGCTCCCGACGAAGCTGGTGGCGCTCGGCGTGGATTCCGGGCGCGGTCGACTTCTCCTCGCGGACCAGCAGCTCGACCGAGCGAGCGAGCGCTTTCGCTACCGCGTCCTCGAGGTGGATCGTGAGGCGGGCCTGGCCTTGCTTCGCGCCGATCTCGGCTTCGCGCTCCGCACGCTCAACGGCGTCGCGGCCGACGCGGGAGGCCTCTACGTCAGCGGGCGAACGCCAACCCTCGAGACCGCGGTCTTCCGGGACGAAGGGCGCGGCGCCGAGCTTCTCTCGAGCTACGGGGAACGCTTCGCTCCCGACCCGGTCTTCCTCGCCCTTCGGGAGGGGGAGCTCATCGTCTACGCGACGCCCGACGGCGTCTCCTTCATCGACCGCGACACGGGAGCCCGCCGCGGCGTGGAGGTCGCCCGCGTGGTCCGGACGTGCGACGCCGCCTACGACCCGACGCGCGACATCGTGCTTCTGTGCCCGAAGTCCGCGCTGCCGGAGTACGAGACGCTCGTGCCCGGCGAGGCCGCGGCGACGGTGATGGAGATCGAGGCCGAAAGCCCGATGCTAGAGCTGGCGTGGGATGGGTTCGCGGAGCGAGTCGTGGGACGCGACATCCGCTACCGCGCCTATGAGCTGGACGTCGAAGCTGGCGTCGCGTCGCCGCTTGGCACCATGCCGTCCCTGCGCGGCTTCGTGGTCGACCCCGCGAACGGGGTCATGGTCGGCATCGCGGAAGTCGGCCGTGACGTGCGCGACCTTCCGCTTCGCACCTTCGACCCCGTCACGGTGCGCGGAGGAGAGCTCGACCTCGGGGCCGTCGGGTCCGGGCCGAGGCTCTCCGGGCCCTGGGGCGTCGTTCGCCTGGAAGACCGCGTGCTGCTCGCCGACGCCAACGGCGCGTTCGACGTGTCGCTCGGCGTCGAGGGTGGCGAGCGCCGGCCGATGGGCTTCGCCGGCGGATCCTCGTGGCGATCCGCGGCCCTCGACGCGGAGAGTGCGCGCCTCTTCGTCATGGACGACATGGGTGCCATCGATCGCATCGACCTCGCGTCCGGCGAGGTCACGCGCATCGTCTCCGACGGGACCGGGAACCCCAACCACCTGCCCGCGCTCGACGTCGGCGGCGACGCGCTGGTGTACGTCGACGACGTGTTCGGCGACGTGCTGGCGCGCGATCTGCTCGACCTCCCCGCGGTCCGGGTGCTCGCCCGCGCGGCGCCCTCCGAGGGTCCGGTGACCGCAGCCCAGACCCGGGCCGTCGCCGTGGCGCCGGCACGGGAGGAAGCGCTCCTTCTGCAGCGCGCCAGCCGCCTTGGCGGCGAGGTGCTTCGGCTGGTCGCCGTGGCCCTCGATGGCTCGGGCTCGCTGCGCGAGTTGCGCGACTTTCCAGGCAAGCTGGCCGGCGACTTCGTCGAGGCCGCGGACATCGCCGTGTCCGGCGGCGTCGTGTTCGTGGCCTACGAGCGAACGCTCTGGGCCCTCGATCCGGAGACGGGGGCGCCCCGCTACGAACGCACCATGCCCGGGGACGTGCGCGAGCTGACCGCTCCGGGAACCGATGGGGTCGGCTTCATGACCACCATCGAAGGCCGCGGCCTGCTCGCTTTCGACGGCGCGACGGGCGACTGGGCCGTCATCGCGCGCTGACGCGCGGCAGTCTGCTCGGCCCGAGGCCGCGCTTCACTCGGCGGCGGCGGCGGCCAGGCGGGCGCTCTCGGTGAGCGCGCGCTCGAAGTCGGCGACGAGGTCGCGGATGTCTTCGAGGCCGACGCTGACGCGGATCATGCGCGGGTCGATGCCCATGGCCGCCTGCACGCTCGCCGGGAGGCCGGCGTGGCTGGTCGTGATGGGGCGCGTCACGAGCGTCTCGAGGCCGCCGAGGCTCGGGGCTTCGACGGCGAGCTCGAGGGCCTCGACGAGGGCGCGGGCGCGCTCCGGGTCGCCCTTCGGCGTGAAGCTGAGCATGGCGCCGTAGCCCTCGAAGAGCCGGCTCGCGTTGGCGTGGGCCGGGTCGCTCGCGAGGCTCGGGTGGCGGACGCTTTCGACGTCGGGATGCGCCGCGAGCATCGCGGCGAGCGTGCGCGCCGACGCGAACTGGGCCTCCACGCGCACGCTGAGCGTCTTGAGGCCGCGGTGAAGCAGGTGGCACGCATGGGGGTCGAGGCAGATCCCCATCAGGTTCATGCGCTTGCGGATACGCTCGATGCGCTCCGCCTCGCCGGCGATGGCGCCCGCGACCACGTCGGTGTGGCCGTTGAGGTACTTTGACGCGCTGTGCACCACCAGGTCGAAGCCTGCCTCGACGGGCCGGTAGGCGATGGGGGTGCCGAAAGTGTTGTCGACGATGCTGACCAGCCCACGCTGCCGCGCGAAGGCGACCACCTCGTCGAGCGGCGGCACGTCGATCCACGGGTTGGTGAGCGATTCGGCGTAGAAGACGCGGGTCTTCTCGCTCGCCTTCCAGGTTGTCGGGTCGAGCAGGTCGACATAGGTGACCGTGACCCCGTGGCTCCGGGCGAGCTCGTCGAGGATCTTGCGCGTGCCGCCGTAGACGCGGAAGGGCGCGAGGATTTCGTCGCCGGCGTCGAGGCTCGTGACGAGCGCCATCCAGATGGCCGCCGTGCCCGAGGGCAGCACCACCGCCGCATCCGCGCCGTCGAGCGCTGCGAGCTTCTCGCAGACCCAGCGCTGGTTCGGGGTGTTGTTCAGGCGGATGTACTTGATGTCGTCGAAGGTCTCGGGGTCGCCGAGGTCGAAGGTGCTGCTGGTGACGAGGGGCGCCGCCACGGCACCATCGATGCGCTCGCTGGCGCCAGGCTCGCCGCCGTGAATGGCCGCCGTGCGGGGCCGCGGTGAGCGCCGAAGCGCGCCTCGCTCGGAGCCCTCGGGCGCGCCATGACGCTCTGCGTCGTCTCCCATGACGGCCCCATCCTTCGGGATCCCCCCCACCCACGCAAGCAATCGACCCATCCCCGAGGGGACGGACGGAACCAACAAAACCAAAGGCCACCTTTTTCTCAACGATTTCAGTCACTCGGTCGCTCGCGCGTCCGAAACCAGGAGCTTGTCGAGCAGCGAGCACGCGACGGCGCCAAGCCCCTGGCCCGCTCTTCTTCGACGCTGCGACGCTTTCGTCCCATATTCGGCGCCATGCCGCGCGCCGCCGCTGCCGCTGCCCTCCTGGCCGCCGCCGCCACCGCGTGCACCCTGGCGTTTTGCGGGGCGGGCTGCTCGCGGGCGGCCGAGACCGGGCCCGTACCGGAGGATCCGGGCGTGGCCGCCGAGGCGCCGCGCGAGACCCCTTCCGAGGAAGACGCCAGCGGGCGCGAGCGGCTTCGGGCTCTGGCGCCTCCGAGCGAGGTCGCCGCCCTCGAGCGGGGGAGCGCGCCAGAGGGTTTCGTCGCGACGGCCTACCACTTCAAGGCGCCGGTCTACGAGCGGGCGCGCGAAGGCGCGGAGATCGTCGGCTGGGTGCGCCGAGGTCGGCGCCTTCCCGCCGAGGCCCGGCGCGGGAGCTGCCGCGGCGGAAGCTGGTACGGCGTCCCGGGCGGCTTCGTCTGCACCGGCGACGGCTTCCACGTCGGGCGCGAGGAGGGCGAGCTCGAGCTCGACCGCCAGGCCGTCAATGACGCCGCTCCCCTCCCCTACCGCTACGGGCTCGTGCGGCGCGGCGCCGCGCGCTTCTACCGCGTTCCGACTGAGGCGGAGAAGGCCGCGCTCGCCGCGCACGTGGCCGACACGACGGCGACGCCGCTCCCGGAGGTCGTGCACGAGGTGCTGAACGGCGACTACTTCGTCGCCCTCGACGCGCGCCCGGAGGCCAAGCCCGAGCAGGAGGGCTGGGTCCGGACGCTCAAGGGACGCGTGCTCGCGGAAGAGGACGTGACCGTGCAGGAGACGCCGCGCCTCGTGGGCGCGACGCTCTCGGACGGCGACGTGGCGCCGCGAGCCTTCGCCTACGGCGCGGACGAGCGACCGCTCTTTCGCGTGCACGGCACGAACGTGGTCGAGGTGGGCGTCGCCGAGAAGCACGCGCGCCTCGTCGTCGTGGGCGAGCGGGACATCGACGGGCAGAGCTACGTGGTCGACGCCGAAGGCCGCGCGCTGCTCCGCGAGCACGTGCGCGTCGCACGCACCATCGCGCGGCCCGAGCGCGTGCCGGCCGACGTACGCTGGCTGCACGTGGACCTCGCCGAGCAGACCCTCGTCGCCTACGAGGGCGACGCGCCGGTGCTGATGACCCTCGTGAGCTCCGGGCGCGAGGGCTACGAGACGGTCAAGGGCACCTTCCAGGTCCGCGAGAAGTACCTCTCGACCACGATGACCGGCGAGGACCCCGTCGACGGTCCCTACGAGGTCGATCAGGTCCCGTGGACCCAGTACTTCTGGCAGAGCTACGCGCTCCACGGCGCCTACTGGCACGACGGCTTCGGCGAGGTCCGGAGCCACGGCTGCGTGAACATCGCGCCGCACGACGCGCGCTTCCTCTTCGAGTTCACGAGCCCGGACCTGCCGGACCAGTGGCACGCGCGGCGGCGGACCCGCGGTACCTGGGTGCACCTCACGCGCTGAGCGTGGCGGCCAGGCCTCGTGCATGCGGGGCTCGATAGGGACCGGGCTCTGGGGGCCGTTGGTTTCTCGGGTCGCGTCCGCCCGGGGCGGGGCTACTCGGCGGCTTCGGGGGGGCGGGCCGTACGGACTTCGCGGATCTTGGCGAGGAGGGCGGCTTCGTCGCCGAGGGGAGCGTCGCCGAAGCGGGCCGCCAGGTAGGCCCGCGTGACCTCGCCGGCCGGGGCCGCGGCCGGGGGCCTCGTCGCTTCGAGGTGCGCGACGTGCTCCGTCGGCGTGCGGCCCGGCGGGCGCTCCGCGCCGGCCTTCGCCAGCGCCCGCTCCAGGCGTGCGTAGAGCTGCGTGGCACGACCCGCAGGCCGCCTGGCTCCCGCGCGGCGGCGCCGGCGCGGTCGGAGCCTGCGTCGTCGCGGCCGGGGGCGGTTGAT
>CALCTH010000561.1 GCA_937893795.1 uncultured Myxococcales bacterium | reverse complement strand
CGCCGTGCACGTGCACATCGACTGCCGCGACGCCATGGGCGCGAACCTCGTCAACACGGTGGCCGAAGCGCTCGCGCCGCGGCTCGCGGAGCTGAGCGGCGGTGACGTGGCGCTGCGCATCCTGACCAACCTCTGCGACCGGCGCCTGATCCGCGTGCGCGCCCACGTGCCCGTGACGGCGCTGGCCATGAACGGCCGCTCTGGCGAGGTCGTGCGCGACGGCATCGTGCGTGCGTCGCATATCGCCGAGCGGGACCCCTACCGCGCCACGACGCACAACAAGGGCGTGATGAACGGCGTCGACGCCGCCGTGGTGGCCAGCGGCAACGACTGGCGCGCCGTCGAAGCCGCCGCTCACGCTTGGGCCGGGCGTGGCGAAGGCTACGCGCCCCTTTGCACCTGGCGCCGCGGCGACGATGGCGGCCTGGTGGGCTTCCTCGAGATGCCCCTCTCCCTCGGCATCGTGGGCGGCCCGACGCGCGTCCACCGCGGCGCGCAGCTCGCGCTTCAGATCGCCGACGTGGCGACGGCCCAGGAGCTCGCCATGCTCGTCGGCTGCGTCGGCATGGCCAGCAACCTCGCGGCGCTCCGCGCCCTCTCGACCGACGGCATCCAGCGCGGACACATGGCGCTCCACGCGCGCTCCGTAGCCATCGCCGCCGGCGCGCGCGGCGACGAGGTCGAGCGCGTCGCCGCGCGCATCCACGGCGCCGGCGAGGTCAGCCGCGCGGCGGCCGAGCGCACGCTGGCGGAGCTTCGCGCTCCGGCGCCGCGCGCCGGAACGGACTCCGTCTACTGAATCCTGCCGTCGCCGTCCCGATCGCACTTTGTGACATCGACCACAGCGTGTAGCTTCGCGCGGTCGTGAGCCGTTCGAAACGTCGGAAACCCATCCGCAAGCGAACGGCCACCCGGGCGTCGGAGCCACCGCGGCCGCTCTTCGAGGGCTACACGCCGCTCGAGGGTGCGTACGACGAGCTCTTCACCGGCGGCGGTAAAGCGCGGCGCGGGCGCGGTCCGGTGGTGCGCCGCCTCGACGCCGTCGGTGTGCGCGACTTCCGGCTCCGCCAGCGTCTCGCGGACAACTCCTTCCTGAGAAGCGGCATCACGTTCCGCGTGTACTCGGACCAGCGCGGCGTCGAGAAGATCTTCCCCTTCGATCTCATCCCGCGCATCGTCGCCGAGCCGCGCTGGGGGCGCCTCGAGCGGGGCCTCGTGCAGCGCGTCGCAGCGCTCAACGCGCTCCTCGCCGACCTCTACGGCGACCAGAAGATCCTGAAGGACGGCGTGGTCCCGAAGGAGATCGTGCTCGGGTCGAAGGGTTATCTCTCGCAGCTCCACGGCGTGCGCCCGCCCGGCGGCGTCTACGTGCACGTCGCCGGTATCGACCTCATCCGCGGGCCGACGGGCGACTTCCTCGTGCTCGAGGACAACGCGCGCACGCCGAGCGGCGTCAGCTACGTTCTCGAGAACCGCCTCGTCATGAAGCGCGTCTTCCCGGGGCTCTTCCAGCGCCTCGCCGTGCGCGGCGTCGGCGAGTACCCGCAGCGTCTTCGCGCCGCCCTCGACGGACTCGCCCAGAAGCACGTGCGCGAGCCCGGCCACAGCGTCGTGCTCACCCCCGGCCAGTACAACAGCGCCTACTTCGAGCACAGCTTCCTCGCCCGGCGCATGGGCGTACCCCTGGCGCAGGGGAGCGATCTCTTCGTGCACGACGACCGGGTCTTCGTGAAGACCACCAAGGGTCCCGAGCGCGTCAACGCCATCTACCGCCGCATCGACGACGAGTTCCTCGACCCCGAGGCCTTCCGGGAGGACAGCCTTCTCGGCGTCCCCGGCCTCGTGCGCGCCTACGCCCAGGGAAACGTCGTCCTCGCCAACGCGCTCGGGAACGGCTGCGTCGACGACAAGGCCGTGTATCCCTTCATCCCGAAGGCCGTCCGCTACTACCTCGGCGAGGACCCCATCCTCGACCAGGTGGAGACCTTCCTCTGCAGCGAGGACGCCGCGCGGCAGCACGTGCTCGAGAACCTCGGCTCCATGGTCGTGAAGGCCGTGGACGCCTCCGGCGGCTACGGGATGCTCTTCGGCCCCACGAGCACCAAGAAGCTCCAGAAGGAGTTCGCGCGGCGCATCCAGCACAACCCGCGCGGCTACATCGCGCAGCCCGTGGTCGAGCTCTCCACCTGCCCCACCTGGACCAAGGGTGGCGTGGCGCCCCGGCGCGTGGATTTCCGGCCCTACATCGTCACCGGTCGGGAGAGCTGGGTACTGCCCGGTGGCCTCACCCGCGTCGCGCTCCGCGAGGGCAGCTACGTGGTCAACTCGAGCCAGGGCGGCGGCAGCAAGGACACCTGGGTGATGGGCAGCGACGACGACGCGGAGGAGGCCGAATGATCTCCCGCGTCGCCGGCAGCTGCTTCTGGCTTCACCGCTACGTCGAGCGCACCGAGAACCTGGCGCGGCTCGTGCGGGTGAACCGGTCGTTCGTCCTGGACGTTCCACTCGCGGACCACGACCGCTGGCTTCCGCTCATCATCGTTTGCGGAGAGCGCGAGCGCTTCGCCGAGCTCGTTGGCGACGCCGCGACGGTGCCGGACCAGGCCGTCGAGGACTACCTCGTCTGGGACGTGAACAACCCCGTCTCCCTCGTCGAGTCCGTGCGCTGGGCCCGCGAGAACGCCCGGACGACGCGGGAGGTCATCTCCCTCGAGATGTGGGAGACGCTCAACGACCTCTGGAACTACCTCAAGCGAGGCTCGGGGCGCCGCGCCTACCGTGCCGACCGCGACGCCTTCTACAAGCGGGTGAAGGACCAGGCCGACCTCTTCCTCGGCCTCGCCGAGAGCACGCTCCTCGACGACGAGCCGCTCGCCTTCATGCGTCTCGGCATGTGGCTCGAGCGCGCGATGCAGACGGCGCGCATGCTCGACGTGAAGCACCACATGCTCGGGCCGGCTCGGCGAGGCGGCGAATCGCCCGTGGAGGTCGCGCAGTGGAGCGCGCTCCTCTACAGCTGCGGTGCCGCCGAGGCCTACGCCAAGCGCGGTCCGCGAAGCGCCGCACCTCAGGGGGTGGCCATCGCGTCCTTCCTGCTCGGCGAGCCGCTCCTGCCCCGTAGCGTGCTCGGCTGCCTCGACCGGGCGGCGGCCACGCTCACGCGGCTCCGTGAAGAAGGAGAATCCGGCCTCGGCGGGGAGGCTGCCGCGCATTTGGATGCGCTCCGGGCGCGCCTTCGTAGCCGACCCCTCGAGGAGATCGTCGCGGGCGGCATCCACGCCGAGCTCACGCACCTCATCGACGAGACCTCCGTCGTCGCTGGCCATGTCGAGCGCGCATACTTCGACCCCGACGTCGAAGCGCAGCGCGCGCTCCTCACCTGACGTCGCGTTCAGGCGCTGCGAAGGTCCGCACCCGACGACTCGCCCGTGGCGGCCAGTCGGCTACGCTCCCGCGCGTGTCGAGCCACCTCCTCGCGATGTCCTTCGACAGCGCCGCGTCGCCCGCGCTCACCATGCGTGCGGTGCGCGACGATCCGGACGCCGCGGGCTGGGGCTTCGCCTGGTACCCCATGGACGATCGCGCGGCGGTGGTGGTCAAGGACCCCAACGCGACGCACGAGACCGCGATGACCCGGGTGCTCCGGGATTGGGACCGCTTCCGGAGCTGTTGCTTCCTCGCCCACACGCACGGCGCCGCCAAGCGCGTCACGCAGCAGGACACGCACCCCTTCCAGCGGAGCTATGCCGGCCGCGACTGGGTGTTCGCCCATAGCGGCGAGCTGACCCGGCCCGATATGCGCGGCGAGGCGTTGCCCATCGCCCGAAGCGCGCTCGAGCCCGTCGGCGTCACCGACTCCGAGCACATCTTCTGCTGGCTGCTCGACCGCATCGCCGCCGTCGGCGCGCGGAGCCTCGCCGAGGTGGGCGGCCCGACGCTTCACGAGTGGCTCGGTGAAGTGGACCGCCACGGCCGCGGAAGCCTCATGCTGAGCGACGGCGTCGACGTGGTCGCCTATGCCGGCAGCCACGGCTCGTACCCGCTGCATCGCATCCGGCGCACCCCGCCGCACGCCACGACGCTGCTCCGAGGCCGCGCGGTCGTGATCGACGCCGGCGACCCCTATGACGTGAACCGCACCATGGCGCTCGTGGCGCGAGAGCCGCTGAGCGACGAGCCGGGCTGGCATGCGCTCCAGGCCGGCGAGCTCGTCATCATGCGGCGCGGCGTCTTCACCTACACGAGCACGCACGCCGAAGACGTCCAGCCCACGGCGCCGCCCGGCGCCAGCGACGAGTCCCTCGGCATCCTCTGGACCGAGAGCGGCGGCGACACGGGTGAGCACGCGCTGCCGCCGGCCCGAGGCGGGGTCCGGCCCGCGGCCGAGGCGCAGGCGCTCTACGCCGTGCCCGCGCGGACGAGTCAGCCGGATCTCGATCTGCCGCTCCAGGGGCGCGTGCTCCGCGTCGAGCACGAGACCGTCTACCGCTACGACGAGCCCGTCGAGCTCTCGAGCCACATCGTCCGGCTCCATCCCGTGCACGACCTCTTTCAGGAGGTCCTCGACTACCAGCTCGAGGTGAGCCCGCCCGGCGTGGCGCGCCGGGCCGAAGACGTCTTCGGCAACCAGGTGCTCCGCTTCAAGATCGAACGTCCCTACACCGAGCTCTGGGTGCGCGCGCGCTCCCGGCTCCGCGTGGTCCCGCCGCGCACGCTGCACGCGCTGAAGCGATCCACGATCCCTCTCGTGTGGATGCCCTGGCAGCGCCAGATGATGACGCCTTTCCTGCTCCCGCCGGAGCTCCCGGAGACGCAGCTCAAGGCGCTCAGCGAATACGCCATGAGCTTCGTGGAGCGGCAGGACTACGACCTCGTCGACACGCTCAAGGACATCAACCGGAGCATCTTCCGCGACTTCCGCTACGTGCCCGGCGCGACGATGCTCGAGACCTCGCCCTTCACGGTCTTCACGCGCCGTGAGGGGGTCTGCCAGGACTTCGCGAACCTCTTCATCTGTCTCTGCCGGCTCCTCGGTGTCCCGGCGCGCTACCGCGTCGGCTACATCCGCACCGGGGCCGACTACGAGAACCAGCTGCAGTCCGAGGCGAGCCACGCCTGGTGCGAGGTCTACATGCCGCGGCATGGCTGGTGCGGCTTCGACCCGACCAATGGCGTGCTCGCGAACCTCGACCACGTGCGCGTGGCTCACGGCCGCAACTACCGGGACGCGACGCCCACCGCCGGCACGCTCTTCAAGGGTGGCCAGGGCGAGCGGCTCGAGACGCGCGTGAGGGTCGAGGTCGAGACCGAGGCGCCGCCGAGCGAAGCGCGCTGGCGCCGGTGAGCCCGCCGCGGCTCGGCAGCTGGCTCGCGGAGGCGCCGTTCACGCTCTCGCTCTCGAGTGGCTTCTTCGGCTTCTTCGCCCACGCGGGCGTGCTGGCGGCGCTAGAGGACGCCGGGCTCCCCCCACAGCGTTTTCTCGGCGCGAGCGCCGGCGCGCTCGTCGGTGCGCTCGCCGCCGGGGGGCGCAGTGGCGCCGAGCTCGGGACGCTGCTGGCGGCGCTTCGCCGTCCGGAGTTCTGGGATCCGGCTCCGGGTCCGGGCCTCCTCCGCGGCCGCCGCTTTCGCCGCCGCCTCGAGCAGGCGCTGCCGCAATCGACCTTCGAAGCCTGTCCGCGGCCACTTCAGATGAGCGTCTACGACGTGCTCGCGCGGGAGACCCGTGTGCTCGCTCGCGGCGACCTCGCGCCGGCGGTCCAGGCGTCGTGCGCCGTCCCCGGGCTCTTCTGGCCCGTACGCCTCGACGGTCGCCCACACCTCGACGGGGGCATTCTCGACCGCCCCGGGCTCGCCGGCGCGCGCCCGGGAGAGCGCATCCTCCACCATCACCTCGAGAGCCGCTCGCGCCGCGGCGACGCGGCGTCCCCGCCGCCCGCGCGCCGTAACCTGAAGGCGCTCGTGTTCGCCCGCTTGCCTCGGGTCGGGCCCTTCCGGCTCGACGAGGGCCCGCGCGCCTTCGCGGAGGCGCGGCGTCGCACGACGCGCGCCCTCGACGCGCCCGCCGTAGCGCAGGTGCGGATGCGATGACGCGCGTTCTCGCCCTCGTCCTCCTCGCCGGCGCGTGCGCCGGCCGTACACCGCCGGTGG
>CALCTH010000560.1 GCA_937893795.1 uncultured Myxococcales bacterium | reverse complement strand
TCGCGCTCGCGGCGGTCGGCCTCTACGCCCGGGAGTGCGGGCGCGCCTTCGTCGCGACCACGCCGCTCGGCGACCCCGCCCAGCACGCCGCCTTCCTCGCCGCGGGCGTGGACCAGGCCGGCGCGCGCATGCTGCCGCTGCTCTTGGCCGCGTGGCTCGTGCTCGCCTTCGCCGTCGGTCTCGCTCGCCGCGGCCAACGCCGCCTCGGTGTCCGCAACGACGCCGTCAGCGCGTTCTGAGCGGCGGCGTCGCCTCGCCACATGAAGACGGCCGGTCGCCATGGGGGCGCCGGCCGTCGTCTGATCGTGCCTGGGAGCGGGAGACGAGATTCGAACTCGCGACGTCAACCTTGGCAAGGTTGCACTCTACCACTGAGTTACTCCCGCAGGCGGGTCCCGAAGGGCCCAAAGAACCGGTTTCGGAGGCGCGAGCGCCGCGAAACGGACCGCTGGTCTAAGCCGCTCCTTCGGGGCTGTCAAGCACGGGGTCCGCGGCCCCTCGCCCTCCCCGGCGGGACCGCGTCGGGGCACGCCGAGCCGGTCCCACCGACGATCACGAAGGTGACGTTGCTCTCGTCGGACCCTCGCTCGGAGAGCCGCCGCGCGGGCACTCTGGGAGACCGGTCATGGCCATCAGCACCTTCGACCTCTTCTCCGTGGGGATCGGGCCGTCGAGCTCGCACACCGTGGGACCCATGCGCGCCGCGCGTCGCTTCGCGGAGGGGTTGCGGCGCGAAGGCAAGCTCGAGGCCGCGGCGAAGGTGCGGGTGGAGCTCTACGGTTCCCTCGGCGCCACCGGGCGAGGCCACGGCACGGACAAAGCCGTGCTCCTCGGGCTCCTCGGGGAGACGCCGGAAGACGTCGACGTCGATGGCATCCCCGCGGTGCTGCAGCGCCTGCAGGAGACCCGGCGCCTCGCGCTCCTCGGCGTGCGCGAGGTGATCTGCGACCCGCGGCGCGATCTGCTCTTCCACAAGCGCCGCGTCCTTCCCGGGCATCCGAACGGCATGCTCTTCCGCGCGGAAGACGCGGCGGGCGAGCCGGTGCACGAGCGCGAGTACTACTCCGTGGGCGGAGGCTTCGTCGTCGACCCGCGCGCCATCGGCGAGGACCGCATCGTCCCGGACGTCACCGCGCTACCGCATCCCTTCGCGTCCGGCGCCGAGCTGCTCGAGCGCTGCCGCGAGGCCGGGCTGCGCATCGCGACGCTCATGCGCCGCAACGAGCGGGTCTGGCGGAGCGACGCCGAGATCGACGACGGCCTCGATCGGCTCTGGGCGGTGATGCAGGCGTGCATCGAGCGAGGCTGCCGCCAGGAGGGGATCCTCCCGGGCGGCCTGAAGGTGCGCCGCCGGGCCCCCTCCATGCTCACGAAGCTGCGCCGCGACGCCCAGATGGACCCGCTCGCGGCGATGGACTGGGTGAACCTCTACGCCCTCGCGGTGAACGAGGAGAACGCCGCCGGGGGCCGCGTGGTCACGGCGCCGACCAACGGCGCCGCCGGGATCATCCCCGCCGTCATGAAGTACTGGGCGAAGTACGGGCGTGACGTCGAACCCTCGTGCTTTCGCCGCTTCCTGCTCACGGCAGCCGCCGTAGGCACGATCTTCAAGGAGCGCGCGTCGATCAGCGGCGCCGAGGTGGGCTGCCAGGGCGAGGTGGGCGTGGCCTGCTCCATGGCGGCCGCGGGCCTCGCGGAGGTCATGGGCGGCACGCCGGCGCAATGCCTCAACGCGGCCGAGATCGGCATGGAGCACAACCTCGGTCTCACCTGCGACCCCGTCGGCGGCCTGGTGCAGGTCCCCTGCATCGAGCGCAATGCCATGGGCTCGGTGAAAGCCATCAACGCCGCCCGCCTCGCGCTCCGCGGCGATGGCACACACAAGGTCAGCCTCGACCAGGTCATCGAGACCATGCGTCAGACCGGCCTCGACATGAAGACCAAGTACAAGGAGACCGCCCGCGGCGGCCTCGCGGTCAACATCATCGAGTGCTGAGCACACCGGCACGCAAAGCCGGTCCAACCGGCAATTCTACTCGTAGCGCAGCCCGTCGACCGGGAGCATGTTCGCCGCCCAGGCGCTCGGGGCGACGGTCGAGAGTGAGCAGATCAGCAGGCTGACGATGGCCGTGACCACGAACTCGCTCCCGTCGACCACCACCGGCAGGTGGTCGATGAGATAGACCTTCGGGTCGAGGGGGAACTCGAGCGTCGCCAGGTACGCGACGAGGCCGCCGCCCACGAGCAGCCCCAGCAACGTCCCGGCGAGGCCGATCACCGTGCCCTGGACCACGAAGACCCGAAGCACGGTCCAGCTCGTCGCGCCCATCGCCTTGAGGATGGCGATCTCCCGCTTCTTCTCGAGCACGATCATGATCAGCGTCGCCACCACCGTGAACGCCGCCACGAAGATCAGCGTCGCGATGACCAGGCTGAGCACCAGCTTCTGCAGCCGCAGCGCCGTGAAGAGGTTCACGTTGAGCTCGGCCCAATCGATGGTGTGGAAAGGCCCGCCGAGCTCACGCTCGAGCTCCCACGCGATGGCGGCGCTCGCGTCGAGGTCGTCGACGCGCATCTCGACGCCCGTCACCGCATCACCCTGGCCGTAGAAGTGCTGCGCCTCGTGCAGGTCGGCGTAGACCAGCCGTGAGTCGTACTCCTGGAAGCCCGCCTGGAAGACGCCGATGACGCGGAAGTCCCGGCTCCGCGGCACGCGGCCCTCGCCGAAGGAACCGAGGTCCACGCCGCTCAGCGGAGAGACCAGCCGAATGCGGTCGCCGACGCCGAGGCCCACCTGCCGCGCGAGCGTCGCGCCGACGACGAGACCGGGGAGACCCTCGGTGCTCTCGCCGGCGTCGGGACGCTCCGCGAGCTGCTCGTCCACGAGACGACGCTCCCAGGCCTCGAGCCCCTCGCCGGCGGCGCCTTCGCCAGGGTCTTCGAGCGCGCCGAGGAGCTCTTCGACCTCCGAGGGGCTGGCGACCTCTGGCGTCGGGAGCTCCTCCTGCCGACCGCCCTCGTCCGCGTCGCCCGCCAGCATCGCCAGCCAGTCGTTCGCCTCGGAGGGGCTGGCGACCTCGGTGCCCGAGGGCGGTGCGACCTCGTCGCCCGCGTCGACGGCGCCCCCCTCCTCCGCCGCTTCGCCGTCGCCTTCGAGCGCGTCGAGGAAGCCGTAGCCGTCGTCCACCTCGTCGTCCTCGTCGGGGTCCTCGGGCGGCGCGGTGCCGGGGCGGCGGAGACCCTCGAGGCCACCCTCGATGATCTGCCCCGGCAGGTCGAGCACGTCGCCCATGCGCTCCGGGTCGATGCCCTTCACCAGCACGTTGGCCAGCCGGTCGCCCTTCGCCAGCATCATGTCCTGGAGCAGGAAAGGCGCGCTCGCGGCGACGCCGGGCGTCCCGTCCGCCAGTGCCATCACGTCGCGGTACTCGTCGAAGTCGACCCCGTACTTCATGACGAGCACATGGGCGTTCACGCCCAGCACCTTGTTCCGGAACTCCTCCTGGAATCCCGTGGTGATGGCGAGCACCGCCAGGAGCGCGGCGACGCCGAGGGCGACGCCCGTCACCGCGATGACCGTGATCACCGAGATCGTCTGCCGCTTCTTCGAGCGCAGGTAGCGGAAGGCGATATCGGCGGCGAGGCCCACGGGCGTCCCTATCACCCGCGCCGGCCCCTCGCCATTCCCGACAGCCCCCACCGGACGTGGCACCGCCCGGGACCCTTGGCTATTAAGGGGGCTTGCTTATTCGTCCTCACTTCTTCGTCACGCTGGCGCTCCTGCTCGCGGTCGCCGGCTGCGGCGACGCGGCTGGGCCGAGCGGGGTCCCCGCCTTCGACGGCGGCGGCCCGGCGCCGCCCGCGCGTACCCTCGAAGCGCCCAGCCGCAGCCCGCTGCGCCTCGCGCCCGGCGAGCGCGCCACCGTGGTGGTGGTGTACCGCGGCCCCACCGGCAACGGGCTCCCGAACCAGCCGGTAGCCTTCTCCTTCAGCGGCCAGGCCCACGACAGCAGCCTCGCTGCACGCTCCGCCACCACCGACGGCGCGGGCATCGCGCGCAGCGGCTTCCGCGCCGGGACCACGCCGGCCAACTACCGCGTCCGCGCCGACGCGGAAGACGCCGCCCCGGCCTTCGTCGAGGTCAGCGTCGGCACGGCGACGCTCATCGAAGGCGACCCCGACGGCGGCATGTCTGCCGGCCCCTGAGCCGACCCCTCCCGCGCCCCCGCGCGCGTGCTAGCGTGCGCGCCCATGCTCGAGCGGGCCGCGCTCCATCAGACGCGCTTCCGAACGCCGGGCGTCACCCCCGACGCGCGTGGCGTCGTGCTCGGTCAGA
Organism: uncultured Myxococcales bacterium; assembly: GCA_937893795.1. Taxonomy (GTDB): domain Bacteria; phylum Myxococcota_A; class Polyangia; order Polyangiales; family Houyiibacteriaceae; genus CALCTH01. The sequence continues at coordinate 20,760 of CALCTH010000560.1, read as the reverse complement.
AGGGCGTCGTGCTCTTTCCCTCGCTGGACCGGCTGGTGGCCTTCTTCCGGGCCTACGGAGACGAGGGGTCCATCGACGAGCTGCTGCCTTCGCTCGTGCTCCGGCGCGTGGTCACGCCGCTGAAGACCCGCGAGCTGATGCTCAGCGTCCAGGCCGAGTCGAGCTACCGCATGGACCGCATCGCCGGCGTGGCCAAGCTCGCCGGCGGCCTGGTGTTCACGGGCACCTCCAAGCACTTCGTGAAGTACCGCGATGGGTCGTCGCCCCTCGGCTACGACGTCGAGGAGCTCCTCGACGACCCGGCGGATCTGATCCTCTATCACGACACCTTCCGGCAGGCGTATTCCTTCGGCCGGGACCTCCAGTTCCGCGACCTCGTCTTCAAGCTGCAGCCGCGCCGCGTGCCGAAGGCGCCCGGCGCCGAGGACACGCTCCCGCCGCGGCTCCTCGCCACGGCCGAGGTGGGCATCGGCGGCGCCATGCTCACCTACCTCTTCCGCTGGCGCATCCGCGCGCGCGCCGCTCTGGCAGAGTGGCCGAGCGCGAGCGCCTTCGATGACCGGCCGACGCGCCTCTACGTCTTCGACATGAGCGAGGTGCCCGAGCGCGTCGCGCGGCTCTTCGCGGTCCTCCCGGGCGTGCACGTCTTCGCGCCGCTCGGCGCCGGCTACGCCGTGGAGCTCGGCCACGAGCACCCCATCGCGCTCGAATCGTGCGGGAGCCTCTTCGGCGACGACGCGCTTCATCTCTTCCGGGGCGACGGAGAGGTGCTCGTGGTCTCGCCGCTCCCGCCCTTCGCGCCGGTGCGGACCCTCGTGCGTACCGACGTGGCGCTCGAGGGGCCGGAGCCGCGGGACGGCGCGGGGGAGGGCGGTCCCGAGACGCTCTCGCTCTCGCTGCCGCTCCGGCTCGCGCCGAGCACCGAGCCCTGGCGCGCCGTCACGGCCACCGTCGTGCCCGTCGAGCAGCGCGTCTGGCTCGCGCGGCTTCTCTACGCGCTGCCGCCGAAGACGCTCGCGGCGCTCCAGGTCGCCGCCGGTGAGGACGCCTTCTACCTCGTCGACCGCGCGGGCATCGAGGGCGTGCCCCTCGGCATCTTCCACACGGAGGTCGCCGAGCGCATCTACGTGCCCGCCGGCTACGCCATCGTCCCGGCGGTCAGCGCCGCCGTGCTCCAGGACCTCGTTCGCGAGCGCGGCGACGGCACCGTCTTCTTCGACGCCGCGACGGCCACCCCGCGCGTGGTGCCCAAGGCGAGCTTCGGGCCCGTCTCGCGGCGCATGCTCAAGGAGATCGCCGCCGTGCCCATCAGCGCCGCCCGGCCCGAGGCCGACGAGCCGGAGCTCCCGCTGCTGCGCTACGAGAAGCCCCGGCGCTTTCCTCTCTGGGGAGTCCCGACGCCCCAGGAGAGCGAGGCCGACGCCGAATAGGCGACGCCATGTCCGCGAAGATCCAGGCGCTCTACGAGTCCTTCGCCACCGGCTTCCTCGGCCCGGTGCTGCTCGGCGGCGAGGCGCAGCTCACGCGCCCGCTCGCGCCGGGCCTCCTCGACCATTTCGCCCTCTCCCGACCGCTCGACGAGGCCCTCGAGGAGCGCATCGTCGACCAGCTGCAGGAGACCGCCTCCATGCTGGCGCCGGCGGCGACGGTGCGCTTCCCCGAGCGCGGCATGATCGCCCTCGCGATGGCGGCGCACGACCTGGCGCTGGTCACCGACCCGCGCCTCGACCGCGCCTTCGCGCGCGGCGCCCGCCCGAAGATCCTGGGCTTCGCAGACGCGCTTCTCGATGAGGTCGCGCCGCCCCGGACGCGCGGGGAGGCGCTCGCGCGGCACGCCTTCGTCGCCCGGCTGCTCGAGGTGGTGCGCGAGGACACGGTCGTGAAGAGCTGGGCGGCGACCTATCGCTTCTACGGCCGCCCGCCGCCTGCGAACGTGACCGCGGCGCCCAAGCTCCGCTTCATCCGCGAGGACAAGACCCGCGCGCCGCTCCCGGGACTGCTCGCCGAGGGCGACGAGGCCGAAGAGCTGCGCCTCGCCCCGCGCCTCCGGGCGCTGCTGACCCGGAGCCCGCTCACGGAGCTCCTGCATCCGGAGCTCGCGCCGAACCTCGTCTTCGGGCAGGCCGCGCTCGGCGTGCTCAGCGACCCGGCGCTGCGGCACGGCCTCGCGCAGGCGCTCGTGCTCGAAGGCACCGGCCGGGTCGCGCAGCCCTTCGGCCGCGCGCTCCGCCAGCTTTCGGCGCTCGGACCGCCGCCGGCGTATCTCCGGGCGGCCCTCGCCTTCATCGCGGAGCTGCTGGTGCTGGAGGTCCTCGACGAACGCGCCGGCCACACGCCCAAGGACGAGCCCGCCGTGGGCGACGAGGAGCTCTTCAGCGCCGTGCTCCCGGCGCTCGTGGCGTACGAGGGCCCCTTGAGCGCGCTCGTGGACCTGACGCCCTTCGATCGCGCGGCGGTGGAGACACGCGCAAAGCGCCTCGCGCCGCTGGCCGGCGACGACGCGGTCGCGCTCGCGCTCACGCTGCTCGAGCGCGCCGACGAAGACGACGACGCGCGTCAGGCGTCGTAGGGCAGCGCGGCCTGCACGAAAAAGAAGCTCTGCAGGTCGGCGAGCATGGCCGTCTGCCGCTTCACCGACTCGGGCTTCACGAGGTAGGCGTTGGCGCCGGCCTCGTAGCAGCGACGCACCTCGTCCGGGTCGCTCGACGTGCTCAGCATCACGACCGGGACGCCGGCGATGCGCTCGTGCTTGCGAATGCGCGCGAGCACCTCGTGACCGTCGACTCCGGGCAGGTTGATGTCGAGGAGCACGAGGGAGGGAAGGTCCCGCCCGTCGAGGCTCTCTTCGAGGCTCTCGAGACCGGCCTCCCCCGTCGGCGCCTCCTCGAGGCGAGGCGGGTCGTCGAGACGCGAGAGCGCCGCCCGCAGCAGCACGCGGTCGGGCTCGGAGTCTTCGATGAGCAGGATGCGACGGTCCATCAACGCAAGGCTCACCGTGGGGCGGAGTCGCGGGCATGTCGAGGAAAAGTCGAGCGACTCCCCAGGAAAGAGCGACGTCCGAGGCCCACGACCGCCATCCCGGCGGGCGTGGTAGCTTCCCGGCGCCCGCATGAACGACGCCGCGATCCCGCAGAAGCTCCAGCAGGTCGCCCGCGAGCTCGAGCGCACCTTCCTCGGCAAGTCCGAGGTGGTCCGGCTCATGCTCGTCGCGGCCCTCGCCGGCGAGCACATGGTGCTCATCGGGCCGCCGGGCACGGCCAAGTCGGCGCTCGTGCGCCTCTTCAGCAAGCTCGTCGAGGCCAGCTACTTCGAGTACCTACTGACCCGCTTCACCGAGCCGAACGAGATCTTCGGCCCCATCGACATCCAGGCCTTTCGGGAGGGCGACTACCGGCGCCGAACCCAGGGCATGTTGCCGGAGTCGGAGATCGTCTTCCTCGACGAGGTCTTCAAGGCCAACTCGGCCATCCTCAACTCGCTGCTGAGCGTGCTCAACGAGCGCGTCTACACGGTGGGCGGCCGCGTCGTGAGGGTGCCGCTCATCAGCGCCTTCGGGGCGTCGAACGAGGTGCCGAACGACGAGGACCTGATGGCGGTCTTCGACCGTTTCCTGCTCCGCGTCCAAAGCAACAACCTCGACAGCTACCACTTCCACGAGCTGCTGCTGAAAGGCATCGACCACGAGGTCGCGAAGATCAGCGGCGGCTACGATGCGATGAAGCCCGTGCTCACCAGCGCCGAGCTCCACCAGGTACACGCGGAGTTCGGCGCGCGCATGAACTTCAGCGAGGACTTCCTCGCGGCCTACAAGGGTCTCGTCTTCCAGATCCGCTCGGAGGGTGTGAGCCTCTCGGACCGGCGCGCCATCAAGATGCTGAAGCTCTTCGCGGCGAGCGCGCTCCTCGACGGGCGCCCCCAGGCGGACCCGAGCGACTTCTTCATCCTCCGGCACGTCTGGAACAACCTCGACCAGGCGGAGATTCTCGAGGGCATCGTGGGCCCGGTGCTCGAGGGCTGGTACCGGGAGCACCCGGAGGCGCGGCGCTTCGGGGCGGCCGACGTAGGCCTCGATGCGCTCATCGAGGAGATCAACCGCATCCGCGACCTGCTCACGAGCGACCGGCCGATGAGCGACATCCAGCTCTTCAGTCACCTGAAGGCGCTCAACGAGATCAAGGCCGCGCTCCAGGCCATCAACACGCAGCCCGCCCGTGAGGCCATGGCCCGCGTGGAGCAGCTCCTCGGGCACGTCTTCCAGTCGGGGAAGTTCGCGCAGTAGCGCATGGCTCTCCCGCCGCAGTCCCGGGACGCCGCCGCCCGTGAGCTCGGCTCGCTCGCGCTGAGCGTCGTGCGCGTGGACAACCCGATGCTGGGCCTGCGGGCCGCCCAGTGGCGGAACGGCCTCGTCCGCGTAGGCCTCGACGTGCCCTTCTGGGCCGTGCACGACGTCGGGATGCTCGCGCTCGTGGACCCCGAGGCGGTGCCCCTCGGCCCGCGGCCGAGCCTCGCGCGGCTCCAGCTCGGCGCTGGATCGGCCGAAGCGCTCGCCGACTACGCCGAGACGCTCATGGAGATCGGTCAGAGCGAGGTGCTCGAGAAGGCGCGGCAGTGGCGCCTCGGCGACGACCTCATCAGCGTGCTTCTGCTCCGCGTGCTCGGGCCGCTCTGGGAGCGCTTCCGGGGACCGCAGCGCCGCGGCCAATCGCCGGCGCTCCTCCCGCTCGACCCTGAGGTCTACCGGGACCTCGAGCCGCAGCTCCCCGAGCTCTTTCGCGCGAGCGACCGCGAGGACGACGTGGGGTTCCTCGAGCACGTGGCCCGGGAGCGACTCCGGCTCATCACCGCCGTCGAGCAGATCGACCTGGACACGCTCCGCCTCCTCGGCATGTTCGGCGCGGAGGCGAACGCGGCCAACGCGCTGAACGTGCTCGACCTGCTCAACGTCTTCGAGTCGCCGGAGGCGAACGACATCGTCAACTTCAGCCTCGATCTCCTTCCGAGCGTGCTCGAGACGAAGCGTGCGAGCGGGCAGCAGAGCTTCGCCGTGGACGGCTACAGCGGCGTCGAGCGGCGCGGCACGCTCGACTCGCTGGTTCTGAGCGAGCTCGCCTTCGACGCGGACCTCTTCGACCGGCGCTTCGTGGAAAACGAGGTCTTCTACTACGCACGGGAGAAGCAGCACGAAGAGGACCGACGCCTCCACTACGTGTGCGTCGACGCGAGCGCGTCCATGCGCGGGCAGCGCGCCGTCTTCGCCCGAGGGCTCGCGCTCACGCTCATCAAGAAGCTCCACCTCCAGGGCGAAGACGTCTACTTCCGCTTCTTCGATTCGCGGCTCTACGAGGTGCAGCACGCCCGGGCGGGCCGGAGCGACACGGGCGGCATCAGCGTGCCCTACGTGCTCTGCTTCAAGGGGGAGCGGGGCCGGAACTACGCCAAGGTCTTCGGATTGCTCGCGAACGATCTTCAGCGCCTTCAGCGCCGCGAGCGCCGCTCACCGATCCTCTACGTGCTCACGCACGCGCAATGCCACGTGCCCGTGGAGACGGTGGACCGGCTCCGGAGCATCGCGCGCCTTTACGGCGTCTTCATGCTGCCGAGCGAGGGGCGGCTGGAGCTCGACTACGCGAGCCGCCTCGACACGCTCCAGGTCGTCGACGAGGCGAGCCTCTTCGAGCGCGATGCGCGGGCGAAGCGCGCCCTCGAGATCGTCGACGATGCCGCCAAGACGCGCGAGCCCCTCGTCGACGAGGACGCGCGCGTGTCCCGCGCGAGCCTCCCGGGCTAGTGCCCCTGCCGCATCGGCGTCATCGGCAGTAAAGTCGCGCGCGCATGGACCGCGCCTTCCGCGAGGCCTTCGATTCGCTGCCCTGGACGGCCTCGCTCTACGACGAGGGTGGCTTGGTGCGCGCCGTGAACGCGGCCGCCAGGGAGCGGGTGCGCGTAGCGGGCTTCGCGGAGGACCCCGTGGGCCGGCCCTGGCAGGAGGCCTTCCCCACGCTCGCCGGCACCGGCTTCGGGAGGCTCCTCGAGCGCACGCGGCAGGCCGCGCCGGGCTCCGGCATCAGCGACCAGTCCTTCACGACCAACGCGGACTACCGCGTGTTCACGCGGCACCTCGGCCGCGGCTGGGTCATCGTCTACTCCGAGCCACAGAGCGCCGTGGAAGCTTCCGCCCAGGAAGCCCTGAACGTGCGCCGGGAGCGTGACGCGCTGATCCGCAGCTACCCCTTCGGCACGCTCGCGTCCTTCGATGCCTCGCATCGCTACCTGGTGGTCGGCGGAGAGTCGTGGGAGGCCCTCGGCATCGACCCCGTGAGCCTCGAGGGGAAGCGTTTTCGGGAGCTCTTCCCCGCGGAGACCGCCGAGCGCCTCGACGAGCTGGCGGCGGCGGCGCTTCGCGGCGAGTCGCCGACGCTGCGCGTGGCCTATGGCGGACGGGTCTCCGACCTTCACGCGGGCCCGCTCCCGCCGGGCCCCGACGGAGCGCCCCGCGGCTTCTTCATCACCCGTGACGTGACCGAGGAGGTCGCCGCGCACGAAGAGCGCGAACGCGCGCGGCGCCTCGCGGAGCTCGGCGTGCTCGCGAGCACCGTGGCGCACGACTTCAACAACCTGCTCATGGAGATCCAGGGCTGGAGTGAGGCGCTGCGAGACGGCCTCGCGGACGGGTCCGCCTCGGAGCAGGACCTGGACGCCATCCTGCGGGCGACGGAGCGCGGGAGCGCGCTGGTGCAGCAGCTGCTCCGTCACGGCCGACGCGAGCCCGGCGGCGAGCGCGTCGCGGAGATCGCGGAGCTCGTGCCCAACCTTCGGGCCGTGGTGCCAGCCTCGGTGGTCCTCGGCGTGGACGTGCCGTCCGGGCTTCGCGTGGCGATGCCGCCGGACCATCTGCTTCAGGTGCTGATGAACCTCGTACGCAACGCGGCCGATGCGATGCCCGGCGGGGGCCGGATCCGGGTGACGGCCGGGACCTCCCGGGAGCGGATGGTCGAGCTCCGCGTGGAGGACGAAGGCGAGGGTATGGCGCCAGAGATCGCGGAGCGCGCCCTCGAGCCCTTCTTCAGCACCAAGGGCGAGCGTGGTACGGGGCTCGGGCTCGCGGCGGTGCAGGACTACGTGCGGCGCTCGAGCGGACGGCTGCGGGTGGACTCGGCGCCGGGAGCGGGGACACGGGTGGTCATCGAGCTACCGCAGGTCGGGGCCTCGGCGAGCGCGGCCTCGACGCGGGCGACGGCCACGAATGCCGGCCCCGAGCTCACCCTACGCGCGGGGCGCCGGGTGCTCGTGGTCGAAGACGAGGACGGGGTTCGCCGCTCCATCGCGCGCTACCTGAGCCGGCGCGGCGTACACGTGGACCAGGCGGCCGATGGGAGGGAGGCCCTTCAGCGCCTCGCCGCTCGGCGGGACTACGACCTCGTGTTGACGGACCTGGACATGCCGGGGCTGCGCGGGGACGAGCTGATCGCGCGGGCTCATGGGGACATCGCCTCGGAGGCTCGCTTCGCCCTGATGAGCGGCGACACGAGCCGCGTCGCGCTGCCGCTTCCCCGAGACGTCGTGGAGCTGCGCAAGCCCTTCGCCCTGAGCCGCCTGCTGACGCTGCTCGACGCGGGGCGCTGAACCGGGGAAGCGCCTCGCCTAGAGCGGCTCGACGGCGAGGCGCTCCACGCCCACGCGGAGCTGGTGCGTGAGCGCGCGCCGCTCGATGAGACCGGCGGCGTCGGGGAGACCCACGTCGCGCGCGAACTGCTTGCGCAGCCGGCAGACGTCGACGTTCAGCTTGCTGCGCTCGCTCCCGAGCTGCTTCGCGAGCCACTCGGCGTACACCCAGCCGTGCTCCGCCGGCCGGAGCTGGCCCGCGGCCTGGTCTTGAAGCCGAGCTTCGGCGAGAAGCAAGAGCACCTCGTGGCTCGCGCGCGGCGCAAGCTCGATCTCGCGGCCGCCGAGCTCCGCGACGACGCCGACGGTCTCGCGGTCCCGGCTCACGCGCACCCGGAGCGCGAGCGCCGAGAGCCCCAGGCGGAGCGTCCCCGGCGTGTCCTGCTGGGTCTCCGGGATGTGCGTCCCCGGCCCCCAGGGAGGCAGGGCGAGGCGCCATGGGTCGCCCGTCACCTCGAGCACCTCTCCGTCCTGCACCGCGAAGGTCTCGCCGCTGCTCACCCACTCACCGGCCCAGCCTCCCTCTGGGCCGTGGTGGATCTGCGCCTCGGGCGACTCGCCGGGGGGCAAGAAGAGCAACCCCGCGTCCGCCTCCACGACGAGGTTCGCGCCGTTCCCCTCGGTGGGTCCGAGGCGCGTCGCGCGGGCGCCCGGCGGTGCGTCGTCGGCGAGCACCCAGGGTGAGGTGGCCGAGGCGTGGAACTGGACGCGGCTCCCCTTCTGGAGCGGCTGATGGTGCTTGATCGGCGCGCCCTCGAGATAGGTGCCGTTGCGGCTCCCGAGGTCCCGCAGCCACCAGCGCCCGTCCTGGTAGTAGATCATCGCGTGAAGCCCCGAGACCCGGGGATCATCGATGCGCAGGTGGCACGTCTCGCCCCGGCCCACGAGGGTGCGCTCGGCGAGGGTGAAACCAGCTGCGTCGTCGTGGCGAAGGCGACCCATCCAAGTGCTCCGACGTCGATACCCGCCCCGGGGGCGACGCCCGGTGCGCCACGCACCGAACGAACGATTCAGCTGTGAGAGTACGCGTTTTGGCCGTGCGCGGATAGAACGAATCCCACGTCGAAGGCGACGCGCATCGACGGGCAGCGTCCTCCCGGGCATGGCGACGCGGCGCCCGCGCGCGCGACCGCCGAGCTACTCGGAGTCGTCGTAGGTGTCGGGCTCGCGCTTCGCCTGGAGCTCTTCCCAATCGCCGGCGCACTGCGGGCACGCCAGGACTTCCTTCGCGATCTCGTAGCCAGCGCCGCCCGGGTCGTCGAAGAGCCGCGTCTTCCGGCCGATGCGGTGCTTGTTGGCCTTCGGCCGGCTCGGGTACTCGGTCGCACGAAGCTTGATCGGGATCTTCACGGCGCGCGTTCCGGGCGCCTGGATCTGCTTCGTACCCTGCTTGCAGGTGATCTCGTCCACGTGGTCGGGGAGCTCGCACTTGTACATGGACGGGAAGGTAAGGGCGCGTCCGGGGGCGAGGCAACGGGCGCCCGGGATCCGGCTCCACGTGCGGGAGAGCACCCTTCTCGAGGGACCCTGGTCACAGGCGCTGTGAATTGGAGTAGACTCTGCAGTCTCACCGACGGTCGCGGTCGTTCTCGCACTTCTACCGGGACCCTTCGATACCCCCGCCAGCGTCTGCCGGTGGGGGTTTCGTTGTTTTCGGCTCACGCGGGCGTGGGCTTCCACCGAGCGAAGGAGCTCGGCCGGAGCTCAGCGCGCGTGGAGCGCGGGCGCGACGCCAGCCGCCGCCCGCTCGGGGCGGGTCCAGAAGTCGGCGCCACCCCGCGAGACGCGGCGGCGGAGCGTCTCGGTCACGCCGTCGTGCGCGTCGGCCGCGACACCGAGCCAGAGCCCGAGCGCGTTCACGTCGAGCTGCGCGAGGAGCCCCGAGAGCTGCATCGGGCCCAGCCCCGGCTCCACGAGCGTGGACCAGCCCTCGGCCTCGAGCTCGACGGCCCAGAGCTCGAGCGAGAGCTGCATCTCGAGGGGATGCCGGTGGCGATGCGTCGCCAGCGACGAGAGCACCGCGAGGCGCGGCGAAGCCGGACGCTCGGGAGCGCGGGCGCGCTGGTCGCGAAGCAGGAGCAGGAGCGCGCTCAGCGCGAGCGTGACGTCGACCTCGCTGCAGCGCCCTTCGCTTCGGGCCGCGAGCACCTCGCGCGCCACGGCGGGCACCACGACGTCCACCCACCACCCCTCCGGACGTCCGGCCGCCTCGCCGACGAACGCGCGGAGCGCTCCGGGGTCTCCCGACGTCGCGAGGCGGTACACCGTCGCGGCATCACCCCTGTCTAGCTCCACCGGCTCCAAAGGGTCGACGGTGCCTAACATGCTGGCGTCTCCTAGCCGCAACCCACTGCGCTCGCGAATGCCGCTGGGTTCCTCGGTGTGGCGCGGTGGGCGGAATCGCACACCCACCAGCGCAGGAAGTGCGCAGCGAATCGCCTCCGACAGGCGATCTCGGTCGGTACCATCCACCCGGGCGTCGAACCTGCAACCGCCGTTCCGCGACGCATGGGCCCCTTCGCGCCGAAGGGGGATCCGGGGCGCCGGTAACGGGTCCCGCCGAGACCGCCGCGCTATGGTTTGCCATGGACGGCGGCAGCAATGCGGCCGCGGGCAACCTGCGCGCCCGGCGGACCCGGCGCGTTCGAAGCCAGCGACGGCTTCGCGTGGGCCTCGCCGTCTTGCTCCTGCCACCGGCCATCGCGGTGGGCGCCTCGCAGACGCCCTGGGGAGAGGAGCGTCTCGCGACGCTCGCCGAGGGCCTGCTGCGGGACGAGCTCGGGCTCGAGACGGAGCTCGAAGGACTGAAGGTCGGATGGGGCGCCTGGCCGCCCTCGCTCACGCTGCGCGCCGAGGGCATCGAGCTTCGGCATCCCACCGCCGGGCCCTTCATCGAGGCGGACGCGCTCATGCTTCGGCCGAGCCTCGGCGCGGTGCTGGTCGGGCAGATCGATCTCCAGACCATCGAGCTCACGCGGCCCTCCGTACGCCTCGTCGTCACCGAGGACGGCCTGGCCAACGGGCCCACGCTCGCCGAGAGCGAGGGCGGGCCACCGGCGCTCCCCTTCGAGCGCCTGCGCATCGAGGGCGGAGTGGTCGCCGTCGAGGCGGAGCCCCTCGGGACGGCGCGCCTCGAAGGCCTCGAGCTGGATCTCGCAGCCAGCTCCGGCTCCGAGGGCCTCGAGCTCGACCTCGTGCTCGACGCCGTCGGCGGCGCGCTGAGCCACGCGGAGGGCATCGAGCCCGTGCAGCGCCTCCACGCGACGGCCCGCGTGAACGTGGGCGAAGACGCGCTCCTGGTGGACGCCGACCGCTTCGTTTTCCGCACCCCCTACGCGGCCGTGACGCTCGAGGACGCGACGCTGGCGAAGGAAGGCGAAGGCCCGCTGCGCTACGCGGGGCACACCGCGACGCGCATCGAGCTCGCCCGCCTCGCGCGCCTCCCGCTCCCCGTCGAGCTGCCGCCGCTCGAGGGCACGCTGCGCGTCGAGGGCGACCTGAGCGGCGACGACGCGGGGGTGCCGAGCGGGGAAGGCCGCGTCGTGCTCGAGCGTGGGCGGCTCCTGCGGCGCTTCGTGCTCGGCAATCGCGTGGACCTGCAGGTGCGCGCGGACTCCGAGGGCGTCGAGGTGCTGGAGGGGAGCGAGGTCTTCCTGCCGAGCGGCGGCGGACGCGCGAGCCTGGAGGGGCGCATCGGCCTGGCCGAGGGCTTTCCCCTGGACGTCACCCTCGGCCTCGAGGACGCCACCCTGGCTTCCATCATGGAGGCCGTCGGCAGCAACCCCGAGATCCTGACGCATTGGCCCATGACCGGGCGCGCGCGCCTCGTCGGGACGCTGATGCCGCTCGCGATGGGCGGACCCGTCGACCTCGTGACCGAGGGCTTCCTGGTCACGGAGGACACGCATCACGTGCGGCCCCGGCGCCCCGTGCTCGCGGTGCCGCGGGCGACGCTGCGGGGACGCTGGGATTTCGACGAGGACGCCCTCGCCTTCTCGCGCCTCGTCGTGGAGAGCGCCCGCTCGCGCCTCGAAGTGCCGGTGCTGCGTCTCAGCTACGAGGACAACTTCGAGGTGCTGGTGCGGAGCGAGCGCTTCGACCTCGAGGACGTCTCTCCGCTCCTCGACGACATCGCGCTGGCGGGCCGCGGCGCCCTCGACGTGAAGGTCGTCGGAACCTACGACGCGCCGCGCATCAGTGGCCGCACGAGCCTCGCCGGCTTCGCCTTCGACGGGCTCCCCGGCGGCGACGTGACGAGCGACTTCGAGCTCCTGCCCGGCTACCAGAGCGTGCTCTTCCCGCTGGTCGAGGCGACGAAGAACGAGAGCCGGTACCGCGTGCACGACCTGCTCCTGGGCTTCGGGGCGTCGCGCTTCCGCCTCCAAGGCGAGCTCGAGCTCCAGCGCGTGACGCTCGCCGACACCTACCACGCCCTCCAGATCCACGAGGACGAACGGTTCACGGACGTGCAGGGCGTGGCCCGCGGGCGCATGTCCCTCGACTACTCGCGCGGCGCGCCGGAGGATGGCCCGAACGGCACCTTCCTGACGCGCATGGACCTGACGCTGCCAGCGCTCGAGGTGAGTGGCGTCGGCTTCACGGACGGGCGCCTCTCCGGACGCTTCCGCTGGGAGGACTACACGCAGGGCCTCGATGGCGGGGAGCTCGACCTCGAGCACCTGGAGCTCCGAAAGGGCGGAGGCCGGGCGAGCGTCGAAGGGCGCATCGCCGTCGGCGGCGCCACGCGGCTCACGGTCACGGCGGACCACCTGGCCCTCGGCGAGCTCGAGAAGCTGGAAGGCTCGGGGATCGCCGGCAGCTACGCCGTGCTCGGCGAGGTCCGCGGCACCACCGCCGTCCCGCGCGCACACTTCGACGTGGCGCTCACGGGCGTGCGCCAGGGCGAGACGAGCCTCGGCGACGGTCGCCTCTACGTGCGGCTGACGGACCGGCAGGACCCCTGGGTCCGCGAGGCCCGGGACTGGGACACCGTCCCCGCGGGCGCCCCCTGCGGGCACGCACGCGCCGGCTTCGCCCGGGGGCGCTGGCGCCCCGCGCGACCGCTTCGCACGAGCGAGGGCCCCGTGCCCGCGCACGTGACGCCCATGGCCTACCTCGTGTGCGGCGAGGGCCTGGGCGGCGCCCTCGCGGTGGACCTGGCCTTCGGCTGGACCGACGAATACCCGGTGCGCGGCGTCGTGGCGCTCCGGGACCTTCGCCTCGACCGCTTCGCACCGGATCCGCGCCTGGGCGGAGCCGTGGACGGTCGGCTGACGCTCACGAAGGGGTCGCTGCTCGCGCCCGAGACCCTCGAGGGGGCGCTCCGGCTCGGCACGCTGCGCCTCGTCGCGCGCAACGAGCGCGGCGCCACGCAGGTCGCCCTCGAGAGCGAGGCGCCGGTGGAGGTCGCGCTCACCGACGGCGGGTTCCTCGTGGAGCAGGTGCGCCTCGGCGGTGACGGCGCAGCGCTAAGGGTGGAGGGCGGCGGGTCGTCGCGCGGGGACCTCGGCCTTCGCGTGGCCGGCGACGTGGACCTCGGGCTGCTGGCGCGCGTGTCCGACGACGTGCGCCGGAGCGCGGGCGCGTTACGCTTCCGGGTGCGCCTCACGGGCAAGGTGAGCGACCCGGCGGTCTTCGGCGACGTGGTGGTCCGCGGCGGGAGCGCGGAGGGCGAGGGGCGCCCGGCGTCCCTCGACGACATGAACGGACGCCTCACCTTCAGCGAGCGGCGCATCCTCGTCGAGCGCCTCGACGCCGAGCTGGCCGGTGGCTCCCTGGCCATCGCGGGCGGCGCCTCCATCGCGGAAGGCGCGCTGGAACGCTACGGCTTCGACGTGAGTCTCCGGAACGCGACGCTCACGCCGGAGGACGGCGTGCTCGTCGCGCTGGGAGCGGACGCGGCGCTGAGCTGGCAGAAGGGCCAGCGTCTGCCCCTCCTCGCCGGCGAGGTAGAGCTCCGGCGGGCACGCTACGAGCGACGCATCGACGTCAGCCCGACGCTCGGGCAGCTCTACCGGCCGCAGCGCGCGGAGGTGGAGCGCTACGACCCGCAAGCGGACAACGTGGAGATCGACCTACGCATCACGGACCGCTCGCCGCTGCGTATCCGGAACAACCTCTTCGACCTCGATCTCCGCATCGACGAGGCGGAGCGGCCCTTCCGCATCGTCGGCACGGACCAGCGCTACGGCATCCTCGGCAACGTGCGCATCCCGCGGGGCGTGGTGCGCTTCCGCGGCACGGAGTTCGACGTGACCACCGGCGACGTGCGCTTCGACGACGCAAGCCGCGTGGACCCGCGCTTCGTGGTGCTCGCGCAGACGGAGATCCGTCGCCAGCAGACCTCGGAGGACCTCACGGGCGTGGCCTGGCAGATCCGGCTGCGGGCCGAGGGCACCATGGACGGCTTCCGCCTCGACGCCTCGAGCAACCCGCAGCTGAGCCAGGAGGACCTGGCGCTCCTGCTCACGGTGGGGCTGACGAGCGCCGAGGCGCAGCAGCTCCAGGCGGGCGACGTCGGCGGCACGGCGCGCGAGGCGCTGAGCGCGCTGACGGGCGTGAACGACGAAGTGCGCGACGCGGTGCAGGTCATCGACGAGTTCGCGATCACGACGCGCTACTCCCCGGACACGGGCCGGCCCGAGCCGATGGTCACGGTGGGCAAGCGCATCACGGACCGTGTGCGCGTGAGCGCCTCGACGGGGCTCACGGGCGAGGAGCGCACCTTCACGACGGGCGTCGAGTGGCGCCTCGGCGACGAATCCAGCGTCCAGGTCAGCTACGACAACATCAACCGCGAATCGAACTCCCGCATCGGCAACATCGGCGTCGACTTCCACTGGCGCCTGGAATTCGAGTAGCGAGGCGGCGGGCATGCGGGACGCCTCGGCGAGCGTTGGGCCTGCGATGCGCCTCCTGATCCTTCCGGCGTTTGCCAGCCTCGCTGCGCTCATGCTCCTCCTGGCGCCCGAGCGCGCCGCTTCGCAAGGGACCGCTCGGCTGCGCGTCGCGGCGTGGGTGCCTTACTGGAACCGGGCCGAGGGAACGGTCTCGGCCCGGCAGCACCTGGACGCGCTCGACGAGCTGAGCCCCTTCGGCTTCGAGGTGCAGGCCGATGGCACGCTGGTCGACAAGACGGCGCGGCGACCAGGCCGCTGGAACCCGCTCTTGCGCGCGGCGCGGCGCCGCGGCGTGAAGGTGATCCCGAGCTTGATCTGGCTGCGCGCCGACGAGCAGCGGGCGGTGCTCGGGGACCCGGCGCTGCGCGCGGCGCACATCGCCCGCGTCGTCGAGGTCGCGCGGCGGCCCGGCGTCGATGGCGTCGACATCGACTACGAAGGTCGCGACGGCCCCGACCGCGCGATGTTCGCCACGTTCCTGAGCGAGCTCCGCGCCGCGCTGGCGCCCCTGGGAAAGACGCTCGTCTGCACCGTCGAGGGACGCGAGGGCGAGAGCCCTCCGCCGGGCGCGAACGCCGGGCAGCGCATGGCCTATTCGGTCGACTTCCAGGCCCTCGGACGGGAGTGCGACGCCGTTCGGCTCATGGCCTACGGGCAGTGGTACCTGCAGCATGGCGAGCGATCGTTCACCAACGCCGGCACCGCCGAGGGGCGCGAGCCTCACGCGCCCAACAGCAGCGACGGCTTCGCCGAGCGCGTCGTGCGCTACGCGCTCCGGCACGTGCCGGCGGAACGGCTGCTGCTCGGCGTCCCGACGCACGGGCGTGTCTTCCGCGTGGGCGGGGAGCCCGGGGCCTGGACCTATGAGAGTCGCGGCGCGATCCATGAGGCGCGCTTCCTGGAGCTCGCCGCGCGGCCCACCGCACGCGTCGATCGCCCCGCCGGAGAGCGGCGCCTGCGTATCGGGTCTGGACCCAGCCGACGCCTCGCCTACCTCGCGGACGCGACCACGCTCCGCGGCCGTATCGCGCTCGCCCGGCGCCTCGGCATCGCCGGCGTGGCGCTCTTCAAGATCGACGGGCGCGAGGCGGCCGGCCTCTGGGAGGTGCTCACCGAGGCGCGTCGATGAGCGCGGTGGACCAGGTGGTGAGCGAGGCCGCCGGGCAGGCGACGACCATCGACTACGCCTACGCCTACTGGCCCTGAGCCGGCGGGCGACCCGCGTCAGATCAGGATGATCGTCCCCTCCGGGGGAACGATGATGAAGACGTTGCGGCTCGAGAGATCGGCCACGCCGTTGCCAACGACGACGATGCGGGCCTGGAAGATCTCTGCCTCGTCCTGCGGCGGGCGGAAGTCGTTCTCGAAGCGGATCGCGAACTCGACCTGCGTGCCCGGGATGACCCGGTAGAAGGTCGTCTCGTCGAAGCGATCGAAGCCGCTCTCGGGGAAGCCCGAGACGGGCATGAGCGAGGCGATGAAGCCCGTGGCGTCGACGTCGTCGGGGTTGCCCGCGACGTTCTCCGTCCGCGTCGAGACGTCCTGCGGCGTGCCGCCCACCAGGTTGCGCACGGCGTCGACCACCGTCGCATCGAGGCCCGAGCCGTCGCCCGCGATCTCGAAGAAGAGCGGCGCGTCGTCCACGTCGACGGCGCCCGTGTCGCGAGCGATGGCCCGATAGTCGTCCGCGCCGGCGCTGCCGCCGCTGAAGATCGGCAGCACGCGGGCGCCGATGCCGTTGAGCGCGTCGACGGCCGCCGCGTAGCCCGGCGCCTCGAAGGAGTACGCCTCGGAGTCGCCGGGCCCATTGTGGAAGCTCGCGTCGCCGAAGAGGAGCACGATGGGCAGCGCGCCCGGGCGGAAGCAGGGGTAGCCGACGAAGTCGCCAGATACGTCGGGGCCCGTGGGCGGACACTCGCGGCTCGGGACGCTCCCACCGGGCCAGCTCAGCCCGCTTCCCGTGGCCGTGGCGAAGAGCGCCGGCACGTAGGATTCGGGGAAGTCGGCGCCGAAGTGACACGGCAGCCCCTGCACGGCCTCGAGGATGTCGGGCGTGCCGTTGGGCGTGCCCGTGATGCTCCCGATGCCGACGTCCTCCACGTCGGATCGATCGTTCGGGCACTGGTTGGGCCCCGCGTCGAGGCTCCACTCGCCAAGATCCTGCTCCGGCGGCGCGATGTCCCGGAGGAGATAGAAGGGCAGGTCACGGTCGTCCCCGTAGCGCGCCGCCGTCGGCGAGTCGTAGGGGTAGTCGTCCATGCCCGCGACGCCGAAGTGCACGTCCGGGATGTTCTCCTCGATGCCGGGAATCACGACGTCGAGGAGCCCGCCGATGAGGTTCGTCCGCTCGTCCTGCATCGAGCCCGTCATGTCGACGAGGAAGAAGACGTCGGCGATGGCGATCTCCGTACCGAAGACGAGCGTGCGGTTCTCCGGGCTGCCCTCGAAGGGAAGCACCACGAAGAAGTCGCCGGGCGCGAGACCCTCCGCCGCATCGTTCGGGTCGGTACCGGTGCCCTCGACCTCGCCCAGGTCCGACACGCCGTCGCCATCGCTGTCCGGGTTCGTCGGGTCCGTGCCGAGCATGCGCTCGCGGGCGTCGGAGAGACCGTCGGCGTCCGAGTCCGTGTCGAGGAAGTCCGCGACCCCGTCGAAGTCCGACGAACGCGGGCCGCAGGGGTTCGGTCCGGCCTCCTCGGCGTCGGGGATGCCGTCGCCGTCGCTGTCGGTGTCGAGGCGGTTCGGCGTGCCGTCGCCGTCGACGTCGCCCTCGCCCTCGCGTTCGTCGGGGATGCCGTCGCCGTCCGCGTCGGCCTCGGGGTTGCATGGCGGACCCATGTCCCGGGCGGGCGTCGCGCCACCGTCGCTCGGGATCGTCGCGAGGGTGCCCTCGCAGGCCACGAGCGAGACGAGCAGCAGCAGGGAGAGGGCGCGCATGGGCGGAGCCGATCGTATCGGTGGCGGCCCCGTTCTCGCCATTCCGTGGGTGTCGCTACTTGCAGCTGGGGGCGCGACGGCCCCGCTCTGGTGAAGGCGCGGAGCGGCCCGGGCACGGGGTTCTTCGCGTTGTTCAGAACAGGCCGATGGAGAAGTGGAAGCTGCCGATGGGCTCGCTGAGGAACTCGCGGCGGGCGAGGAGGAAGCCATAGTCGAGGGCGATGGGGCCCACGGGGGTGGCGATGCGCAGGCCGAGACCCGCCGTCGGCCGGAGCTGAACCGGCGAGAAGGCGCTGGGCTCGATCCAGGCGTTCCCGAGGTCCACGAACGCGCCGCCGCCGACGTCGCCCGCGAGGGGAAAGCGGAGCTCGCCGCGCAGCACCATGAACACGTCGCCGCCCTGCACCACCGCCGCCGAGTTCACCTCCCCGGTGCGCTCGATCTGGTCCGCGAGGTCCTGGGGCACGAGCGCGTCCTGGAAGTAGCCCCGCAGCGTGTTCACGCCGCCGAGGAAGAACTGCCGGTTCGGGTAGGTCTCCGAGCTCGACTCGAGATGCACCACGCGGCCGAGGCGAAGCTGCGACGCGAAGACGATGCCGCGGGGCAGCGGCAGATACCCGCTCGCCGTCAGCAGCATGCGGAGGTGGTTGCTCTGGAACTGCTCCTGCTCGCCGGCGACCTCGAGGACCTGCGAGCTCACCGTGGTCGCGTACTCGAGCGTGCTCACGACGAAGAAGCCGCGCCGCGGGACGAAGGCGCTGTCGCGCCGGTCGAGCGTCGCGGTCATGGAGGTCGCGACCACCGTGCTCTGGCCCTGGGGGACGCGGAGCAGGTTCCGGAGCCGCGGGTCCACCGTCTGCTCGAGGAGATCTTCGTAGCTCTCCTCGCCGAGGATTTGAATGTCGTTGTTCTCGAGGTCGGCGGAGACCGAGAGCTGGAAGAGGCGCACGGGACGCCACGCGAAGGTGACGTCGACGTTGTTCTTGTCCAGGCCGAAGTTTCGCTCGTTCTCGCGCTGATGGATGAAGCTGAGCGACGCCCGCACCTTGGGCAGCCCGATCCACGGCACGCCGAGCGTTGCCGAGACCCGCCGCTCGAGCCGCTCGGCCAACGTGAGCGCCGTGAAGCGCTCCTCGAGCACCGGGTCGATGAAGATGAACTGGTAGCCGAGCTGCGCCCGGAGCGTCAGCCCGAGGGCCTGCCCGAAGAGGTTCCGGTAGCCGTACTCGATGCCGAAGCGCGCACCCTGCGCCGTCGAGAGGCCGGCGCGGAAGTCGAGGTACTGCGTGCGGCGCTCACCGACCTGCACGACGAGGGGCTTCACGCGCGCCGGCAGGTCCGGATCCTCGGGCTGCACGGTCACGCCGCTGAACACGCCCAGACTTACGAGCGCCGCCTGCGCGTCGCGGAGCGCATCGGGCGTGAGCACGTCGCCGGGATGCAGGGGCATCACGCGCCGCAGCAGGCCCTCGTCGGTCACGTCGGCGCCCCGGACGACGATCTCGCCGACGCGCACCTCGTAGCGCTCGGCGATGCTCAGGTCGATGGCGACGCGCTTGCAGAGCGGCGCCGTCGTGCCCCCGGCGTGCGCGCCCTCCACGGCGGCGCAGGGGAAGGCACCGGAGAAGCGCGTCGCGCTCTCGACGCGCACGAAGTAGTAGCCGCGATCCCGGAAGGCCTCCTCGACGCGTCCGGTGGCGCGCTCGAGGGCGAGGTAGCTGAAGGGCTCACCGCGGCCGAGGCCGAGCGCCTCGAGCACCGCCCGGTCGCCGAGCGCCTCGTTGCCCAGCACGCGCACCTCGTGGAGGTAGGCGCGCGGGCCTTCCACGACGGGCACGACGACCTCGGCGAGGGCCCGGTTCTGACCGTCCCGACGCAGCTCGGCCGGGCCGACTCGCGCGTCGAGGTACCCCTCGGCCTCGTAGAGCTCGCGGACGTGCTCCGTCGCCGCGGCGTAGGCAGCCTCGTACCAGACGGCGAGGGGCTCTACTTCGACCGGGGCAGGAGCCGGCGCGCGGGCCTCGGCGCGCGATCCGACCAGCGCGTCGACGTCCTCCGTGCTCACGGGGTCGAAGAGCCGCGCTTCCGGGAGCGCGTCGCGGAGGTAGCTCGCCATCTGCTCGTCGAGGAAGGCGCGGCGGAAGTGGCTGGCGCCAGGATAGTGGCGCCTGCGGACCACGAGCTGAGCACCCGGCGCGACGTCCACCCGGAGCGTCGCGCGCTCCGCGCCCGGGCCCTCGTGGCGGCTGAGCGTGACCCGCGCGTCCTCGAAGCCCTTGCGCCGGTACACGTCGACGAGGCGCGCCTCGAGGGCGCCGAGGCTACCGGGGACGAGCCGCTCGCTGCCAAGGCGGAGCGCCTCGCGAACCTCGCCGCGCGTGAGCGGCCGCTGGCCACGGATCTGCACGCCGTAGCGCGGCCCGATGCGCGACGTCACCACCACGTCGACGCCCTCGCCGGTGCGCGCGTAACGGAGCGGGCCGAGGGCGGCTTCGAGCCAGCCTCCGTCGCGGAGGGTCTGCTCGGCGTCGCGGAGGCTCGCCGTGAGGGCGGGCCGGTCGAGGCGCGTGCGCGGCCGCGCGCGAAGGGCGGCGCGGGCCCCGCTCTCGGGCGGGAGCGGGTCGCCGTCCACGCGGACCCGGCTCACGCGCGTGGGCGCGTTCTCCGTGATCACGACGCGGAGCACCTTTCGCGAGGGATCGTCCGTGTCGCGAAGCAGAAGCTGCACGTGGGCGTCCTCGTAGCCGCGCTCGGCGTACATCTCCTCGAGCCGCGCCGCCTTGCCCGGAAGCTCGTCTCGGTCGACCTCCCCGCCGGCGGCGAGGCCGAGCTCGCGCCGGAGATCGGCCTCGTCGAGGGCCCGGGCGCCGACCAGGTCGCCGCGCAGCAGCACCGTGCGCGCCGTGAGACGCCCGATGACGCGTACGCCATCGCCCTCGGGAAGCAGCCCGAGCTGCACGTCGGCGTAGCGCCCCGTCGCGAGCAGGGCGATCACCGCGTCGCGGAGGAGCGCGCGGCTCAGCCGGTCGCCCACGCGGATGGGCACGTCGTCTGGGAGGAGCGTGCGCGCGTCCCGGCCTCGAAGCTCGACGGCGCGCACCTGCCGGCCCCGGAGCGCCGCAGGCACGTCGGCGCGGGCCGCCCGCGCTTCGCCGAACAGGAGCGCGAGCGCCGCCACCACGAGCCCCACCGCGCGCATGCCGCGGCGGGCGCCGCGCGCGGGTCGAGGGTGGAGCGGATCTCCTGCGCGAGGGCGTCGGGC
>CALCTH010000559.1 GCA_937893795.1 uncultured Myxococcales bacterium | reverse complement strand
CTCCGGCGCCCTCCCCGAGCGCCCGGAGCAGCTCGGCCTGGGCACGCCAGCGCCGGCGCGGATGCGCCGACGCTATGCCCACGTCCGGCGGCACGCCCGCGGCCCGCGCCGCTTCCGCGGCCTTCCGCTGCGTGAAGCGAACGACCTCGACGTCGAAGGCGAGGGGCGCCGCCAGCCGGCGGGAGCGCTCCGCAATGGCCGCCGGCGTCGGCGGCTCCGGCTCGAGCCCCGCCGCGAGGAGGAGCTCCATCTTCTGCACCAGCCGGCGCTCGATGAGCGGGTCGCCTCGGTCGAGGCCGAGCGCCCGGGCCTCTGCCGCGAGCGCGCGTTGCGTCCGCACCTCCGCGAGCGCGGCCGCCGCCTCCTGCTGCTCGGGCGGGCGTCCGAGGCGGGCTTCGAGCGTCGCGAGCACGCGGGCGCGCTCCTCCTCCCCGATCTCCACCGCCGGCGCTTCGCCGGCTGCCACGAGGATGAAGCAGAGCCCGCCGAGCAGCGCAACGCCCACCAGCGGCTCCTGGAGCACGCGCCTCACGGCCGCACCCAGATGGGCGAGGTCCACGCGCGCTCCTGGAAGCGACGCGCCTCGTCGCACTCCGGCGGCGGGAACGCCAACGTGGCACAGTCGCGCTCGCTGAAGCGGCAGGTCGGGTTCTCGAGGACACGCGCGTAGTAGGCGGCCGGCGTGGTGGGGTCGGCCTCCGGGTCCTCCCAAACGGCGCAGAGAGTGCGGGCGCCGGGTCCTCGTGGCTCGCAGCTGGCCGGGTCGACGTCGGCCTCGCCAATGGCGTCGCCGGCGATGGACACGACCGTCTCCGCGAGCGCCCCGTCCACGTTCGTGACCTTGATGATCTGCAGCTGCTCGAGAGGCACTACGTCCTGCTCGGCCAACACCGCGAAGCGAAGCGCGGCCCCCGCCGGTGGGCTTCCGAGCTCACCGCCCATGGGCACCCCGGCGGCGTCACCGCGCGCCACGAAGTCGCCCCCCGCGCAGAGCTCTTCGGGCAGGTCCCAGCCGCCGAAGAACCGCACGGCGATGCGGGGGCCGCTCGTGGCGAAGGTCTCACGGCGGAGCATGGCCTCGAAGAGCGCGTCCCGGGAGTTCTCGATGGCCCACACGGCGGCGAGCCCGCCCGGGCTGAAGTCCGTGGTGGCTCGCTCCCGGGCCGTGTCCTCCTGGAGCCCCACGTGGCCCGGCCACGCGCTCTCATCGACGAGACCGGGCGTCGCGTTGTGCGTGTCCGTCGAGCCGATGACGCCGAGGCGAAGGGGATCGATGCCAAGGCGTTGCTCCTCCGCGAGGCCCCGTGCGAGCGCGAAGCGGAAGGTAGTGGCGGGGTTGTCGCAACCGAAGACGGCACAGAGGAAGGGGTCGTCGATGCGTTCGAAGTTGCAGTGGTCGTCGCCGAGCGTCGGCTCGCACTCGCTCGAGCCCTTGTGCTGATAGAGCTCGAGAAGAGGCTCGAGACGCGCACGCTGCGCCGCGAGGGCGCGCTGCTCCGCACGGTTCGCCGCCGGCGGATACTCGAGGGCGAAGATCTCCCCATTCGAGGCGTTGGCGTTGTGCGGGATGGTGAGCACGTCACAACGCTCGATGCCCTCCACGCAGCTCGCCTCCAGGCGGCGCCACAGCTCCGGCGCGCCGGGCGCGTCGATGTAGCTCAGGGGCAGCTCGGGGACCGCGTCGTTCCGGAAGATGACGTTGCGGTGCACGTTCGCGCCGTCCGGCGTGCCCGTGTGCTCGTAACCGACAAAGGCCGTGAAGGCGCAGGTGGCGCTCCGGTCGTAGGCCGCGTCCGCCGCGGCGACGATGCTCGCCCAGACGGTTCCCGCGCGCTCGAGGCAGAGGCTCCCGTCGCGGCCGCAAACCTCCGGGTCCCGCTGGGGCGCCCGATCACCGAGGGGGCCGGAGAGCGCGGTGAAGGCCACGAGCGGCACGCTCTCGCGGTAGGTGGTGCAGGGCCCGGAGTCGAAGCTCGGCGACGAGGCGTCGAGGCAGAGCGCCACCTCGCCGAGGAGCTCGGCGTGGTCGGTCACGGCGGCGAAATCGAGCGCGCGCTCGAGGCGTACGGGCACGGTGCCCGCACCGCTCGTGTCGAGGGGCGGCAGCCGTAGCTCCTCACCGCGGGCAAAGCGATAGGCGTCGCTCGGGTCGCCCCGAACAGACCAGAGATAGGCGTCGAAGGAGAGCCGCGTATGCACGTGAAGGTCGCCCCAGTAGAGGCGCCGCTCGGGGCTGCGGTCGGCACAGGGCTCGCGCGCTTCGGTGTACGTGACGAGGGGCGGCCCGGCGTCGGCTCCGAGGTCTGGTCCGAGGTCGGGTTCGCCGGCGCCTTCGTCCTCCGTCGCGCCGTCGCGAGCCGGGGCGTCCTCGGCGGCGTCGCCGCTCGCGAGATCCGGTGGGGCGCCGTCGCGCCCGGCGTCCCCCTCGGGAGCATCGCCACGTCCACCGCAGGCAAGGAGGAGGAGACCGAGGGCGAGGGGAGGCGCGCGCATGCCGGAGCCTGCCCGGCTCTCCGTGGAGGAAGTGTGGAGGTGGCCCCATACGAGCGAGGGACTCCCGCCCCTACGGCGGAGGGCCAATCGGCTCACGAGGTCCATCTCAGAGCGTCGGCGGGATGAGCCTTGACGCGATCTCCATCCACTCATCCCGATCCATGAGCCTGGCTGGCGCAAAGCGCCCGGAACGTGCTCCACCGTGCGAGGACCGGGTACGCTGGTTCGGTGCTCAGGCGTCCGCGAGCCACGGTCGTGCGCTGCATCGCGGGGCTCGCCCTCGCCGTCGGGCTGAGCGCCTGCCCGGACGTCCTCGACGTGAGACCCCCGGACGCTGCGTTGACGCCCGACCAGGGGGCGCCGCCCACGCCGGATGATCCCTTCGACTGCGACGTCGGCGCGACGCCCCCACCGGAGCCCACGCTCCGCCAGCGGGTGGGCACGGGAACGCCGGAGAGCTGTACGGAAGCGACGCTTCGGGCAGCGCTGGCGGAGAGCGACGCCGCATTGGGCTTCGACTGCGGCCCGGCGCCGCATCTCGTGACACTCGATGCGCCGCTTTCGGTGGAGGGACGCCGCGACCTCGACGGCGGCGGCCAGATCCGCCTCAGCGGCGGCGGGTCCACGCGCCTCTTCGCGCTAGCGCCCGGCGCGTCCCTCGTGCTCCGGCGCCTCACGCTCCAGAGCGCACGCAGCGAGAGCGGGAGCGTGGCGAACCTCGACGGCGAGCAGCGGGTGGTGCTGGACGAAGTCCTCGTGACCGAGGCCATCGCCACCGCCGAAAGCCCCCCCGGCGCGGCGCCCCGGGTCGGCGGAGGCGCCTTCCGCGTCGGCGAGGGGGCCACGCTGATCGCGTATGGGAGCTTCTTCAGCGCCTGCCGCGCCAGCGTCGGGGGCGCCATCTTCATCGACGGGGGCCGCGTCGCGCTTCGGAACGTGCGGGCCCGCG
>CALCTH010000558.1 GCA_937893795.1 uncultured Myxococcales bacterium | reverse complement strand
AGGCCGCCAGGGCCCGGTCGGCGTCGCCGGCGCGGAGCGCGGCGTTGCCCTCCTCCACTTCCGGGGCCCGTCGCCGCAGCGGGTTCCATGCCGGCGCCGAGGAGGGCCAGAGCACGAGCGCTGCCAGGCAGCCGACGAGCATCAGCACGCTCACGTACACTCGGCGCCGTCGCGTCATGCCTCCTCCTCGCGTCGGCGGCGCCGACCGATCCACGCCTCGGGCAGAAGCGCCTCGAGCAGAAGCATCAAGAAGCCCGGCAGCAGCGCCAGCACGTAGCGCTCCTCGTGCACCGTGATGCGGCGCGTCTCGTCCTCGCCCTGCTCGAGGGCATCGAGAAGCCGGCCGATCTCCCGGACGCCCACGTCCCCCCGCTCGGCGCGGAAATAGCGTCCTCCCGTCGCCTCGGCGATCCGCTCGAGCTGCGCTTCGTTCTCCGCCGTCAACGACGTCGTCACCGCCTGCCCCTCGGCGTCGCGCAGATAACCCGTCCAGGTTCCGTCGGGCGCGTAGGTGGGGATGGGCTCCCCGCTCCGGCTCCCGATGCCCACCGTGTAGACGCGTACGCCCGCGTCGGCGAGCTCCTCGGCGACGGTCACGGGGTCGCCTTCGTGGTCTTCGCCGTCCGTCATGAGCACGACCACCTCCCCGCGCTCTAGCTCCGCCGCTTCGGCGTCGCTCACCTCTTCGGACTCCGCGGCGCGGCGTTCCCGCCCCCGCCCGATGTGCCGCCCCGCGCTCCGGAGGGCGCGGCCGAGGGCCGTGCCGCCCACGGGCATGTCGTAGGGGCCGAGGTCGCGCAGAAAGAGGCCGACCGCCGCGACGTCCGTCGTCATGGGCAGCTCCATCGTGTCTCCCGCGAAGGGCACCACGCCCACGCGGTTCCCGACGAAGCCGTCGAGGAGCCGCAGCAGCTCCGCCTTCGCCCGCTCGATGCGGCTCGGGCGCACGTCGCGGGCGAGCATGCTCTTCGAGAAGTCGAGCGCGAAGACCACGTCGATGCCTCGCTTCCGAAGCATCTCGGTGCGGCTGCCGAAGCGCGGGCCCGCCAGCGCCACGATGACGAGGGCGAGGCCGAGCAGGCGAAGCACGGCCCGCGCGGCGCGCCAGGGGCCCGAGCGGCCGGCAAGGAGGAGCCCCACCGTCGAGGCGTCGCCGAGGCGCAGGAGCGCCCGGCGCCGGAGGCGCCAGCTCGCGAGGGCCGTCGCCGCCGCCAGAGGGCCCAGGGCGAGGAGCCAGGGCACGTCCCCGTCGCGCCAGATCACGGCCACCTCCGCAGGAGCAGCCCCGTCGCGAGGAGCTCGAGGATCAGCAGTAGGAGCGCGGGTCCCACGAAGGCCGGGTAGAGCTCGCCGTAGACTTTCCCGGCGTCCTCGATGTCGCTCTTCTCGAGGGCATCGAGGATGCGGTGGAAGCTGCGCTCGAGGCCGTCGCGATCCGCGACCGTGAAGTGCTCGCCGCCGGTGCGCGTCGCCATGCGCTCGAGGAGCTCCGGGTTCACCGGGTAGTTGCCCCGGCCGAAGAGCGCCCCGCCGAAGAGCCCCGTGCCCCGGCGGACGGGCGCCTGCCCGCTCTGCCCCATGAGCACGCTGTAGACCCTCACGCTCATGGTCGACGCCAGCTCCGCGGCCTGGTCCGGGCTCACGTTGCCCGCGTTGCTGTCCCCGTCGGTCAGCAGGATGATCACCTTGCTCTCCGCGTCGGATCCGCGGAGCCGGTTGAGCCCCGTCCCCACCGCGTTGCCGATGGCCGTGCCCCGGCCGTCGATGAGCTCGAGCGCGAGCTCGCCGACCAGGGTCTGCAGCGACTCCTTGTCGGTAGTGAGGGGCATGAGCGTGTAGGCGTCCCGACCAAAGACCACGGCGCCGATGCGGTCGTTGGGTCGCCGGGCGATGAAATCGCGCACTACGGCCTTCGACGCGGCGAAGCGGTTGGGCCGGATGTCCGCCGCCTGCATCGAGAGCGACATGTCCAGAACCAGGACGATGTCGATGCCCTCGATCTCCGTCTTGTCGCGCGCGTGGATGCTCTGCGGGCCCATCAGGCCGAGGCCGAGGAGCAGCACTGCCGTCGTGCGGAGACCCGTGGGGAGGGCGACGGTCCAGCGCCGCCAGCCCGGACGGATGGCGGCGAGGTCGAGCCCGCGGCTGACCCGTAGCCGCGGCCGATGCCACCGATGTACGTAGAAGGCAGCGAGCACCAGCGCCGCGCCGAAGAGGAGAGGCGCCGCGTCGGCGCGGGCGAAGCGGAAGCTCTCCGCCGTGAGGGGCACGGCGTAGTGACCCTCGACCAGCGCCGCCACGGCGAAGCCCACCGGTACGGCCAGCACGAGGCTCCAGCCGAGGGGCAGGAGCGCATCGAGGGAACGCTTCAAGGCGTCCCCCCGGGCGGACGCTCGTCGGGGGGCGCTTCGTCGCTGACGGCGGGTGCCGGCTGCGGCTGCCAGCGGGCGTCCCCGGCCGGCCGAGCGCCCCACGACGACTCGGGCGACGCCTCGGGCAGGCTCGGCCCCGCGCCGCGATGCTCGGCGGCGACGATGGCGGCGTCGCTCTGGAGGGAGGTCGAGGCCCGGACGAGCCGAAAGGCGCCGGCGAGGAGTCGCTCGCTCTGGTCTTCCTCGAGCGGTACGCGCGCGAACTTCACGAGGTCGCACTCGCCGAGGAGCCCGACCACTTCGTCGACGTCCACCGCGATGACCTTCCGGCCTCGCAGCCGCGCCGCGATCTCGTCGGTGGTGCTCTCGAGGCCGTCGAAGTCGTAGCGGGCGCCGAGGTAGGCGCGGATGGCGTCGCTCACGCCGTCGACCCACGCCTCGCCCCGACCTTCCTCGAGGTCGCGGCGGCGCTGGCGCCGGCGCACCTCGAGCCGCTCCAGGGCGCCCTCCCAGGCCGGGCGCGGTGGCGGCGCCGGGGCCGCGGCCTTCGGCCGCCGCCGCCACCAGCGGGCGACGAGGA
>CALCTH010000557.1 GCA_937893795.1 uncultured Myxococcales bacterium | reverse complement strand
GGCCGGCTTGGGGCAGCTCCTGCGGCGTCTCCGGAAGCACGTGGGCCGCTGGCTCGTGCGGGCCGTCGACGTGCGTCGCTAGAAGCGCTCCAGCGGAGCTGGCTCGGACGCGGGGGCCGTCCGCGCGTCGTCGGCCGGCGCGAAAAAGGCCTCGAAGGGGTCCCCGACCACGGCCGTGGCGAAGGGCAGCGCGCGGGCGCGGCCAGCCTGCGGCCAGTCGCTGGAGGCCCGGCCTTGGCGATGGAAGCGAAGCTCGTCGAGCTGCGCGAGGCCGTCGGCCAGCGCCACGGCGTCGATTCGGCCTCGCGCGTGGATGACGCGCAGGAAGCGGCCGACCCGGCGCCGCATGCGCTCCGGCGGCCGCCCCGCCTCCCACTGCGCGTGGAAGCCCTTCGGGTCCGGCAGGATGCAGGCGAGGTAGCCGGACTCCGCGACCGTGAGCTCGGAGGGGTGGCGTCCGAAGTAGTGGTCGGCGGCGTTGACGATGCCGTACACGCCCGGGCCGTACTCGATCACGTTGAGGTACAGGGCGAGGAGCTCGTCCTTCGGCAGCGCCGTCTCGAGCCACCAGGTCAGCAGCAGCTCCTGCGCCTTCCGTGCGAGCGTCTTCTCGCGGTGGAGAAAGACGTTCTTGGCGAGCTGCATGGAGATGGTGCTGCCGCCGCGCCGGTACGCGCCCGTCTCCAGGTTCCGCACGAGCGCGTCGCGAATGGACCCCACGCTGAAGCCCTGGTGGCGAAGGAAGGCGGCGTCCTCATGACCGAGGACCGCATGGACCAGGAAGGGGCTCGTGACGTGGAGCGGCGCCCAGTTGGCCGTGCCGGGCCCGGCGCTCATCTCGAAGAGGCGCCCGTCGGGCTCGCGCACGCGGTGCACGAAGGGCCCCTGAAGACGACGCAGGTCGGCGAAGGCCGGCACGCTCTCAAAGAGGCAGCCGTTCGCCACGTCGACCTCGAGGAGCGTCGCGTCGAGGTCGTCGGAGCGGGCTGCGAAGCGGAGCTGGCCGCCGAGGGTGCCGGTCCAGCGGAAGCCCGCCACGTCCTGGAGGAGGTCCTCCGGGATGGCGCCCACGGCGTCGTTGCAGCGCGTGGGAGGCAAGGTGGCGCGCACCCGGGCGCTCCAGCGCTCGTCGCCGAGCTCGAGCTCCGCGCGCCAGCGCGTCTCCACGCCGCGGACGGTGAGGGTGGAGTCCTCCACTTCGAGGTGTCGCCGCTCCGGGTTCCATCGCGCGCTGCCCTGCCAGGCGAGGTCGAGGTCCCGGACGGGCACCGGGCCGATGGCGGGGTCGGCCAGCGCCGCGCCGCGCAGCCCCAGCGTGCCCTCGAGGGTCAGCTCCCCGTCCCGCGCGCGATCGAGGCGCACGTCCGCCGAGAATCGCGCCGATTCCGGCCGATGGAGCGGAACCTCGGGCAGAAGCGGCTCCACCAGCGAGAGCGGCAGGGCATCCACGTGAAGTCGACCTTCACCGCGGCGCAGGTCCGGCTCGAGGGTCAGGTTCCACTCGAGCGTGCCACCGGAGAGGCGCCCGAGGGCCTCCGTGGTGACGCGGCCCTCGGCGACGCGGAGCGTGGCGTGGAGGGCCTCGAGCAAGGGCGCCTCCCCCTCCCGGGCGCGCACCGTGAGCGCCCCGAGCGTGGCGTCGAGCTCCTCGGAGAGCAGCACGTCCAGCCCCGTGAGGCCGTCGGGCGCGGAAGCGCCACCCGGCGTCGGCGTGGCGAGATCGTCGGCATCTGCCCCCTCCGCCGGCGATGCCGCTACGGCGGCGTCGGACGGGGGCTGGAACGCCGCCAAGAGCGCTCGCCAGCCGGAGCGCGGTGCCTCTCCGAGAAGCACTTCCACGTCCCCGGTGCTCACCCGCTCGAGGGACCAGCCCTCGTCCTGGTGGCTCAGCCGGAGCTCGGGAGAGCTGGCATGCAGCGACCGGGTGGTGTCGTGCAGCGTCGCCGAGCGAGCTCGGAAGGTGAAGGGTCCGCGCCGGGCGACGCGGCCCTCGACGCCGCGCGCATGGAGCTCGCCCACCTCTTGGCCACGCACGAGGACCTCGAGCTCCCGTACGTCGAGCGGGGGGAGGTCGCGCGCGGGCGTGGACGCAGGTACGGACGCGGCCGCCGCGAAGCGCGACGCGCGCCAGCCGGCGAGCGTCTCCATATCCGTCTCGACCGTGCCGGGGCCCACGACGAGGGCTTCGGCCTCCCGCCAATGTTCCGCGAGGCGCCACGGCGATCCCTCGACCCTCACCTCCAGCCGAGAGAGTGAGAGGCCCTCACCCCGAACATCCAGAGTGGCTTCCGCGGAGCTGAAGCCGAGAGCGACACCACTCACGTCGATGGAAGCAGCAGGAAATCGAGCCGCGATCTTCTTCTCAATCTCCCGAGCTACGAGGCCGGGAAGAACGATGAGCCAGAGCAGCAACGCCAAGACAACCGACGCGACGATGACCGTCATCCATCGCCGGTTGTTCCTGTGATTCCGCCTTCCCATGGGCCGCGATCACATTGTGAAGGCGCGCCATAGGTCCCACAAGCCAGCGCGAAGAACGCGTACTCAGCCCCGCATTCGTCGCGAGGCTTTGTCAAGTGGGACGGAAAAGAAAGAGGCCCCATCCTCACGGATGGGGCCTCATAAATCCGGCGGCGTCCTACTCTCCCACAGCGTCACCGCTGCAGTACCATCGGCTCTGGAGGGCTTGACTTCCGAGTTCGGGATGGGATCGGGTATGACCCCTCCGACATTGCCACCGAAACTTTGAGAGACATTCCTTCGTTCGCTCGCGTCTCCGAGCCTTGCTCGAGGAGATGCGCCGAAGCAGGGAGCTCCACTCCTCATGATCGCTCATGGGGTGTGCTCTCGCCTCCAACCCTGACTTCGAATCATGTCGAGTCGTACCTTAGAGAAAGATAAAGCCTCACGGCCGATTAGTACCGGTCAGCTCCACGTGTTGCCACGCTTCCACCTCCGGCCTATCACCACGTAGTCTTCGTGGGGCCTTTAGGGACCGAAGTCCGGGATACCTAATCTTGAGGCCGGCTTCCCGCTTAGATGCTTTCAGCGGTTATCCGTTCCGTACATAGCTACCCGGCTATGCTCTTGGCAGAACAACCGGAACACTAGAGGTACGTCCAACCAGGTCCTCTCGTACTATGGCTAGCTCCTCTCAAGTATCCTACGCCCACGGCAGATAGGGACCGAACTGTCTCACGACGTTCTAAACCCAGCTCGCGTACCGCTTTAATTGGCGAACAGCCAAACCCTTGGGACCTGCT
>CALCTH010000556.1 GCA_937893795.1 uncultured Myxococcales bacterium | reverse complement strand
CGGCTCGTGCAGACGCAGGCCGCGGAGGTCGGCGACGTGCTCGCCAACGAGGCGCAGCTGATTGGCTGCTACTTCCGCCTCAACGACCGCGGCGCGGTGGAGCTCCGGCCCGTGCTGCCCCTCGCGCAGCAGCTCATCCCGGCGGCCACGCTGGGGCCGAGCGTTGTCCTGACGAGCCAGCCCGCGCGGTGGCAGCGGGCCCCGTTCGGTTTCTTCAGCGAGGGCCGTCTCAAGACCGGCTACGACGAGGACGAAGACGAGCACACCGGGCCGACGTTCTTCGTGCGGTCGCGAGAGGCGATGGGGTCCCGGAAGATCCCTAAGGAGCTGGTCATCGAGCCGCTCTCCTCCGCGGTTGGCGGCCCGCCGTCACGGGATGAGCAGGGCGCCGAGCTCGCGGCCGACATCTTCAAGCCCATCTTCGGGCTGCTCGGACAGCCCTACGCCGTGGTCGAAATCACGGTCCCGTCCATCGAGCCGGGCACCGGAACGAACCTGGACCTCCTGGCCGCCTGCCTCGTCGGCGAGGTCGTCAGCATCACGTCGCACCGCCTCCCGAACGCCCAGGGCGGACGCGGCATCACGGGGGCTCGAGCGCTGATCATCAGCCGCTCTTGGGACCTCCGTTCCGAGCAGGGGACGCTCCGCTGCATCCTCAGCGAGGCGCCGGTCGCCGGCTACACGCCGAGCGTGCGGCTCGTCTCGGTAGTCAGCGGCGGCGGCACCACGACGCAGGTGCTTGAGGTCGACTTCCTCGACCCCATCCTGGGCAGCATCAGCCTCGCCCCGGATGGCGCCGTGCTCTCCGACTTCTTCGCGGTCGACGACCGCGTCGAGCACATGCCGGCCGACGCCACGTCGCAGACGCCGCGCCCCGGCACCATCACGGCGGTGGATGACGGCGCGGGCACGCTCAGCGTCACGCTCGACGCCGCGGCGACGCTCTCCGTTGGCTACCTGCGCTTCGCCAGCGCGGACGACACGGCGCTCTCTGCGCTGCAGCGCGGGTTCGCCTACTGGGGCGACTCCCGCGGGTACGTGCAGGACGGCAGTGGTGGCAGCGCCATCGCGAAGCGGTTCGCCTGATGGCCACCTCCCCCTACCTCGGCCGCGTCAACTTCGACGCCGCGCAGCACGCCTCGCAGGAGGGCGTCGACGTCTTCCAGTCGCTCGTCTACGCGAACAACCTCGCGCACGGCTGCGACTCCTCGCCGCAGGTCCTCGCGAACTGGCTCCTCGGAAGCACCAACGCCCCCAACATCGCGCCGCCGGACGCCTCGTTCGTCGAGCTCGACCGCAAGGGCCCCATCGCCGTGCGCCTGGCGCCGGACCGCTCCCTCACCATCCGCTACCGCCTCCGCGGCTTCGTCTCCGGCGGCTCCACGACCTTCGCCCTCGCCATCCACGACCCCTCGGTCGCCCCCGGCACGGACCCCAGCGTCACCTTCCGCCAGGCCGTGGCCCTCGCCTCGACGGCGGCGACGTCGGACGGCTGGTTCGGCGAGGACGTCATCACTATCGGCGCCGGCGAGCTCGTGTCCCGCTCGAGGCCGACGCTGGACATCGCGGGGGGTGACGCCGCGGTGGCGCGCTTCCACGAGGTCTACGTGACCGTGTTGGCCAGCAACGCGACGGCCGCAACGGCCACGCTCACGGGCGTCTACGCGGCGGCGTACGTCGGACTCTGACGCATGGCGATCATCTCCTCGGTGCCGCTCTACCGGCCCGGGGTCGCTTCCCGTGCGTTCCAGGCCGGGCGCCCCGTCTCGAGCGCGGCGCCGGAGTGGTCGACGATCGTCGCGCTCCAGAACTGGGTCCAAAGCCGCGGCGCCTCGTACCTGCCGGCGTTTCGGCCGGACCACGGCGCGCTGCCAGGTGGCTCGACCTACAGCTACCCGACGTATCTGCGTGCGCACGGGCCCTCGATTCGCCGCGTCTGGACGGCCACCGTCGCCGGCCCCGCGAACCCCTACACGCTGAGCGACGGCGCCACGACGTCCGGCACGCTGGGGACTGCGGCGGGGTCGCCCGTCACCTTTCTCTCGCCGCTCTCCACGCGGGAGACGGTGGACCAGGAGGTGGCACTCACTCTCGACCTGACGAGTGCTTCGGTCGCCGGCGACGCCGGCATCACCAATGAGTATGTGGTGGAGCAGCTCGGCTGCCACGCGGAACCGCGGGGCGCCCTCGAGGATGACTCGGTCGACCGCGGCCTGAACCCGGCCCGCTTCCGCACCGGGTCGGTGCTGTCGTCGTCGAACACGGCCGACCTCCGCGCGCTGACGGAAGGCGAGATGACCTCCCGCGTCCTTGCGGCGTGGGCGGTGCCGGCGCTCGTCGATGCGACGCTCAGCACCACCTACGCGCGCAGCGGCACCGGCGGCGGCACCTTCACGGTCTGGCCTTCGTTCGTTCCTGCACTTGGCCGCAAGGGCGGGCGGTCGGACACGCGACGCCAGGTCGCGGCGCGCGTCTTCTACTGGATGAGCTCGGCGGAGGATGCCGGCGCCTACGTCTCCTCGGTCACCGAGGGCGACGGCAACACCATCACGCTCACCTTGGACCTCAACGGACGCTGGTCCGACGAGATGACCGTCGACATCGACGCCGAGGACCTCGCGACGGCCGATGGCCTCCAGGGTGGGTCGTTCGACGGCGTCAACATCACGATTCAGGCGCCCGGCAGCGCGACGGTCTACGTGGCCGGCGCCATCGTATACGAGACCAGCGTCACGACGTCGGCCGGCGGCGCAGTCAGCCCGGAGGCGGGGCTCACGCCCGACTACGTCCGGACGGATGGCACCGACATCACGCTGACCGCGGCGCAGCGTTCGCAGAGCTTCCTCGTGGCGATGGACGCCACGGTGCCGGCGGCGAGCCCTGAGGGCTACATGTTCGAGCTCGGCGGCAGCGCGGGCGCCTACGCCGGCTTCACGGCCTCGGGCGACTTCCGCGCTGGAACTGCCGGCATCGCGTCCGGCTCCGGCTTCACCTACTTCGGCGACCCGGGCGGTCTCGACGTCTCCGCCACGATGTACGGGACGACGGGCACCCTCTACTACGCGATGGACGTGAGCTCGAACGAGCTCGGCGTGTGGTGGCACCCCGACGGCGGGTCCGTGATCTTGCTCGGCTACACCGCGGCCGAGACCTTCGCCGGTGTCCAGGGCAGCAACGAGGGCGCCGCCGGTCAGATTGGGGGCACCGGCAGCGGCGCCGGCAGCCTTGGCACCGACGTCTTCAACGGGCCGTTCACCGAGGCTCGCTTCTACTTCAACGTGCCGTTCCCGACGGTCCTTCCGACGAGCTGACGCATGCCCCTGATCACTGATCGCGTGCGCTCGACCAAGGGGCGCGCGCTGTCGTTCGAAGCAGCCGTCGCAGAGGGTGTGCAGATCTTCGTCGGCGCGATCGTGACGACCTCCGCCAGCGGGTACGCGCAGCCTGCAACCGACACAACCGGCGCGAGCCTCCTCGGCATCGGGGCGATCGGCGTCGACAACACGGAGGGCCTGGACGGTCGGCGTGACGTGACGGTCGACCGCGGCCATCTCGAGTGGCTGCCAAGCACAGGACTCACCCAAGCCAACGTCTCCCAGGACGTCTTCGTCGTGGACGACGGCCAGGTCGCGGGCTCCAGCGTCAACAGCGTGCGCGTGGGGACCTTGGTCGCGCTCGAGGGCTCGATGGCCTTGGTTCACATCGGCGTGTTCTCGAGCGCGGCGCTCGGCGCAGCGACAGCGCTCCTCTCGGGCCCCGGCACCTTCACTCGCGCGGCGGAGTCGTCCTACGTCGACGGCGCCCCGGGCTCGCTCGCCTACGTCGCGGCCGATACGGCGGCGCCGGAGGACCGCGGCGGTGGCGTGGCGGGCCTTCTGCTCTTCCGCGAGGTCGAGAACCTCGTCACCGATTCCGAGGACCTTGAGGCGGTGAGCTGGGCGGCGGCGGGCGGCGGCGCCATCGCCGGCGGGGCCGACGCGGCTCCGGATGCTGGCACGGACGCCGACTCGGCCGTCTTCGGCACCGGCGCCAACGAGAACGTGCGCACAACGTCGCCAGGCGGCGGCACCACGGCGCTGGCGCCGGTGTGTGCGTCGGTGTTCCTGGCGGGCGCCACGGGCGGCGAGCAGGCGCGTCTCCGCGTCGAGAACGCCGCGGGCACCAACGCCACGGCGCCAGAGGCCGTGCTGACGACGGCGTGGCAGCGCGTCCAGATTCAGCGTGATGGAGCCACGTCCGGCTCGAGCGAGCGCCTGCTGCTGCTCAACAGCGCGACGGTCGACAACAGCACCGTCCGGACCTGGGGCGCACAGTACGAGGACGACATCCGCTACGCGGGCCCCTACGTCCGCACCTCGGGCGCTCGAGCGACCCGCCCCGCGGACGTCTGGACGTACGCGCCGGGCGACGTCGGCGCGGCCCTCCTAAGCGGTCCCTCGCGCGTCGTCGTGGCGCCGTACTGGACCGACGCGCTGCTCGACAACGCCGATGAGCGGTGGATCCTCTCGTTCGACGGCGCCGCGGACGGCGTGCGCTTCCGGAAGGTCTCCTCCAACCTCCTGGTCGAGGTTCTTCAAGGCGGCGCCGTCGTCGCCGAGTCGCTTCCGATCACGCTGACGCAGTTCGCGCCGGTCACCATCGACTGGTACCCGGCCGAGGCCAGCGTCCTCGTCAGCGGGGCGGCGGGCGGCAACGGTGCGGGGCCGGTTGGCACCGCCTGGACGTGGGGCGCGCCGAGCTCCGGCGTGCGCGTCGGCGGCGTCTTCGGCGGCGCGAACGAGCTCGACGGGATTCTGGTGGGAGCGAGCCGATGAGTGCCTTCACCCCCGTGGGCGACGTCGTCACGACGCGCTGGCGCATCTTCACGGACTACGCCTCCGCGCTGGCGGCGTACGAGGCACTCATCACCGCCTACGGCTCCGACGCTGAGCCGCTGCTCCCCGTGCGGACGCCGCACACCACGGACGGCGTCACGCTGCGAGCCCACCCGACGACGGGGGAGTGGGCGCTGGCCTACGACGCCCTCGGCGAGGCGCGCGTCAGCCCTGCAGGGCTCGTCGACACGCTCCCCGCGGGGTGGGACGCAGCCCGCACACACCCGGACGTCATCGTCGCGTGCTTCGGGCAGAGCAACGCGCTGGGGTCCAACA
>CALCTH010000555.1 GCA_937893795.1 uncultured Myxococcales bacterium | reverse complement strand
GACGGAGCGGCGGCCCGGCGAGAGCGAGAGCGAGCGCAGCGGGTGGGCGCCCGGCGCCGAAGGCTCCGCGGGCTCGGCGTCGACGCGCAGCGCGTCCGCGATGGCCAGCAGGTAGAGCACGCGCCGGGTGATCTTCGGCTCGTGGGACGCCGCCAGGTGCTCGCCGCTGCTCGCCGGCGCCGCGCGCATCACGTCGAGGGCGGCGCGCTCGCGGTCGAGCAGCCCGCAGCGCTCCACGTGCGGCGCGTGCATTCGCACGGCCTCGTCGCCGTACTGGCGAAGGACGCGCGCGGCCGCCGCCTCGGGCAGGCCGCCGCGGAGCGCGGCGGCCACCAAGGCATACGTGTCGATGGTACCGACGGCGCCGGCGTCGCCGAGGAGGTCAGCGGCGTAGAAAGCGTATGGGCCGGACCGCTCGCGGAAGAGCGGGAGCAGGGCCCGCATGGGGTCTGCGCTCGCCGTCGCGACGAAGAAGCGCTGCAGGTCGCCGCCCTCGAAGAAGAGGCGGTCGGTGGCCGCGCCATCGGTCCACAAGACGAGCGTCCCCGCGAGCTGCTTGCGCAGGATGCTGAGCAGCACGTGCTGCAGGGGGGTACGACTCAGCTCCCCCTTGGCGATGGGCTTCGGTGTCGCCACGGACGATTCATCGTTCCATGAATACGAGAACTGAACCGTAACAGGTTCTAACTCGGTGCGCGTCAGCCCGCGGCGAAGGCCTGCGCGAGCGCACGACGCATCGCACGGGCGTCGGCGAAGCGCTCGTCCGGGTTCTTGGAGAGGGCCTGCTGAAGCGCCTCGTCGAGCCCCGCCGGGACGTGGTCGACGAGCGTCGTCAGCGAGGGGGGCACCTGCTCGAGAATGGCCGTCCCCAGCTGGGAGAGGTTCTTGGCCGCGAAGGGCGGCGCGCCCGCGAGAAGGCGGTAGAGGACGGCCCCCGCAGCGTAGAGGTCGACGCGGTGGTCGACGGAGTCCGGCGTCATGATCTGCTCTGGCGCGACATGGGTCAGCCCCGAGATGATGATCCGCGTCTCGGTCTGGCTCGTGTAGTGCGCGCCACCGAGCTCCTTCGAGAAGCCGAACTCGGTGAGCTTCAGCAAGAGCGAGCCGTCATGGGACGTCAGCTGGTAGAGGTTCTCGGCCGCCACGTCCCGGTGCACGACCCCCCGATCGTGGACGTACGCGAGCACCTCGAGGAGCTGCTCCGCGATGGCCTGCACCTCGTCGACGCGGAGCGGGCCCTGCACCGACGACCGCTCCGCGAGGCTCGGGCCGTCGAGGTCTTCGAGCACGAGCATGGGCCGGCCGTCGACGCGGGCCAGGTCGAAGACCTGCACGACGTTCGGGTGCCGCATCATGGACACGATGCGGCCGCTCCGAACGAAGCGCTTGGACGCCCGCGCGTGGTCTCCCTGGTAGAGGTTCAGCGCGACGTTGCGCCCGAGGTCCATGTGGGTCGCGCTGTACACGGCCACCTCCCCGCTGGCTCGAAGGAGCTGCGAGATCCGGTAGCGACCGTCCACGATGGTGCCGGGGGTCAGCGCATCGTCGGGAGGCTCGGAGGGAAGGACCACGAGGGTGCGAGCATAGAAAAGTTCGTGGGCGCGGAACAGGCGACGTGACGGTCGGTCCTCACTCCGAGACGGGGAAAGGGGCGCGCTCTCGCCGTTGCGTACTAGAGTCGGCGCGATGAAGGAGGGCCCGGAGCTTCAGGTCATCCGCGAGGTCCTCGAGGGCATGCTGAGCCGCGAGGTGGCGGCGGCCGTGCTTTTCGAGGCCCTGGAGGCCGAGGCCCACCCTCCGGAGGATCCCGCGGGCTGGATGCGCTTCGCCCGCGGCGCGCTCCAGACGGCCGCCACGACCCGCCGCGGCGCCGAGACCGGCAACGAGACCCTCGAGCACATCTCGATGATCCTCGGGCGCCCGAGCGCACCGCTCCGCAAACGCCGACGCCAGTCCGACATCCCCACGGGGCGCTTTCAGACCCACGTCGGGCCTGCGCGCGTTCTCCTCGTGGCGCGGACCGGGCGCCTGGCCCGGAGCCTGAAGGCGACGCTCCGGGAGCAGGTGGTCCCCCTGGTCTGCGGCGAGCTCGTCCGCCTGGAGACCTTCGCCCACGACTTCAGGCCCAATCTCGTGATCATCGACGCCCACGACGCACCGGACGGGGTCCCGGAGGCCTACGCGCGGCGCTTCGGGGCCTTCGCCCCGGAGGTACTCACGCTGATCTGGGACGACGATGGCGACCTCGGTCTCTCGCTCCAGGAGGCCCTCGGCGAAGCCGGCCGGCGGGTCTCCCGCTTTGCCCGAGAAGACGGGGTGGATCCGCTCCTCGACCTCGTTCGCGCCATGCAGACGTGAATCGCTTGCGCCCCCCCGATGGATCCGTCAGGCTTCCGCCCCCTTCGGCCCGGAGACCGGCCCGGAAGGCCCCGGAACGGCACCGCATCGAGGAGCGACGGACCCCATGGCCAGCAAAGCCAAGATCGCGCGGAACCAGCACCGCGAAAAGCTCGCGGCGAAGTACGCCAAGAAGCGCAGGCAGCTCAAGAAGATCGTGAGCGATCCCAACGCCTCCATGGAGGCGAAGTACGAGGCCATCGCCGGGCTCCAGAAGCTGCCCCGCAACTCGAGCCCCGTTCGCATCCGGAACCGCTGCCAGGTCACGGGTCGCCCGCGCGGGTACTACCGGAAGTTCGCCATGAGCCGCATCGCGCTCCGCGAGCTGGGCCTCCGCGGTGAGATCCCGGGTCTCACGAAGTCGAGCTGGTGATGCCGCGGGACAAGATTCGAATGATCTCGTCGGCGGGCACGGGCTACACGTACTACACGACGAAGAACAAGCGGACGATGCCGGGCAAGCTGAAGCTCAAGAAGTTCGACCCGCGTGCGCGCAAGCACGTCGAGTTCGTCGAAGCGAAGATGCCCAGCAGCTCGAAGAAGTGAGCAGAAGCGATGGCGAAAGTCTGTCAGGTCACGGGTAAGGGCGTCATGGTCGGCAATCGGGTCTCGCACTCGAACCGCAAGACGAAGCGCCGGCTCATGCCCAACCTCCAGTCGCACCGCTTCTGGGTGCCGAGCGAGAACCGCTTCGTGAAGCTTCGGCTGAGCACGGCCGGCATTCGCGAGATCGACAAGCGCGGCATCGACACGGTGCTCCGCGAGCTCCGCCAGAAGGGCGTGAAGGTCTGAGTCGCCGTCGAGCCCTCGGCGCGACGCGCGAAGGAGCCCGGGTCTCGGCCCGGGCTTCTTTCGTCCGTCGCGAGGACGCCGGCAGCCTGCGCTAGGGTCCGGCCATGGCCGAGACCATCTTCAGCAAGATCCTCCGCGGCGAGATCCCCTGCCACGAGGTCTATCAGGACGAGCACGTGCTGGCGTTCCTGGACATCGGGCCCCTCTCCAAGGGGCACGTGCTGGTGATCCCGAAGGAGGAGGTGGCCACCCTGGCCGAGCTCTCGGACGAGGCGAGCGCCGCCATCGGCCGCGTGCTCCCGCGCCTCTGCCGCGCCGTCATGAAGGTGAGCGGCACGGACCAGTACAACGTCCTCCAGAACAACGGGCCCCGGGCGCACCAGGCCGTCTTCCACGTGCACTTCCACATCATCCCGAAGCCGCTCGAGGGCGGCGGCCTCGGCATCGACTGGCCCGCGGGTCAGCTCGACGCGGAGGAAGCGCCGGCGCTCGCCGAGGCCATCCGCGCGGCGGCGAACGGAAGCTAGCGGCCTTCCTTTGGCGTCATGAGCGCGACCGTGGCGGCGCCATCGCGGGAGCGGAGGCGCACGTGGAGCGGGAGGTTCGTGCGCCGGGCGAAGCGCGGGTCCTGGCTGGCGAGCGCCAGGACCCAGCCCCGCGGCAGCGCCCTGGCGCGCTCTCCGAAGCGCGCGTAGAGCCGGCGCCGCGCCTTCCCTTGAAAGAGCGCGGCGCGGGGCGCGTCCGTGACGAGGGCGCCGCGCTCGGGGAGCGTGCCTTCGAGGGCGGGCGCATGGTCGAAGTCGGCGTGCTCGAGCGTCAGGTCGTCCCGGACGCCGGCGCGCTCGGCCGCGGCGGCCGCCTCGGCACAGGCGTG
>CALCTH010000554.1 GCA_937893795.1 uncultured Myxococcales bacterium | reverse complement strand
GCGCCCGCGTGCGCGTCCGGCGGCCCGTCGCCGTTCGAGTCGAGGGCGAGGTTGGCCGGTATGCCGTCGTCGGCTGTGTCCACGGGCGGCGTCGCGCAGTCCCGATCGCCCGCCTCTTCGATGTCCAGGATGCCGTCGCCGTCGCTGTCCGTGTCCTCCGCGTTCGGGAGGCCGTCCATGTCGAAGTCGTCAGAGCCCTCGTCGGCCGTCGCGATCGTGTCCTCGTCGGCGTCGCCGCCGGCGCAAAGGCCCGTACCACCGAGGTCGACGGAGGCGTCGGGCGCTCCGCCCGTGCCGACGCGGGTGTCGTCCCCGCAGGCGATGAGAAGGACACAGGCCAAAGAGAGGGCCAGGGCAAGCCGAAGAAAGCGCATCGAAGACTCCGCGGGCAGTCGCCGAAGGACGGCGAGTGACGGACAAGAGAAGCGCGGGACGCACGCCCCGCTCGAACGACGTGGCCCCGGGGGCGCGCGTCCGTCAAGGACGCCAGATGATATGAAGTTGTTATTCGGTACGACGGCGCGTTTCGCGGTGCGGCACCCGCCTTCGGGGCGGCAGAGGCAGCGGCGTTAGCCCGTCAAGCGTCGAAGTCGAGCCCGGTCGCTGCGACGGCGAAATGAACCGGCACGAGGTCGGCGACCACCTCGCCGACCTCGTCGCAAGCCCTGGCATGAACGCCGCCAATAACGGCGTCTTGGTCGTTCGCCCCTGTTTTCGTAGTCTCGCGGGCGATGCACCCTCGTGTTGACGGCTTCCTTCGTGCCGCGCTCACGGCGTTCGTCGCCGCCTCGTCCGCTTGTACCGCCGACCCGGCGGTCATGGATGCGCCGGAGGGAACCCTCGCGGCCAACGTCTTCGTCGAGCGGGTCGTGCTCGCCCAGAACTCGGGCGTGCTCCTCGCGGCGGAGGGCACCGTGCGCGCGGATCGGGTGGCGCCCGTCATCGCGGGGCGCGACGCGGCGCTGCGGGTCGTGCTCGAGTGCAGCGAGGCCTCGGCACGCGAGGTCCGCGTTCGCGTCGACGTGGTGGACGCCGAAGGCGAGCCCGCGTGGTCGGACGAAGTGATCGTGTCGACCGAGGGCGACGACGCGGTGGCCACGCTTCGCCTCGCCGAGGACGCCATCGACCCGGGGTCCGCGCTCTCGGTGTCGGCGCTCGAGCTCGACGAGGAGGCGCGGGAAGGCACGACCGAGGGCGCGCGCCTGCCCGCGGATGGGGGCTTCCTCGACCTCGAGGCGCGCGTGGTGCCGCCGCTGGAGGTGGTGCTGGTGCCGCTCCTGGTGGACGGCCGGGGCCCCACCCTCGACGACGCGACGGTAAACTTCTACCGCGAGAGGCTCCAGGGCTGGATGCCGACGGCGGAGGTTCTCCTCAGCGTCCATCCGGAGCCCCTGGAGCGCGACCCCGAGCTTCGGATTACCGACGACGCCGCGGAGGAGGTCTTCGCGCTCGGCCGTCAGCGCCTGGACGACGGCGCCGACGAGAGCGTCATCTACTACGGCGTCTACGTCGACGCGCCATCGATGGGCCTCGCCGGCTCGACGGACTTCTCGGAGGAGCTCCGCGCCGCCGTGGGGCCCGGCGACGGCAGCGAGTCGAGCGCGCGGGTCATGGCCCACGAGCTCGGGCACCTGCTCGGCGCCGCCCACAC
Source organism: uncultured Myxococcales bacterium (assembly GCA_937893795.1). Lineage (GTDB taxonomy): Bacteria > Myxococcota_A > Polyangia > Polyangiales > Houyiibacteriaceae > CALCTH01. The sequence continues at coordinate 8,119 of CALCTH010000554.1, read as the reverse complement.
CCCCTCGTGCGGTGCGACTTTCATCGACCCGGGCTTTCCGGGCTCGGACGGCACCGTCGGCGTCGAGACGGTGGATCCGATCACAGGAGAGTGGCTCGAGCCGGACGTCGCCGACCTCATGGGGTTCTGTCGCGCCGTCGCCGTGTCTCCCTACACCTCCGATCAGCTCCATCGCGGCCTCAGCTGGTGGGAGACCGACGTGCCGGCCGACGGACCCGAACGCGGGCTCGACGCGTCGGTGTGGGTGCAGGGCAACTCCGCCTTCGCGGTTGGCGCGGTCGCCTGCTGGGAGGACAACTGCGCGACCGTCGACGACGCGGGCTTCGCCTACCTGGGAGGACTTCCCGGCGGCGAGCTCGCCATCGAGGTCGATGGCGGCTTCGGGGTCCCGCTCGTGATTCCGCTGACGCTGACCAACAGCTGGATTCCCCACATGGCGGCGCGCAGCCTGACCCGGAACATCTACGACGACTACATGGGCGCGGACGCCTGGCCGGCCGACACCGCGCTGGTCGACATCTGGTTCGACGACGCCAGCGAGCCGGGCGCCGAGCTGCTCTTCCCGGGCGTTCGGGTGAGCGCGAGCGCCGGAGAGGTCTGGACCGTGCGCGACCTCGCCATCGCCGTTCGCGACGATACGAGCACCGGAACCGGACCGATCTGGATCGCGGGCATCCCTCCCGGCACGGTCGACCTGACGCTCACCTTCGACGGCGCCCTCTGCAGCGCGCGAAGCATGGGGTGGGACGTCACCGCGACGGCGAACACCATCGAGATGACGGTCCCGACGGTCGCCGGGCGCTCGACCTCCCTCTACCTGCAGTGCGTTCGAGCGCCCTGAAGGCAAAGGGACCTTCCGCGACTGGGACGCACGGCCGCGGCGAGACGCCCGTCCTTGCCGGGCGATCGGCTTCGGTGATACGGACCGGCCGATGCGCTCGGGCCTCCGAATCGTGTTCGTGATGGACCCCGTCGATACGGTAATCGTCGACGAGGACACCACCTTCGCGCTCATGCTCGAGGCCCAGAACCGCGGTCATCGCGCGGACTTCTGCACCTACCGGAACGTGGGCCTGAAGGACGGCCGGCCCTTTGCGAGCGTGAGGCGGGCGACGCTCCAGCGCGACCCCGATGCGCCCGTCGTTCTGGCCGATCCCGAGACCGTCGACCTCGCCGAGGTCGACGCCGTCTTCATCCGCAAGGATCCGCCCTTCGACGCCGACTATCTCTGGCTCACGCTCATCCTCGAGCGCCTCCGCGGCGCGACCCTCGTTCTCAACGACCCGCGGGGCCTCCGGGACGCCAACGAGAAGCTCTACGCTTGCCATTTCCCGGCGCTCATGCCGCCCACGCTCGTGAGCGCCGACGCCACGGCGATCAAGGCCTTCATGGAAGAGGTCGGCGGCAAGGCCGTGATCAAACCCGTGGACGGCCATGGCGGGGCCGGCATCTTCGCCCTGGTGGAGGGCGACAAGAACGTGAACGCCGCGATCGAGACGGTCACGGCGGAAGGCCGCCGCGTCGCGATGGTGCAGGCCTACCTCCCGGAGGTCGCCCTCGGCGACAAGCGCATCCTGCTCATGGCCGGCGCGCCCCTCGGGGCCATCCTCCGCGTGCCCCGCGGCGACGACCTCCGGAGCAACATCCACGTCGGCGGCACCGTCGAGGCCACGGCCCTCGACGCCGCCGACCAGCGCATCATCGAAGCCGTCGCGCCGCGCCTCGGGGCCGACGGCCTCCACTTCGTGGGCCTCGACGTGATCGGCGGACGCCTCACCGAGGTCAACGTGACCAGTCCCACGGGCATCCAGCAGATGAGCCGCCTCGGCGGCTCGAACTGCGAGGCCCGCGTCATCGAATGGATCGAAACCCGAGAGAGCGTGAACCCGTGAACCGCACTGCCCGCACCCCTCTCCCTCGCGTCGGCCTCGCCCTCGCCGCGAGCCTCGCCATGGCCTGTGGCGCCACGGCGCTCCAGGTCCCCACGGCCACCGTGCCGACGCTCCAGGCTGGCGGCCTCGCGCGCCCGGTGCTCACGGTGACGGACCTCGACACCGTCCGCGACGTCGTCGAGACGGCCGAGGGCACCTGGGTCGCCACCGACCGCGGCCTGCTCCTCTACCGGAGCGAGGACGCCGGCCGGCCGCGGCGCTTCGCCCGGGAGCTCCCGAGCGAGGACGTGCGGGCCCTGGTGGCCATGCCGAACGGCCCCCTGGTCGTCGTGACCGCCGGCGGCGCGGCGGGCCTCGCGGGCGAGAGCGTGCTCCCGGACACGCTGCCGCTCCCCGCCGTCGGCGAGCTCGTCGCCATGGAGCGCGTGGGGTCCAAGGTCTGGGCCTGCGGCAGCACCGGCGTCGCGCGCCTCGACCAGAGCTGGGTCCGCTTCGGCGAGCCCGTCGCCTGCACCGGGATCTTCCCGTCGGGCGATGCGCTCTTCGTGGGCACGACGCGCGGCCTCCTCTACATCGACGGCGACGTCATTCGCGAGCACGGCGAGGGCCGCGGTCTCCCGGCCGGCTACGTGCGCTCCGTGGTCGACGCCGGGGATGGGACCGCCTTCGCGCTGGTGCAGGACGCGACGCGCGCCTTCGTCGCGTACTTCGACGGCAACCGCTGGTTCACCTACACCATCGCGGGCTTCGAGGCGCCCATCGTCGCGCTCGAGCCGGTGAACGGGGAGCCCACGCTCATCACGCGCACCGCCGCCTTCGCGCTCACGCCCGCTGACGCCGAGGGCGCCGTCGGCGCGCCGCTGGTTCCCCTCGAGGCGAGCGACCGTGGCCGGGTGCTCGCGTACCGGGCGCGCCTCGGCGGGCCCGCCCCGGACGCCGCGGAGACGGATATGCTCTCGCCCCGCGCCCTCGCGACGGTGCCCGAGAACCTCCCCACGGTGCGCGCGCCTGGCTACCTCGCCCGGCCCCTCGGGCTCATCGGCGGCAACGTCTACGGCACCTTCCCCGTCGGCGATACGCTCCTCGTGGCCGACCGGAACAACGGCCTGCGCACCCTGGGCGGCGACCGTGAGCTCCGGAGCCGGGACCTCGTGGCGAGCCGTGATCTCCAGGTCGCCGTGGACGCCGACGGCTCCACCTGGCTCGTCACCGACGAAGGCGTGGTGGCCAGCTGGGACGAGGGCGAGAGCGGCCTCGTGCGCGTACCCACGCCGCGCGGCCTCCGCCCCTGGTCCATCGCCTCGGCCGACGACGGCCTCTACGTGGCGGCCACGAAGGCCGCGGACCCGAACTCCGTCGTCGTCTTCCGGCGCAACCGGAACAGCTGGAGCCCCGTGGTCGAGCGCCGTCTCTCGCTCGGCGAGGGCCAGGAGCTCAGCGGCGTGCCCATGATGGCCGCGGCGAGCGACGGGAGCGTCTGGGTCGCCGTGCGCGTCCGCGGGGCCACGCCGGGATCCGGCCGGCTTCGGGGCGTCGCCGTGCTGCGGCCCAACGACGAGACCGTCACGTACCACCACCGTGGAGCTACCGAGGAAGCGGACGGCCCGGGCGCGCTCTCGATGCCCGACGACTTCTCGAACCTCGACCTGGCCGACACGCCGAACGCTTGGTTCAGCACCATCAGTGGCGCGGTCCGGGTGGGCGACGCACAGGCCATCGTCTTCGGCGAAGCGCGCGGCGTGCGCGGTGAGGTCGTGAGCGACGTGGTCGTCGGCACCGAGGGCAAGATCTGGATGGCCGCCGCCGAGGGCCCTGGCTACTACTACAACCGCGAGTTCGAGTTCCGCATGCCGGCCAACGTGAAGGCTGCGCGGCCCCTCGCGCTGGCCCTCGACCGCCAGGGGCGCGTCTGGGGCGCCGGCGGCAACGGCCTCGTGATGTGGAGCGCGGGCACCTGGACCGTCTTCGGCGAGGGCTCCGGGCTCCCCGCGAGCTCCTTTGGCGACATCGAGACGGACGCCCGCGACCGGCTCTGGCTCCTCGGCGAGGACGCCGTGCTCATCGTACTGCGCGGCGAGGTCGCGGCCGCCGGCGACGGCGGCTGAGCGCACCGGCGCAAGCGCCGGCTCAGGGCACTCCGGCGTCGAGCGAAGGCTCGGCCCGGAGCGGCAGGCCGGAGCTCGCGAAGGGCGCGAGGTCGACGGCGGGGTCCTGGCATCCGACGACGTTCGTGTCGCCCAGGGGCCCGCAGGTCTCGTCGCTCTCGCAGTCGATGTCGATGCACGCGCCGGGCACCACCAGGTCGAGGCGCCGCCGCGCGCCCGCCTCGAAGGTGAAGCGCGCGAGGCGCTCGACGACCGTGGCGCCGCCGCGCGTAAGCTGAACGCGGGCCTCGAAGGGACCGAGCGAGGGGCTGTCGTTCACCACGCTCACCGAGCGCGGAAAGGGGGGCTGCCCCGGACCGAGACCACCGACGGCCTGGAGCGCGTCGCCACCCCGGGAGACCGTGACGCGCAGCCCGTCGATCTCGAAGGGCACGTCGAGGTCGCTGTTGACGACGATCACGACCTCCGTGAGCGCGTCGTCACCGCAGGCCGCCACGAGAAGGAGCGCCGGCAAGAGCATCGCGAGGGTGCATCTAGATCGCGTCATTCAGCCCCCAAAGGTGAGAACGCCGGGGTCGAGGTCGCCCTGGAAGGCCGAGCCGCCGCCCCCGCCTCCCGCCGCGACGCCGATCCCGATGCCGAGGGCGAGCGCCGCGGCCACGCCGCCCACGATGGCCCAGACGCGCCAGTCCTTCCATCGCGGGGTCGCTTCGGGGGGCGTCTCCTCGACCGGCGCGGGCTCCGTCGCCTCGGCCGGCACGGGCGGCACATCCTCCGGCTCCGGGAGCGGCCGTAGGACGACCTCCGCGCGGTCGCCGGTGGCGATGGTGAGGGTCTCGCGCGCGTGCACGTCGCCATCGATGACGAGCTCGAGCTGGTGCTCGCCGGCGCTCACGCGCAGCGGAGAGAGACGCCGCCTCGCAGGCACCTCCCAGCCATCGAGATGCACCACGGCGCCCTCGACCTCCCCGCGTACGTGGATGCGCAGCCGGCCACCGAGGCGCTCGAGCGTCTGGCGCTGCTCGAAGGCGAGCGCCCGCGTCTCTGGGTCCGTATCGCGGCTCGCGAGGAGCATCTGCAGCTGCGCGTCGGCCTCGGCGAAGCGGCCCAGCTCGGCCAGGCTGTGGGCGACGTTGTAGCGGACGGAGGGGGCGTCCACGACGGTCAGCACCTCGCGATAGGCCACGAGCGCGGCCTCGTGATCCCCAGCGTCGCCGAGCGCGAGACCTTCGCTGAAGCGTTCGCGGGCGGCGGAGAGCTCAGCCTCCGTCGGCGGAGCGCCCGGGTCACTCTCTTGCGCCCGGGCGGAAAGCTCCGGGATCATGAAGGCCGCGGCCAGAACCACGGCGGTCAAGCGTCGCATGCGGCGGCAGCGTACACTGGAAGCATCGATGAGCGCGCGGGACGACGAAGAGGCCGGGAACGAGGCCGCCGAAGAGGACGAGAGCCGGGATTCCGCCGAGCGCTTGTCGCTCTCCGACGCGGACGTGGAGACCTCGCCCTCCGAGCTCCCGGAGATGGAGTCGAGCGAGCTCGAGTCGGAGCCGGCGCCTGCGCCGGCTCCGCCCCCGCCGCAGAAGGGCGGGTGGCGGAAGAAGGGCAAGGGCACGGGCGGAGGCTGGCGGTCGGGACCCCGCGCTCCCGCGGCGCCGCCGCGTATCGCTCCGGCCATTCGGTCGGCGAAGGCTGGGGCGACGCCCGCGAAGGTGGCGGAGGAAGCTCCGGCACCTGCCGCCAAAGCCGTGAACGGGACGCCGGCGCCGACCCCCGCGCCCACGACCGCCGCGCCGCTGGAGCCGACGGGCTTCGACGTCGACCTGGACGCGGACGACACCACCCCGGGTTTGGCCGTCGCTCCGGACGCGGCGCCGACGCCGGATGCCAGCTCCACAGCGGCTGCGGACGACGCCGCCGCGGACGACACCACCGCGGACGACGACACCGCGGACGACACCGCGCCGCTGGCCGCGGAGACGACCGTGATCGCGACGTTCCCGCAGCCCACGGCGACGGCGGACGACGACGCGACGGTCGACGAGAGCAGGGTCGACAGGGCGGACGACAGCGCGGACGACGACGCGACGGTCGACGAGAGCGAGGGCGAGGAGACCGCGCGAACGGTCACCGCCGCCCACATGGCGTCGCTCGTCGCCGGCCACGCGAAGGCCGCCACGTCGACGCCCGCCGTGACGCCCTCCATCGCAAAGGCCGCGCGAAAGAAGCCCACGACCCCGCCGCCGCCACCCGCGGCGGCGCTCGGCCAGCTCACGAACCCGCCGCCACAGCTCCGCGACCCCGAGGCGGAAGCCATGCTCGCCGCGCCGACCAACCCGCCGCCGCCCTTCGAGGGCGACTCGGAGCGGCCGCTGCCCGGGGTACCGAAGGCGCCGAAGATGCCGACCGAGAGCATCGTGGTGGACCCGGAGTACCGCCGCGAGAGCGAGCGACCCCAGGCGGCCATGCTCGCCGAGGTCGCGGCGCGGGTCGCGAGCGAAGCGCCGTGGTCCCAGCCGCCGCCCTCCGGGTCGGCACCGGCCACGACCCCCTCGCCGGCGCCGGTGATCGAGCCGCCAGAGCCCCTCGAGCTGACCACGGTGCCGCCTAGCGAGGTCCCCGCGGCGCCGGGCCGCTCGCGGCTGCCGGCGATGATCGTGATCGGTCTGCTCCTCGTGGGCGCCGTGGTGGTCATCGGCGGTCAGCTGGGCAAGAAGGACCAGCCCCCCGTGCCGAGCGTCGGCGACGCCTCGGGCGAGACGACGACGTCCGAGGGCACGTCCGAGTCCGAGTCGGGCGACGCGCCGGAGGCCGAGGCGCCGCCGGAAGGCGAGGCCGCCGCCCCGGTGCGCACGCCACCCGTGGTCCTCACGCTGCGAGGCGTCGGACCCGACGACGTCGTCCGCGTCGACGGCGTGCGCGTCGCGGTGACGGAGGGCGGGGAGATCGACTTCCCCTCGGACCCCGAGCGCCATCTCCTGACCGTCGAGCTCGGCGAGGGAGAGACCTGGGAAAGGACCCTCTCCGCCGACAGCCCGCTCACGCTCTTGGTGCGAGACGCCCCGCCGCCGCCGCCCGTGGCCCAGCCCGCCATGCGCCCGGTGCCGCGCGCCGCGCCGCGCCCCGTACCGAGCACCACGATGCGGGCCCCGCGCCCGCGCATGGTCGTCCGGGGACCGCCACCGCGGACGACCGGACCCAACCGCTCGCCGGGGTTCTGACGATCGCGCCCGATGACGGACGCCACGCCCGACGACGCGGTGCCGGAAGGTCCGCGGGCACAGCTCGCCGCGGCCGAGGAGGCCTTTCGTCATGGCGACTACGCGCAGGTGCGGTCCCTCGTCGACGCCGCGCTCGCCGGCGAGCTCTCGGACGATCTTCGCGCGTCGGCGCGCGACCTGCGGCGTCGCGTGAGCCTCGACCCCGTCCAGCTCGCTGCGCTGGGCGCCTGCCTCCTGCTCTTCCTATGGATCGCCTGGACCTACGTCATCTCGCCCTGCCGCTGACGCTCGCCCTCGCGGCGTGCGGAGGCGCCTCCTCGGAGGGACCCACCACCCCGACGGGGCCTCCCGCCGTGGACGCGCTCTACCCGCTCGCGGAGGGCAACGTGTGGTCCTACGACGCCGTGAGCGACGCCGGGAACCATCTGAGCATCCTTCGGGTCACCGCGGTCGCGGGCGAGAGCGTCACGCTCGAGAGCGATCGGGTGCCCTACGTCTACGAGCGCCGACCCGAGGGGCTCTTCTTCCCCGAAGCCGGCGTCTGGATCCTCAAGGCACCCATCGAGGTCGGCGCCCGCTGGCCGTCGCGCTCCGGGCGAACGGCCGAGATCACGGCCATGGACCTCGCGCTCGAGGTGCGCGCCGGCGCCTTCACCCGCTGCGTGCGCGTGGAGGAGGGAGGCGGACCGCAGGGCCTCACCATCGCGACGACCTACTGCCCCGGCGTCGGGCCCGTGCGCATCGAGAGCGAGCTGGCGACGGAGCTGAGCGGCGAGACGGTACGCGTCGTGGCCGAGCTGCTCGGCCATCAGATCGCGGATCCCGGAGCGGCCGCGGGCGCTCGGAACTGAATCACGGTTCATTCTTTGCTATGAGGGGCCATGAGCGTTCCCTCCATGTTCCGCCC
>CALCTH010000553.1 GCA_937893795.1 uncultured Myxococcales bacterium | reverse complement strand
GGCAGACTTCTCGAGCTGGACGGCGGGGCGCGCCTCGAACGAGACGGCCGCTGAGGTCGCGCCGCAGTCGCCCGGACTTCGAAGAAAGTGCGTGACGATCGCGAAGCCCTCTTCGTCGGCAAGCGTGATGTTGAGCTCGTGCCAGTGGTCACGGAAGTCTCTCGTGGCTTCCCGGCGGGACACGTCGAAGACCCAGCGTTGTGAAGCGGCAGAAGAGCCTCCCATGGGGGCCTCGAGCCTCGACACGGAGATGGCGAGCGGATGGTCACGCTGGGAGTTGGGCGTGCAGACCAGGGCGTCGTCCGGGAGCCGCGCGCCGCCCTCGCGGTCGATGGGACGGAGGAAGGACGGCTCCGTGTCGGGCGGCGTAGAGAGCCGCAGAGCCCAATCCTCGAAGAGGGTGGGCATGTCGGTGCCGCCCCAGTTCCCAAAGAAATCCGTGTAGAGCACGACACCACCGCGGGCCGTGAAGGCGTTGACGATGGGCGGTGTCCCGTAGCGCTCACCGAGGTCCGTCGGGCCGTCGTAGTAGGTGTCGTCCTTCCACGGGAAAACGTAGACGTCCGTCTCCGCGTCCGTCATGCCGTACCCGTCGCCGGCTCCGATGTCGACGACGCGGCCTCTCGCCATCGCCTCCGCTTCGATCGCCGCGATGATGGCGAGAGCCTGCGGCATGGCCAAGCCCGCTGCGCCGTTTCCGGCGGGCCAAAAGCCAACGCGCAGCGTTCCCGTCTCCGCGCTCAGAAAGGCGCTGTCGCCGATGATCTGGCGCGCGACGGGCTGCACGACCCCGTCGAGCTCCAGGGTGAAGTGTACGAGGTGCCCAAAGGTCGTCCCGCATCGCGTCTCGCGTCCTGGCGCCCATGAGGTGCAGGCGCCCGACGTGCAGTCGACGGCAGAGTCGCAGCCGCGGCCGTCGCCGCAGAGTCCGCAGCCACTGGCTGCACCGCAGTCGACGCCGGTCTCGATACCGTTGGCGACCTGGTCGCTGCACGTCGCGGCGGCGCATACGCCGGAGTCGGCCGCGCACACTCCCTCAGCGCAGTCGGCGGCGACCGCGCAGGCGCGACCGACGGCGCACGGGGCACAACGGCCGCCACAGTCGACGTCCGTCTCGGTACCGTTTCGGACCCCATCACCACAGGTCGGCGCCGCGCACTGGCCCGAGTCACACACGCCATCGGCGCAGTCGGACGCGACGCGGCATCGTTGACCGGGTGCGCACCCGGAGCACAGCGGTCCTCCGCAGTCGCGATCCGTCTCGCGGCCGTTCGAGACCCCGTCGAGGCACCGGCAGACCTCGGTCTCGCAGGCCAGCGTCGTACGGAGGCACACCACGGACGCGAGGCGCTCACAGCTCAGGGGGGCGAGCTCGGAGTAGAGCCGGTAGAAGAGCGACCCGACGCCCCGGTCCTCCGCCCGCGCCGACGACCAGTCCGCGCAGGTGTCGGCGACGGCGCCGGGCCGCGGTGTCCCGGTCCATGCCAGGCCGGTGAACGGTGGGGTGCCGGCTCCGCGGCGGGGCTCGATGCCTCCGAAGGTGAGCGGAAGCCGCCGGAGGCTCCCATCCAGCGCCATGAAGTCGTCGTAGCGTGCCGACACGAGACCGCGGTCGGAGCACGGCGTGGGCCGCGCGTCGGGCGGGTAGGCCGCGCAGAGGTTGTAGCCGGGAGACCCGACATCGACCAGCGCGACCAAGTCGGCAAAAGAACGTGCCGGGCCCCCGCCGGTCCCTTCGGCCACCAGGAGCGCACGCCAGGTCCCTTGGAGCTCCCGTTCCACGGCGTTCACGCCACAGGCCTCGTCGGCGCCCGTGAGGCCACCGAGGTCACCGCTTCGCGGCACGTCGAGGCTCGCCAGGAGAAGCTCTCCCGTCGGGCCGCACTGCCCGAGCGTGCACACCCCATCGCGGCAGTCGGAGGGTCCCTGGCAGCGGCGACCGAGACCGCAGCGCCCGCACGTCGTAGCGCCACCGCAGTCGACGTCGGTCTCCCCGCCGTTCAGCCGTCCGTCGTCACACGCGGGAACGCACGCGGGACACGAGGGCCCGCCGCAGTCGACACCGAGCTCGAGGCCGTTCCGCGCGCCGTCGGAGCACGAGCTCTCGGGCGCACAGAAGCCCGCCACGCACGCGAAGCGGAGCGGGCACTCCTCGCTCAGACAGCACGCGCCGGCGTCCGGGGGGCCCATGTCGACAGGCCCGGCATCGGCAGGGCCGGCCTCGGGGGCCCCGGCGTCCCTGGTTCCCGCGTCACCCGCGTCGACGACGCCCCCGTCCATGGTGGGGCCCATGTCGGGCATGCCTGCCTCGGGTGGCCCAGCGTCGGTGGGCGGAGGCAAGGGCACGACGCAGGCGGAGTCACGACACACGAGGCCCGTTCGACACTCCGTGCTGCGGGTGCACGGTCGGGCGCAGACGTTCGCCGGCCCCGCACGGCATCCCGGGTTCGGTACGCACGCCGCTTCCCGAGCGAGGCGACTGCACTCGGCGGTGTTGGTGCATGCGACGGTGCAGCGACCGCACTCACAGCTCGCGTCCGGCGCGCAGTCGGAGTCGACGACGCAGGACTCGAGCAGCACGCCCCCCGAGCCCACCGCCTCCCCCGTCTCTCCGCATCCCGCGGCGAGCAAACCGAGCGCCGCCCCGACGAGAGGTAAGACCCACGGCGCGGAACCTCTCGTCACGAATCTCATGCGTTTTGCCTCCGCGTCCTGACCCCTGCCGTCGCATGCCGACTCACGACCCCGAGCTCCGGAGGAAGTGGGTGACGAGCGCAAAGCCCTCCTCATCAGCGAGCGTGACGTTCACCTCGTGCCAGTCGTCGCCGAAGCTCGACGGTGCGGCGCTGCGTACGACGTCGAGCACCCAGCGCTGACCCCGTCCCGAGAAGCGCATGCTCGGCGCCTCGCGCCTCGCCGGCGACACGGCGAGCGGATGCGTGCTCTGCGTGGTGGGCGTGCACACCGGCGCCATGTCCGGAAGCTGGGGGCCGAAATCCCGGTCGAGCGACGCGAGGAAGCTGGGCTCCGTGCTCGGTGGCGTCGAGCTTCGGAGCGCCCAATCTTCGAAGAGCGAAGCCATCTCGGCGTACGTGTTGCGCGACGGATCGTCGCCGCTGTTCGCGAAAAGGTCCATGTAGAGAACGACGCCGCCCCGCGCCGTGAAGGCGTTGACCACGGGTGGCCGGGCATACCGCTCGCCGAGGTCCGTCACCTCGTCGTAGAGCGAGTCGTCCTTCGCCGGAAAGACGTACACGTCGGTCTCCGGGTCCGTCATTCGGTATCCAGGTCCGGCGCCCGTCTCGAGGGTGCGCCCACGCGCTCTGGCCTCCGCTTCGAGGGCGGCGATGATGGAAACGACCTGCGGCATGAGGAGCACGTCGTGTCGGCCGTCCTCAGGGAAGGGCCAGAAGCCGACGCGCAGCGTTCCCGTCTCGGCGCTGAGGAACGCGCCCTCACCGATCACCTCGCGCGCCACGGGCTGCGTCGCGCCATCGAGCTCCATGGTGAGATGTACGAGGTGCCCGAAGGTCGTCCCGCAGCGCATCGCGCGGCCTGGCGCCCATGCGGTGCACGCGCCCGAGTCGCAGTCGCCGGGCGCGTCGCAACGCCGTCCGTTCGCGCAGAGCCCACAGGCGCTGGACGCACCGCAGTCCACGTCGGTCTCCAGGCCGTTGGCGACCCCGTCGTCGCAGCTCGCCGCCACGCAAGTGCTCGTCTCGAGGTCGCACACCCCGGAAGCGCAGTCGGCCGCCACGGCGCAGGTGTCGCCCGCCGGACACGAGCCGCACACGCCTCCGCAGTCGAGGTCCGTCTCGCCTCCATTGCGCACTCCGTCACTGCACGTCGGCGCCGCGCACCTCCCGGAATCACACACCCCGTCGGCACAGTCCGAGGCGACGCGGCACTCCTGCCCGGGACGGCAGGCCGAGCACTCGGACCCGCCGCAATCCGCGTCGGTCTCGGACCCGCTGAGCACACCGTCTCCACACCGGCAGGCATCGGTCTCGCACGCCAGCGTGGTCCGGACGCAGAGCACGGCTCCAAAGATGTCGCAGGGCGTGAGCTGCTCGAAGTAGAGCGCCCGGGGCATGAAGGTCCCGATGCCCTCGTCGGTCATCGCGTCGGACCGCCAGTCGTCGCAGGTGTCCGAGGCGGTCGCGCCGAGCCGCACGGCGCCGATCCACGTCGTACCCGAGAAGGGCGGGTCGCTCGCCGTTCGGTAGGGCCCGCGCCCCCCGAAGGTGAGCACCTCGGTCCCGGAGATGCGGCCCCCGATGTCTCCGACGAAGTCGTCGTAGCGCGGGGCGATCTCCGTTCCCTCGCTGCACAGCCGAGGACGAGCGCCCACGGGGTAGAACTCGCAGGTATTCACCACGCGGTTCGCGGCGACCGCGGTCGGAATCAGCTCGGCGAGCGCGCGGCTCGGCCCGCCTCCTGCACCGCCGGCGCCGAGCAGGGCGCGCCACGTGCCCCGAAAGCCCCACTCGGCGGCGTTGCGGCCACAGAGCTCGTCGGCTCCCTCGATGCCCCCGAGGTCACCGTTTCGTGCCACGTCGAGCACGGCGAAGACGATGTCGCCCTCCGTCCCGCACTGTCCCAGCGTGCATGCGCCCGCCGCGCAGTCCGCCGCCACCTCGCATCGTTCGCCGAGGTCACAGCGGCCGCAGGTCGTCGATCCACCGCAGTCGACGTCGGTTTCCCCGCCGTTCAAGAAGCCGTCATCACACGCCGGGACGCAGGCTGGACAGGAGGGGCCCCCGCAGTCCACTCCGAGCTCGAACCCGTTAAGCTCGCCGTCGGTGCACGTGGGTCCAGCGGGCACACACGCGGCACTTTCGCACGCGAACTCGACGGGGCAGTCGTCGTCGATGCAGCAAGGTGCCGGACCGGCATCGGGAGGGCCCATGTCCATCGGCCCTGCATCCGCGGGCCCGGCGTCCGGGGGTCCCGTGTCCGCCGGGCCGGCGTCCACGGTCCCGGCGTCGGCAGGGCCCGAGTCGAGCGGACCGGCGTCCATGGGTCCGGCGTCAATGGGGCCCGAGTCCCCCGTGCTCGCATCGGCTGGCCCAGCGTCGACGGGTCCAGCATCCACGGGCCCGGAATCCGTGGTTCCGCCATCCATCGCGCTGGGCCCCGCGGTGCCGCACGCGACGGTCATCAGCAACGCGAGCTGAATCAGGACATGGAGAGGGCTCGTGCGCGTGCCCCTTCGGAGGTGGCGCGTGGAGGTTCGTGTCATCGTCGGACGCATCGCGCCAAGCTCCCCGCGTTTCGAGAAAAGCCGGTGCCGGTGGCGACCTCGGCACTCACGAGCGCAACATCTCCTTGGACCCGAAGGCTGACGGGATCGTCGACCGCCCACCCGCTTACGCGGTGCCACGCCCCTGCGCGGTCGAACCAACCGATGGCGCTGCCGGAGATGAAGAAGAGACCCTCGATGCTGTCGCCGGCGACACCGATCAGGCTTCCGAAGAGCGTCGGAAACACGAATCGGTCGTCGCGGAGGCCGGTCTCGTCGAGCGTCTGGAACTCCCGGTTGTTGACGAAGAGAATGCTCGGGTCACCGCGCGGACCGATGCTCACGACGAGGGCGCGAGGCGGAACGCCCCCGATGGGAAGCCAGCGCCCCGACTCCCGACCATGCCGAGTCCCCGAGGCGCACTCCGCGTAGAGAGACGAGATGCCGTAGAGGCGGAGATCGACCACGCTCGCGCACGGCGGCGAGTCCGCCAGGGTCCAGGTCGAGCCGTCGAAGAAGTAGAGCGGCTCGTCATCGCGAATGTCGTTCGTGACCATCCAGACCTCGCTGGCCGAACGGCCCACGAAGCGGCCGGTCGTCCAGCGCCTCAGGTCCGTCTCGATCGCGCCGCTCGGCAATACACGAAACGTGTCCAGTCGGTCGGGCCGGGCCGACGACGTCCGACGCCAACCGTTGACGAACGCGGTCCCGTCCGAAGCGACCCAGAGGTTCCGCATGAGGTAGTCCTCGAGTCCGGCGACCGGCGTGAACGCTCCGGCCGCCGCCTCCTCGAGCGTTCCATCCTCTGCGAGGCGGTACCTTCGGCCACCACCCTCCTGGCTGTCGTCGAAGCGCGGTAGCTCGACGTCGTCGAGCACCGACTCCCAGTCTCCGCCGGAGACACGACGACGAGGAATGCCCTGAAGGCTCAACACACTCTCGTCCTCGAGCCCCTGAATGCGCGTGGGGCGACGGACGGTCTCGACCCGCCGCCACGCACCGGCGACGCGTTCCATCAAGGGGCGCTGAGCACGGCATTCGAGAAAGACCATGGGCTCGCCGCCGGTGACCGCGAGCTGCCGGACGTAGAGCAGCTCACCGCACTCCGGCGTGGCGAGCGGCTCGCGCTCCAATGCCGTTCCACGAAAGCGGTAGAGGTCGACGTCGCCGAGCGCGTAGACCTCGCCTTCGCGTTGGCCACCGACGATCCGGAGGACTGGCGGCGTACCGATGGCGGGGGGCGTGAAGCTGACCCAGCTCCCGCGGGGAGAGTCCAGCCGGTGGAAGCCGAGCTCATTCACGAGATAGAGCGCGCTCTCCGTGCCGGTGAGGGGGCGCCGCGGGCTCCCTTCGGGCGGCGCGACGTCTAGGCTCCCGGGCGGACGGGGGAGCGTGTTCCACGTGCCGGACTCGAAGATGAAAAGGTCATCACTCCCGGCCACCACGGGTCGATTCCATGCCGCTTCGACGCGCCGAGCCCATCCCACGCGGGGATCCGAAACGTCGGACCAACGTCCGGTCGAGGCATCACGAAGCAGCAAGAGGTCCTCGAAGGCGCCGAGCACCCAGCGCTCCGCCGGCGCCGCGCCGTCTCCCGAGGCGATGCCGGTCGCCGACCGCGGGGTCACGAACGCCGGGTCCTCGAGGAGCCACCACCCGTCGGGGCTCGACCCGACGAGGAAGCGCCCGCCGATCATGAACGTCCCGTCGCCGTTGACGGTCGCCTGGTAGTCGGCCGGTGGAGGCGAGGCCATGAAGACCTCGCAGTCATCGAAGGCGAAAGGCACACGGGCCGCGCGAAATCCGCTGGCACCGACGGACGAGCCCACGCCGAGATCCGGGCCGGCATCGGTCCTTCCGAGGGCCTCGGGTGGGAGGTCCGTGGCCGCATCGGTCGGTCCCCCATCGGCGCCGGGTAGGTCCCGGGTGGCATCGAAGGGCTCCGCATCTCGAACGCGAGCGTCCGTCATGGCATCGGGCGTGCCGCCCCCGTCGGGACGACCGGCGTCCCCCGTGTCGGAACTGCCCGCCGCCTCGCCACACGCGGCGAGGGCCGCCAGCAAACCCACGATCACCGCCGTTTTCATGTCTCCCCCGAAACGCACGAAGCCCGACCCTCGAAGGCCCTGTTGTAGACCGAGGACCGATCGTTCAAGGAGCGGGCCAGAGCCCCCCCCCATCGAGGGACATCTCTCACGAAAAGGCGATAGGCGCGCCGGCGGCGGGGACCACACACCGGCGCAAGGCTCCCTGCGCTCGTGCTCCCGGCATGAGCACGACCTGATCCAAGCGTGCGCCGGGGAGCGCGACGCTCCCGGGCCCGGCCACGACCGGGCCGACCCGCGTCCGTGCGGGCACGTCGGCCTCGGGATGTACATCGGGACCGTCCACGAAGTCGTCGGCAGGCCACAGCTGTCCTTCCGCGTAGCGTGCGATGGTGCCGAGGTCGTCCCACGGAGCACGGGTCTCCACGATCCCCACGGCGCGACCCGCCTCGAGCCATCGCCAGTAGCCCTCCTCCACGACGTCTCCGCGAGGTGGCAGCCCGGTCAGCGCCGCCGGGGACAGAACGTGAGCGCCGCAGAAGACGACCCGGCGCGTCTGCGCGCTGGTACGACCACGGACGCGCACGCCGACGACCCGGCGGCCGTCCACGCACACGGACCGAGCGAGCTCGGTCCGGGCGTGCGTCGTGACGAGCATCGTCGCGACCGAGTCCTCCGCCGCATGAGCGCGAACGAGCGGCGAGAGCAGCGGCGGCAACAGCACGTCACCGTTCACCACCAGCAGCGCGCTCGACCGCACGCGCGGCGCGAGCTTCGCGAGCGTGCCGGCCGTCCCGAGGAGCGACTCCTCCCGAAGGAACTCCACCGGGCACCCGACCCAAGCCTCGAGCCTTGGCCGAAGGTCGACGAGTGCGCTGGCCGCATGGTGGACGTTGATGAAGACGCGGGTCGCGCCTGCCTCCCCGACGGCCCGAAGCGCGAAGCGGATCATCGGCGCGTGGCGAACGGGCAACGCGGGTTTGGGCGTCGCGTTGGTCAGCGGCCGCAGTCGTGTGCCCCGACCGGCTGCAAGTACCAGCGCATCCATGCTTCGGTCTCCCGCATCGGAGGATCAGCCGATGAAGGCGTCGGCTACCACACCGCCGCTCAGGTCGTGAAGGAACAAGACCTCGCCCGTGCCCGAGAGGATACGAGTCGCGGGTCAACGCCACCGTAGTGGAGTTTGCCTCGCGTTCCAGCGCCTCGGCCTCCTACGCTGCGGCTACCTCCGTGGGCTGCGGCTGCCCGCCCGCCGTTCGGATGACCGCGATCGACTCCGGGCGGCTCCTAGGGACTGCACCCCGAAACAGGGGGCGTATCTGGTCACGCGCCCCTTGTGCTGTACCCCGTCGGGTAGCGCTGCGACATCGAAGACGGCGAGGGCCAAGGCGCGAAGCACCGCCGCATCTCCGGCGACATACGGCCCGCATCGCGTGCTGCCTTCCACGGACCGCCCATCCGGCCACGTGGTTCCGGCCGCACGCCTGGACACAGCTGTGCCGAACCCGAGCTTCCCCCGCGGGCGTGATGTCGGTGTACGTCAGACCCACCGCGTCGACGAAACAGCGGATGACGGCGGCCATGGGGGACGGGTTACCTCGTCGACCACGGCGAAGTCCTGTGCCGTGCAGCGTCCGAGAAAAGTCGACCGCGTCGTCGGCGAAGCACCGGGGCCGCATCGGGCGCGCAGCCGCACGCGAGAACGACGGCACATGTTTGCATCACGCCGACCATGGCGGTGCGCATGCTGGGAGGCTAGCGACCAGTCCGTGCTCCGTCGACGGCGCGCGTCTCGCAGGTTAGGCCGTTCCAGCATCGCAAACCGGTACCCTGCGCCGATGGCGCATACGGCACGCCAACGCGAGGCTGGCAGACCTGACGCCAGCTACCGCCCCGACATCGATGGGCTTCGAGGCATCGCCGTGCTGGGGGTGCTCATCTTCCACCTCTTCCCCCACGCGATGACCGGCGGCTTCGTGGGCGTCGACGTGTTCTTCGTCATCAGCGGCTACCTGATCACGCGGATTCTGAGGCGGCAGACCCGGGACGGGAGCTTCCGCTTCCGCGACTTCATGCTCCGCCGGCTCAGGCGCCTTTCGCTGCCCTTGGTCGCTGTCGTGGTGACGACGTGGTGCGTAGGGCTCACGGTGCTGTTGCCGGAGAACATGGCCGGGCTCTCGGAGTCCGTGCTCAGCCAGCCCGTGGCCCTCCAGAACGTCTACTTCCTCGTGGACGGCGACTACTTCCGCCGAGCAGCGCACAAGCCACTCCTGCACACCTGGTCGCTCGGCGTCGAAGAGCAGTTCTACCTGCTCTGGCCCTGGCTGCTCGTCCTGCTGCGGCGCCGGCGAGGCTGGCCCGAGTTGCTGGCGCTGATGGCGCTCTCCTTCGGGCTGAACCTGATGCTCATGCCCCTCTCGCCAAAAGCCAGCTTCTTCTTGCTCCCTTCCCGCGCATGGGAGCTCGGGGCCGGCGGTTTGGTCGCCTTGCTCGAGGAGTCGGCACGTTATCGCGAGGCCATGCGCCGTGCCGCGCTGCCGCTGGGTGTGGTGGGCGCCGCCTGCACGGGCGCGTCGCTCATGCTCATCGACGAATCGATGGGCTTTCCCGGCTTCGTGGCCCTCGCCCCGGTGCTCGGGACCACTCTGCTCATCGCCCATGGGGCGCACGAAGGCTCCCCCGTGCGTCGTGCCCTCTCCTGGAGACCGCTCGTCGGCATCGGCCTCGTCTCCTATTCACTCTACCTCTGGCACTGGCCCGTCATCGTGTTCGCGCGTCGTCGCGGCCTCTACGACGGTGAGCTCGCGGTGGCGCTGCTCTTGGCGCTCGTGAGCGTCGGCCTCGCCGTCGGCACCTACTACGGGCTGGAGACGCCCGTGCGCCGTCGGCGCTTCCTTTCCACGGGACGTTCGCTTCTCGTGGCAGTGCTGGCTTCCTTCGCTCTCGTAGCCCTACTGGGCCTCGTTGGAGTGAGGTCCCAGGGCGCCGCATTCCGCTACGAGGGCGTGGCACGGCAGCTCCTGACGGCGCCCTTCGACGCCGCCGACGACAAACGCTGTGGCTTCCTCTTTCGGGTGCTCCACCCGCGCGCCCAGGTCTGCCAACTGTCGCATGGCCAGGGAGAGCGGAGGGTTCTCCTCTGGGGCAACTCCCACGCTGACATGTGGTCTCACACGCTCGTCGAACTGGGCCGGGAAGCCCACTTCGACGTCTTCCTGAACGCGCGAAACTGTCGGCCGACGAAGGACAGTGCCTTCTGTGGAGGCCGCGTCCAGGAGCCGATCCTGCAGGCCATCGAACGAGAGGGAATCGAAGACGTCGTGCTCGCGGCGACATGGTACGGCGCGTACGACCGCCCCGACGAGGAGCTCGAAGCCGAGCTCGAAGACGTGGTGGCGGCCATCCAGGCGCGTGGGTCGCGCGTCTGGCTGCTCGTGGACGTACCGAGCGACCCTCAGTTCGACCCCGAGCGCCGTTACCGTGAAGCTGCCGGGGACCTAGAGTTCCACGTGAAGGAGCGCGCGGCGCACGACGTGGTCAGGCATCGCGAGCGTGCCCTCTTCGAGGGAATCGCGCGTCGGATTCCCGACGTTTACGTATTGGATCCCACGGACACGCTCTGCCCGGAAGCCCAGGGGGGCGGCTGCCCGGGAGGCCTTGGCGAGACCGCCTGGTACCGGGATACCAACCACCTCACGCACGCAGGCGCACGTCGGGCAGCATCTACCTTCGCTCGGCTCGTGAGCGCCAGCGCGGGTCGTCGCTGAGGGTCGAGGCCTCGGCGGCAGTGCGGGCTCGGGCCCCTTGCTCACCCCCCGGGCGGCCACTAACACCCCCGCAAATGCAGGTGGTGAGCTCATGAAGCTGTGCATGGTGGGAACGGGGTACGTGGGGCTCGTCAGCGGGGCGTGCTTCGCGGAGACGGGAGCGACCGTGATCTGCGCCGACCTCGACGCCGACAAGATCGCCACGCTCGAAGCGGGTGGCATCCCGATCTACGAGAACGGCCTCGAGACCATCGTCAAACGCAACGTCGAGGCCGGTCGCCTGAGCTTCACGACGGACGTGGCCGCGGCCATCCGTGAAGCAACGGTGGTCTTCGTGGCCGTCGGGACTCCTCCGCGTGGAGACGGTGGCGCCGACCTCAGCGCCGTCGACGCCGTGGCGATGCAGGTCGCGGCGGAGGCCCAGCGGGAGCTGGTTCTGGTCTGCAAGAGCACGGTGCCGGTGGGTACCAACGCACGCGTACGGCGCCTCGTCGAAGACTCCACGCACCCGATTCACGTCGTTTCGAACCCCGAGTTCCTCAAGGAGGGGGACGCGGTGAACGACTTCATGAAGCCGGACCGAATCGTGGTGGGATGCGATGCCGACGACGCCTTTGCGCGTGGCATCATGGAGCGCCTCTATCATCCCGTTTGCCTCGAAAAGAGCCGGCTGGTCTTCATGGATCCGGCGAGCGCCGAGCTCACGAAGTACGTGGCCAACACGATGCTCGCGATGCGGATCTCCTTCATGAACGAGGTCTCGCAACTCTGCGAGAAGGTCGGGGCAGTCGTGCACGCCGTGCGCTATGGTGTGGGTTCGTTCAGGGGTATTGGGGCCTTTTTTCTCTTCGCGGGGCGCCCGCTTCTCTTGTGTTTTTGTTTCTGTTCTTTTCTGTTGTTTTTTGTTCTCTCTGGGGGGGGGGGTCCCGTCGTAATCTTGCTATTTATTTTTCATTTATTTTCCTTATATATTATTTGGGGTGTTGTTTTTTCC
>CALCTH010000552.1 GCA_937893795.1 uncultured Myxococcales bacterium | reverse complement strand
CGCGCCGGAGGCCTTCGCGCGCGGGGCGAGCGCCCGGCGCGCGACGGCGTTCCCCTGCGAGGAGCGCGACGGCTACGTTTGGGTCTGGCCCGCGGCCGGCGCGACGCCGACCCGAGCGCCCTTCGCGTTCCCGCACCTCGACGACCCGCGCTACGCGACCGTGCGCGCCGACCTGCCCATGGAGGGCTCGCTCCACGCGACGGCGGAGAATGCCCTGGACGTGCCGCACACGGCCTTCCTGCACGCGGGCCTCTTCCGTTCCGAGGGCGCACAGCGACCCATCGAGGTCATCGTGCGCCGGTGGTCCGACCGCGTCGAAGCCGAATACGTCGGCGAGCCGCGGCCTTCCGGTCTCTTCGGCCGGCTCCTCGCGCCCTCCGGGGGCGTCGTCGAGCACTGGGACCGCTTTCTCCTCCCCTGCATCGCGCAGGTCGAGTACCGCCTCGGCGACGACGCGCATCTGGTCGCGACCACGGCGCTCACGCCGGTGGAGGATGACCTGACGCACCTCTACGGCGCCGTCAGCTTCCGCGTCGCCTTCCTGCCCGGGGCCCGCGCGACGGAGTTCGCGGGGCGGGTGCTCCGGCCCCTCGCGCTCCGCATCCTCCGCCAGGACGCTGCCATGCTCCGCGAGCAGACCCGCGCCATCCGGCGCTTCGGCGGCGAGCGCTTCACGTCGACGGAGATCGACGTGCTCGGGCCCGCCATCCTTCGGCTGCTCCGCCAGGCAGAGACGCAGCGCACCGCGCCGATGGACGCCCCCGAAGAGCGGCGCGTCACGATGAGGGTCGGATGAGCGAAGAGCGACGCAGCCGCGCGGCGGCGCCGCCCCACGCGAGGATGGGCGGCGAGACCGCCCAGAGGGACCTGCTCCTCGGCAAGTACGCGCTCGTCGAGAAGGCGGGCAGCGGCGGGATGGCGACCGTGTGGCGGGCCATCTGCCATGGCGCCGCCGGCTTCGAGCTGCCCGTCGCCGTGAAGCGCATGCACCCGGGCCTCGCGCTCAGCGAGGACTTCGCCGACATGTTCGTCGAGGAGGCGCGCATCGTGAGCGCGCTTCAGCACCCCAACGTGGTCCGCGTGCACGACTTCTGCCGCGACGAGCTGCAGCGCTTCTTCATCGTGCTGGAGTGGGTCGACGGCGTGGACCTCGGCCGCTGGGTCAAGGTGCACGAGCGCTCCGGCGCGCCCACGCCCTGGTCCCTCGTCGGGACCGTAGGCCTCGGCGTGCTGCGCGCGCTCGCCGCGGCGCACGGTCGCCGCGACGTGGAGGGGCGGCCGGCGCCCATCTTCCATCGCGACGTCACGCCGGCGAACGTGCTCCTCGGCCCCTACGGCGAGGTGAAGCTGGGCGACTTCGGCCTGGCGCGGGCCATGGACCGGGTCACGCTCACCACGCCTGGCGTCGTGAAGGGGAAGCTCGCGTACGTGGCGCCGGAGCTGGTCGGCGGCGCCCGCGCCTCGGTGGGCTCGGACCTCTACAGCCTGGGCGTCGTGCTCTGGGAGGCGCTGGCCGGGCGGCGTCTCTTCGAAGGCGAAAACGAGATCGAGCTCTTCGTCCGCGTCGGGCGGGCCGCGGTGCCCGCGCTCGCCGGCGAGCGCGACGACCTGCCCGCGGGTCTGGTCGCGGTCGTCGAGCGGCTGCTCGCCAAGCGGCCCGAGGACCGCTTTCTCGTAGCCGAGGAGGCCGGCGACGCGCTCCAGCACGCGATAGAGGATGCCGGCGCGCGCGAGAACGTGGCCGGGCTGGCCGCCAGCGTGGCGCACGCCAAGCGCGAGCTCGCGCGGCGTTAGCGCCCCGCGCTACTCGAGCTTCTCGAGCGCGTAGAGCGTGGCCGACGCCCCCTCGCGCGCGAGAAAGACCCCGCCGCCCGCCGCGACGAAGTGCTTCCGAAGCCGGGAGCGGTACCACGTGACGCTCCGCAGATAGACGTCGCCGTCCGTGTGGTCCTGGGAGACGTTCTCCTCCCAATCCTCGCGCGTGAGCACCTCGAGGTAGAGCGCGCCATAGGTGAGCCGGGCCAGGTTGGTGAGCGCCTTCTGGGCCTCCCGGGCCGGGAGGTACTGGAGGACTCCTTGGCAGACCACGAGGTCGGCGCCGGGCCCGGGGAAGTCGACCACGCTGCCCTGCAGCCACCCGTACTCTTCGCAAAGGTGCGCGCTCACCTCGACGCCGCGGTAGGAGGCGCGGAGCTTGGTCGCGACGGGCTGCCACCACCCGAGCCCGCACCCCAGGTCGAGCACGGAGTCGACGTCGACCTCGAGGAAGCGGAGGTAGGCCCCCACGAAGGCCCCGAGGCGCTTGGTGGTGCTCCGGTCCGCGACCCGCGTCCGCGGGTCTTCGTAGAAGCGCCGGTAGTAGGCGGCGTCGAAGCGGTCGGCGGTGGCGCGGGGCATGGCGCGGTGGTCGCAAGCGGGGGCGACGGGCGCAACCACGATCTCGGAGCGGGAGATGGAGACGCGATAACCGAGGGGCTACGCCCCCTGCCCCGCTCGCCCCAGGAACTCCGCCAGCAGCCCCGCCACCTCCTGTGGCCGGTCCTCCTGAAGGAAGTGTCCGCAGCCCGGTATCGACGTCAGCTCGGCGTGCGGGAGGCGGTCCTTCACGCGCGCCATGGTCTTGGCGACGTTCGGCAGGATGCGGTCCTCCTCGCCGTAGATGAGGCGCAGCGGCATGGTCAGGTTGCCGAGGCCACGCGTGATGGTGTCGAAGCCCTTCGGATGCAGGCTCCCGCCGGCCTTCAGCAGCGCCTTCCGCGCCGCGCGATCGCGGTAGGGATCCGTGTAGAGGCGCGCGACTTCGGGGGTGATCCGCGCGACGTCGCTCACGCCGAAGCGAATGGCCCAGGCCACGCCTCGCGGAGACGAGAGGAACCCGCGGAGCCCCGGGAGCTTGGTGCCCGCGACGAAGGCCTTCACCGCCCAGCTCATTTCGGGGAAGACGACGGTGTTGAGCATCACCAGGTCGCGGATCCGTCCCGCGTTCGCGACCGCCCAATGCACCCCGATGGGTCCGCCGAGGTCGTGCACCACGAGGCCCAGCGCCTGGAGGCCGAGCGCCTCCGTGAAGCCCGTGAGCAGCCGGTCGAAGAAGCGGAAGCTGTACGAGCGGTCGAGGGGCTTGTCGGACTCGCCGAAGCCGGGCAGGTCGAGCGCGATCGCGCGGCGATGGGCGCCGATGGCGAGCAAGGCGTGCCGGTAGAGCAACGCGTTCGTCGGCCAGCCGTGGAGCAAGAGTACGGGCGGGGAGCCCGTGTCGTTTCCGGCCTCCAGATAGCTGAGGCGAAGCCCCTCCACCTCGACGAATCTGCGCTCCATGGGTGCACCGTAGCCGGGGCAAACGCCGAGAGCGACGGGGCCGGAACCGGCCCGAAGGGCCCCGGATCGGCGAATCGGCAGCGCGACGGCCGCGTAACGCGCTTCCCGTGACCCGAATCTACGCGCGCGCCGCTCTTTGGCCCCCGATGACGCGAATCGACGCAGGCGGTCGGGCATGGGGTCCAGCCCTTGGATGGAGCGCTCTGCTCGCGCTGGGCGCCTGCACGGGCACCATCGGCGACGGGTTCGCGAGCGGTGGCCAGGGCGTCCCTCCGGGGAGCGTGGACGGGACGGCGCAGGAGCTCTGGGGGCAGCTCTGCGCGGGCTGCCACGGCACCTTTGGCCTCGGCTCGACCCTGAGCAGCGGCGACGACAACGGCGACTTCCGCCTCGACGCGGTCGCCGCCCTCGAGATGCACGGCGACGGCCTCGAGGCCTACATCGAGGAGACCATGCCCTTCGCGGCGGCGGAGCGCTGCGTCGGGAGCTGCGCCGAGACGCTGGGCAGCTACCTCCGCGGCATCCAGCCGCCGCCGCCCGTCGTCTGCACCGGCGACGAGCCGCCGCCCGTCGGTCACCGCGAGGTGAAGCTGCTGACGAGCGGGGAGTACCAGCGCTCCCTCGAGGACCTCCTCGGCGTGCCCACGGACGTGGGAGCCCGCGTGGCCAACCACGATGGACGGCGCGGCGGCTTCGTCGACATGGCGGGCAAGCCCGTCTCCAGCACGCTCCTCGATACCTACGTGCGAAACGCGGCGGACGTGGCCGGCTGGGCCGTGGCGAACGAGCGGCCCTTCGCGTGCGGGGACGCGACGTCATGCGGCAACCGCTTCGTCGACGAGTTCCTCTTCGCGCTCTTCCGGGGCCCGATCTCGCGGGACCAGGCAGACGCCTACCGGGCGCTGATCACGGACACGGGAGACCTCGGTCTCGCCCTCGAGGCCGCGCTCACCTCGCCCTACTTCCTCTATCGGCTGGAGGCCGGCGTGGCGCTCGCCGAGGCCCGCGGCGCCGGCATGTACGACCCCGGCGCGACGAGTCCCGGCGGCAGCGGCGGAGGCGGCGACCCGGTGCCGGCCGGAACGGCCGTGGGCATCGCGGGCCCGGACCAGTTCCTCCCGGGGAGCCAGGGCCGGCGCGAGGGCGCCGAGTGGGGCCTCTTCGAGAACGGCACGGTCCGCGTGGCCTTCGAGGTGGACCTGCCGGACGCGGCGGTGCTCGAGGTCGAGGCGCGCGGCACGAACCACGGCTCCCTTTGGCCGGAGCTGAGCGTGCGCGCGCAGGGGCGCGACTTCGGCACGCGGCGCGTCGATGCGGCGGAGGCCCGGCTCTACCGCTTCTCTCTCCCCGGGCTGAGCGGCCGGCCGCAGCTCGAGCTCGTCTTCGCCAACGACTCGGGCACGCCGCCTTACGGGCCGGGCCAGGACGCGAACCTCTTCTTCCGCGTGGTGCGCCTCTACACCGGCGGCAGCGCCTCGGCGCCGGAGCCGGAGCCGGAGCCGGACCCCGGAGCGGACCCGAGCGGCCCATCGGTGCTCGACGCCGCGCCGGAGGGCACCGGGGTGCTCACGCCCTTCGAGCTGGCCTCGACGCTGGCCTTCCGCCTCACGGGCACCACGCCCGACGCGACGCTCCTCGAGGCGGCGCGGCGTGGGGCCCTCGCCACCCGCGCGCAGATCCGCGCCCAGGTGGAGCGGCTGATAGACAGCCCCCGCGGCCGTGAGCGCATGGCCGACTTCGTCACCGCGTGGTTCCGCCTGGAGGACCTCGCCGACGTGGCCCGGCCCGACGTCCCGGAGCTCACCGACGCGGTGAAGGCCGCGATGCTCGAGGAGGTTCGGCAGCACTTCCTGCACGTCTTCTATGACGAGAGCGCGCCCTGGGCGGAGTTCTTCGGCGGCAACACGACCTTCCTCGACCGGACGCTCGCCGACTACTACGGCATCGACGGCGCCTTCGACGAGAGCTTCCGCGAGGTCGAGGTCGAGGGCCGCGGAGGACCGCTCGCGAGCGGCGCCTTCATGACGCTCAACGCGCACGTCGACCGCACGGCACCCATCCTTCGTGCGGTGCGCGCGCGTGAGACGGCGCGCTGCCACCACATCGACCCGCCGAACTCGCCCCTCGCCGGCAACGACATCGACGCCCAGCGGGCCGCCGCGCAGGAGCGCGTCACCGCCCGGGAAGCGGAAGCCGGCGTGCTCAGCAGCCGCGAGTTCTACTTTCTCTATACCGACGGCATCCAAGCCTGCGCCGGCTGCCACGAGCGCATCATCAACCCGATGTTCGGCATGGAGGACTTCGACCACGTCGGGCGCCTCCGGCCCGCCGCCGGCCCCGGCATGGTCACGGAGACCGTGCGGGGCATGACCACGGAGGTCTCCCTCGAGGGCACGCTCCATGGCGTCGCCTCGACCAGTGACGAAGCCTCCATCGCCTACGCCGGCGCCAAGGACTTTTCGAACCAAATCGCCGACACGGAGGCCACCCGTGCCTGCCTCGCCCGGCGGAGCTTCCGCTTCCTGACCGGCGCGACCTACGTCGACCGGGATCTCGACGCGAGCTTCGCCGAGACCCTCGGACCCGACGACCGCGTCGCCTACTCGTGCGCCGCCGAGCGCAGCCTCGAGGCGTTCCGCGCGAGCGGCGACAGCCCCCGGGCGATGTTCGTCGAGCTCGCCACGGATTCCCTCCTCCTCTTCCGCCGCTGAGGCCATGACCATGACGACCTTCGACGCGCAAAAGCAGAAGAGCCGCCGCCACTTCCTCAAGCTACTGGGCTCCGCCGGGGCGAGCGCCGCCATGGTGCGGGCCGCGCCGCTCGTCGGAGGGCTCATGGCCACGCGCCAGGCGAGGGCACAAGGGGGCGCGGTAAAGCGCGCGGTTTTCGTCTACACGCCCGACGGCGCGCCGCGGGGCCTCTGGCTCCCGAACGGCACGCGGCTCCGCGCGTCGACGCTCGCCTACGAGGGCCTGCAGTCCCTATGCGCCTTCCGCGAGGTCGAAGTGGTCGCCAGCGGCCACGGCAATGCACGGAAGTGCCTCGGCGAGCTCCGCTGGAGCAACGACTGGACCGCCGACACCATGGACCAGCAGATCGCCACGGTGCTCGGGGGCTCGACGCCCTTCACGTCCTACGTGCTGGGCGTGCAGACGAACTCCTCGTCGGACGCCGTCTCGCGCCGGGCGGGCTCGGCGGTGCCGGCGCAGGACAATCCGGCCGAGGCCTACGCGCAGCTCTTCGGCGGCGCGCCGCCGGCCACGGGGGGCTCGGAATTCCTCCGCCAGCGGCGCCGGGTGATGGACGTGAACCGCGCGGCGCTGACGGAGATCGGCGGGCGCCTCGGCGGCTTCGAGCAGCGGCTCCTCGACGAGCACGCCGCGGCGCTCGCGGAGCTCGAAGACCGGCTCGTCGCCTCCACCATGGGCACGCCCACGGAAGGGTGCTCGGAGCCCGCGTGGAACGCGGGCGGCTACCCGACGAGCGGCAGCACGGACGTGCCCTTCCTGCACACGGCGGAGCTCCAGTCCGACGTGGCCGTCGCCGCGATGAAGTGCGGCATCACCAACGTGCTGACGCTGCAGCTGGGTTGGCATCAGGCGGTCTGGTACGCGCACGACACGGGCTACCGCGGCGATCACCACGGCTCGTGCCACGCGGCGCCGGCCGAGGACAACGCGGAGATGACGAACTACCTGAGCCGCTGCGTCGCCTACCTCATCCGGCGCCTCATGAACGAGGACGACCCGGCGGTGCCCGGGACGAAGATGATCGACAACACGGTGGTCGTACAGGTCACCGACATGGGCGACGGCCAGGACCACAGCGGTGACGCGGGCCCGAACCTCATCGCGACCCGCATGCCGGGCTTCCGCGTCGGCCAGGCCTCGCGCGGCGGCACGAACCTCGAGGTCCTCGAGACCGTCGCCGAAGGCATGGGCCTCGGCAGCTACAAGGGCACGAACCGCGACGCCCACCAGATCTGGCCCTGCGCCGGCGGCCGCACCATCGACGCGCTCCTGACCTGACGTTCCGCCTCGTGGGTGAGGGTGCCTGGCCGGGGTGGCGTGGCGCGGGTAGAGGTAGGGCGTGCGGGTTCTCGTCGTCGATGACCAGCAGCACGTGCGGAAGGCGCTCGAGCTGCTCTTCTCGCTCCGGGGCCTCGACGTGGCCTGCGCCGGGACGCCTGATGCGGCGCTGGAGGCCGTCCGCGCTGGAGGCGTGGGCGTCGTCGTCCAGGACATGAACTTCTCGAAGGCGACGACCTCCGGCGAGGAGGGCGCCGCGCTCTTTCGGAGGCTCCGGGAGCGCGACCCGGGATTGCCCGTCCTGCTCATGACCGCGTGGACCAGCCTCGAGATGGCCGTCGAGCTCGTGCGCGAAGGTGCCGCGGACTACGTCGCCAAGCCCTGGGACGACGAGCGGCTGCTCCGGCGCGTGCAGACGCTGCTCAAGGCGCGGGAGCTCGCCGGAGACGGCCACGACGACGAGGACCACGGCGACCTCATCGCCCAGAGCCCCTCCATGCGAGCGCTCGTGCGCCTCGCGACGAAGGTCGCCCGCGCGGACGTGCCCGTGCTGGTCACGGGACCCAACGGCGCCGGCAAGGAGAAGATCGCCGAGCTCGTTCAATCCCGCTCCGCGCGACGAGACCGCCCCTTCGTGAAGGTCAACGTGGGCGCGCTGCCGGACGAGCTGCTGGAAGCCGAGCTCTTCGGTGCCGAAGCCGGCGCCTTCACCGGCGCCAAGTCCCGCGCCGGACGCTTCGAGGCCGCGGACGGCGGCACGCTCTTCCTCGACGAGCTCGGCACGCTCTCCCTCGAGGGTCAGGCCAAGCTGCTCCGGGTGCTCCAGACCGGAGAGCTGCAGCGCCTCGGCTCGAACGCCACGCGGCGCGTGGACGTGCGCGTCGTGGCGGCCACCAACGCCGACCTGCGCGGCGCCATCGCCGCGGGCCGTTTCCGCGAAGACCTCTTCTACCGCCTCGCGGTCATCGAGCTCGAGGTGCCGCCGCTGGTGGACCGCCCGGAAGACGTCCTGCCCCTCGCCGAGGCCTTCCTGGGCGCCTTCCGCACGGAGGGCTGCGCGTCGCGCTTCGCCGAGGACGCCACCGACGCGCTCCTCGCACACGGCTGGCCCGGCAACGTCCGCGAGCTCTCGAACGCCATCCGGCGGGCCCTGCTGGTCGCGGAAGGCGACGCCATTCACGCCACGGACCTCGCGCTCCGAAGCACACGACAGCCGCCGGCGCCCCGCCCCTCGAGCCCGCAGACGCCGCCCCTCGACGCCGCCGGCGAAGCCGAGCGCGCCCGGGTGCAGGCCGCGCTCCAGGACGCCGACTACGTGGTCGCGCAGGCGGCCGCCGCCCTCGGGCTCAGCCGCCAGGCGCTCTACCGGCGCATGCGGCGCCTCGGGATCACGCTGGAGCGACGCATCGGATGAGCGGGGACCTCGTGCTGGCGGCCCTGGTCGGCCTGGCGCTCGGCGCCGCCGGCGCCGTCCTCGTCGCCCGCGCGCGACCCCGCGCCGCCCCGCCGACGGCCCCCGCGCTCCTCAGGCTCCTCGTCGAGACGACCCCCGTCGCGCTCCTCCTCTACGCCGACGATGGCCGCATCGCCTTCGCCAACCACGCGGCCGACGCGCTCTTCGCCGAGGGCGAGACCCTGGTCGGCCAGAACTTCCTCGGTCTCGTCAGCGCGGCGCCGGCGCCGCTGAAGGAGGCGCTCCTCGGCGAAGGGCAGCTCTTCACGCTGGACGTCGAGGGCCAGGCCGAGACCTACCAGCTCTCCCGCCGGGACGTGCGCTACCAGGGCGGTCCCCACGTCTTGCTGCTGGTCAATCACCTCACCCGGGAGGTGAGCCGGCGCGAGGTGGAGGTCCTGAAGAAGGTCATCCGGGTCATCAGCCACGAGCTGAACAACAGCCTGGCCACGATGCAGTCGCTCCTCACCTCGGCGCAGTTCATCGCCGAGAACCCGGAGCATTCCGGCCGGCTCCTCGAGGTCCTCGTGGCCGTCGAGGAGCGCGCGAAGCACCTCCAGGCCTTCCTCGGGAGCTACGCCGAGCTCGCGCGCATGCCGCGACCCCGGAAGCGACCCCTCGAGTGGCCGGTGCTCTTGGGGCAGCTCCGGGACCTCTTTCCCGCGCTCGTGGTGCCGCCGGACCCCGGGGCGCTCCCGACCACCGACGGCGACGTGACGCAGGTCGAGCAGCTCCTCATCAACCTGATCAAGAACGCCTTCGAAGCGGCGCCCGACGGCCCGGTGGAGCTTCGCGTCGAGGGTCGCCCGGACGGAGCCGTGGCGCTCCGCGTGCTCGATCGCGGCCCCGGCTTCAGCGACGAGGCCCTCGCGAGCGGGCTCTTGCCCTTCTATACGACCAAGCCCGGCGGCTCGGGCATGGGGCTGGCGCTTTGCCGCGAGATCGCCGAGGGGCACGGTGGAAGCCTCGGCATCCGGGCGCGGGAAGACGGGGGTAGCGCCGTGACCTGCACTCTCCCCGCGGCGCACGAGCCCCCGGCAGGACAGCGCGCCCAGCTGACGCTCACCCGGGCGTGAGCGTCCTCAAAGCTGGCGAAGCCGCCCTTTCGACACCATCTTGCCTCGGTGCGTTTCCGCGTCATCGATGGGGCCCGTCGGCTCGCGCTCGGACTGGCCCTCGGCATGCTGCTCGCGCTGAGCCCGGCATCGCCGGCCTTCGCCCACGGCGGCGCGCCGGTGGGCTACGGGTTCACGAGCGATCCGAGCGACCCGGACCTGCAGCTCGTATCGACCACCCGCGGCGCCTTCGTGACGCGGGACGGCGGCCTCACCTGGGCCTCGATCTGCCCCTCGGCCTACGGCGCCTCGTCCACCGAAGAGCCCCGCTTCGTCATCGAAGCGGGGGAAATCGTCGGCGCCGTTTTCGACGGCGTCACCGTGTCCCCGAGCGGCTGCTCCATCGTCCGGCCCGAGCCGAGCCACGACTCCGTGGTGGTCATCGACGTCACCCGGGCGTCCGACGGGCGCCTCTTCGCGCTCCAGTCGGCCGCGGGCGCGCCCAACGACCTTTACGTGCGCGAGGAGGGTCGCTGGCGCTCCACCGGCGGCCCGAGCGAGGACACGCTCTTCGAGCGAGTGGCCATCGCGCCCTCGGACCCGGACGTCATCTACCTGAGCGGCATCCGGCCGCGCACCGTGGACACCCCGCGCGAGGCGTTCATCCATCGCAGCGACGATGGGGGCGAAACCTGGACCGTCTTGCCCTTCGACCTCGGCGAGGCCGGGCGCACTCCCTTCGTCGAAGCCGTCGACCCGACGGACCCGCTGACCGTCTACGTCCGCGTGGAAAACCTCCTCGACGTCGTCGCCGACACCGACGAGCCGCTGCTCCGAAGCACGGATGGCGGCGAGAGCTTCAGCGAGATCCTGCGGGTCCCGCTCTTGCGCGACGTGCACGTCACGATCGACGCCGTCTACGCCGTGGGCGAGCAGCTCGTCGGCTTCGAGGGGGCCTCCGCGCGGCCGAGCGGCCTCTGGCGCTCGCGCGACGGCGGCGACACCTTCACGCACCTGGCGCCCGAAGCGAGCCTCGGCTGCGTCGAGAGCCTCGAAGGCGTGCTCTATCTTTGCGCCGACGAGGTCATCGACGGATACGCGCTCGCCCGCTCGACGGACGGTGGCGAGACCCTCGAGCCCGTCTTCCGCTACCGCGACATGGCGGCGCCCGTCGACTGCGCGCCGGAGGACCCGACGCCACTGGCGTGCGTCTCGGAGGACGCCGACCTCGACCGGGACCTGCGCGCCCTCGACGCCTTGCTGAACGAGCAGGACATGCCCGACGCGACGGGCGGTGGGTGCGCCGCCGCGCCGGTGGCGAGCGCCTGGCCCCTCGCGTTGCTCCTTTGGGCGCGCAGGCGCCGCGGCTGAGGCTGGGCCTCAGACCTCGAAGTCGCCCTCTTCGAGCAGCTCGCCGATGCGATAGAGGAAGCCGTTGGCGTGCACGCCGTCGACCACGCGGTGGTCGTAGGTGAGCGCCATGTACATCACGGGATGGATGGCGATGCTCTCCTCGCCGTCGTGCTCGACCACGACCGGCCGCTTCTTGATGGTGCCGAGGCGGAGGATGCCGACGTTGGGCTGGCTGATGATCGCGCCGCCCACGAGGTTCCCGCGACGGCCCGGGTTCGAGACGCTGAACGTCTTCCCGGCGAGGTCGTCGGGGGTGAGACCGTTGTCGCGCGCCCGCGTCGCGAGGTCGTCCACGGCGCGCACCATGCCGCGCATGGAGAGCCCGTCGGCGTGCTTGATGACGGGCACCACGAGTCCCTTGGGCGTGTCCACGGCGATGCCGAGGTTGATGGCCTTGATCTTCACGTAGGCGTCGTCGAGCACCCGGGCGTTGAGCTCTGGGAACTCCTTGAGCGCCCGCGCCGTCGCCATGAGCACGAAGCCCAGATAGGTAAGCGAAAGGCCTTCCTTCTTGTACGCGCCCTTGTGGGCGTTCCGCAGCTTGGCCGTCTTGTGGAGATCGGTCTCCGCGAAGGTCACGACCTCCGGGGACGTGTGCTTCGAGTAGATCATGTGGTCGGCGATGATTCGCCGACGCCGCGTGAAGGGGACGATCTCGTCGCCCGGCGCCTCTCGGTAAGGAGGCACGCGGAACGCGCCGCTCGGGACCTGCACGCCCGCGGCGCCGCCGGCGCTCGTCGGCGCGGGGCGCGGAGGAGGCGGCGCCGGAGCGCGGGGCGGGGG
>CALCTH010000551.1 GCA_937893795.1 uncultured Myxococcales bacterium | reverse complement strand
ACCTGCGGAGCGAGGTGCGGTCCGACGAAGGCGGCCTCGTGGCGACCCCCTTCGCGGTGCAGGACAGCTCGATGCTGGCGACCTTCGCTCGCTCCAGCGGCCTCGTGATCCGCGCGCCGCACGCGCCGGCGGCGCGCGCCGGCGACGAGGTCGACGTGCTGCTCCTCGACCCGCCCTAGGGGCCGAGGCCGCGGCGTCGGCGCATCAGCTCGAGCGCGTCGTCGCTCTCGTCGACGAGCACGAAGCCGCGACCGTGGCGTCGCGCGGCGGCGCCGGTCGTCCCGCTCCCAGCGAAGGGATCGAGCACGACGTCGCCGGCCTCGCTGTGCACGCGCACGATGCGCTCCAGGATGCCGAGGGGCTTCTGCGTCGGGTAGCCCGTCCGCTCCGCACCGCGCGTCGGTACGATCGTGTGCCACCAGACGTCCGTCGGGGTCTTTCCGCGCGCGGCCTTCTCGGGCGTCACGAGGCCCGGCGCCATGTAGGGGATGCGGTCCATCGCCTCGAAGTCGAAGACGTAGCGGCGTGGGTCCCGGGCG
The DNA here is from genome assembly GCA_937893795.1 of uncultured Myxococcales bacterium. Classification (GTDB taxonomy): domain Bacteria; phylum Myxococcota_A; class Polyangia; order Polyangiales; family Houyiibacteriaceae; genus CALCTH01. The sequence goes on along the minus strand of CALCTH010000551.1, from coordinate 17,794 downwards.
TACCAGAGCAGGACGTCGTGCTTCTGCGGCCAGCGCTTCTTGGTCCGGCCGCCGTAGTCGTAGGCCCAGACGATTTCGTTCATGAAGGCGCGGCGGCCGAGGAGCTCGTCCAGCGCGACCTTCACGTAGTGGCTCTCGCGCGGGTCCACGTGCACGAAGAGGCTCCCGTCGGTGCTGAGGCACTCGACGGCTGCCTCGACCCGCGCGAGCAGCCAGGGCAGGTAGGCCTCGGCCCGGGCGTCCGCGTAGCGTGGCCCCTCCGCGTGCGTCGCGGTGTAGCGGCGCCCGGCGAAACCGCGGCGACCCTCCGCGTCCCGGGTGAGGGTCGTGCGCCCTCCGCTTTGGGTGCGGCCCGTATTGAAGGGCGGGTCGAGATAGGCGAGGCGGGCGAAGCCGCGGGGCAGCGTCGGCAGCACGTCGAGGCAGTCGCCACCGAGCACGAGCGCCGTATCCGCCCCCGCGATCACCGCTGTCCGAAGTCGACGCGCGCGATCCACCAGCCCTTGCCGGGGCCCGGCGACGCTTCGCCGCGCGGCACGCCGGCTCGGCTCGCGTAGGCGCTGACGCGCTGCCAGTAGGCGTTCTCGATGGCCAGGCGCTGCGCCTGATCCTCGGGCAGGCGTACGACGATCTCGGACACGGGTGGCAGCAGGTTCGAGTCGCCGGCGTCCGGAGGATCGAGGACCCGCACCTCGAGGGCGCCGGTGAAGTAGAGCCGGTACACGAACTCCCGGGACTCGGCGCTCGTCATGCCGGCCAGCCGCGACCCCGTCGTCTCGAAGAAGTAGGCCCGCGCTTCCGGCGTCGCGCTCCGGAAGAGCTGGAGCTCCTGGGGCTTTGCCGTATCCAGTCGGTACCGGATGGCGTCGAGGTCGGGTGCGAAGAGGCTCTTGGCGAGCCAGAGGCCGCCGACGAGCACGAGGACCGCCGCACCGATGGCCGGCAGCACCTGCTTGAGCGTCGGCCCCGGGCTCTTTTCCGTCTCGGCCAGCGGCGGCGGGAGCGAGGGCGGCGGGGGCGCGGGCACCGAGGGGCGACTGTCCGGGCCGCGCGACTTCGTCGGCGGTGGCTCGTCGAGGTCGAGCTCGAGGGGGACCGTGGAGATCGGCCCGTCGAGGGCGGCGAGCCCGGCGCCCCCAAAGGTCATCTCGCCGAGCGAGCCCTCGCCCATGGCCCCGAAAGACGACGAGAAGTCCGGCGCGGGCGGGGGACCCGTCGGGGGTTGGCGGGTGGCGGCACCGCGCGGGGCGCGCGACGTCCCGCTGCGCTTCGGGGGCTCGAAGCTGCGGCGCGCCACGCCGCTCGAGCTGCCGCCCTCCACGTCGTCGTCGAGCCCCGGGAGGTCCGGGGCGACCGCTGCCGGGTCGAGCGCCGGCATGTCCGCCCGCGCGGCGTCCTCGACCGGTCGCGGTACGGCACCGAAGGACGGCCGCGCGTCCCGCGCGTCGATGTCGAGCTCGCCGCTCACGTCGATGGGCGGCGGCGGCATGGAGGGCGAGGGCAGCTCCGTCGCGAAGGCGGGCGCCGGCGCCGTCACGGGCGCTGCCGCGCTGACCGGCGACATGGGGGCGAGCGCAGGCGCCTCGAGGGAGACGGGGGGCTCGTCTTCGGTCTCCGCCTGATGGTCGCGCACCTCGATGAGAGCGCCGATGGTGTCGAGGGCGCGGAGGAAGACGGGGATACGTGCCCGGTCGACGCCGCGCTTCACGATGCACGGCGCGCCGCTGACGATGGCCTGCGCCACTTCGGCGTCCACCCCGAAGATGCGCTGAAGACCCGCCTCCGCCGACTCCCCCTCGACGGGTCGGAACTTGGTCACCCAGAGATCGACGCGATCCACGACATCCTCGAGAACGGTACCGTTCCATCTAGCCGATGAGAACCGAGATGCACGAAGTCGGCACGGCTGAGGCTCACGGAGCTCCAGCTCCCCCCGCGGGCTCGAATACCACCTCGAAAGCGGCGGGCCAATACTTACCTGTGAGTAGGTACGTGTCGCTCTCCGGAAGCCATGCGACACCGTGCAGGACGTCGGTTCCGTAGCGCTCCCGTCCCCGCAGCAGGCCGCGGGCGTCGATGCGGGCCGTGATCTGGCCCGTCGTCGGGTCGATGCGCACCAGGGTCTCGCGTTGCCAGACGTTGGCGAGGACGAAGGACGCGTCCCCGTCCCGCACGCATTCGAGCTCGTTGAGATTGCGCATCGGGCGACCGGCGTCGGTGACCACCACGTGCCCCTGCTCCTCGAAGGTCTCCGGATCGCGGAAGGTGAGCGTGGCCGATCCGTCGCTCATCACGAGCCGCGTACCGTCGAAGCAGAGCCCCCAGCCCTCTCCGGCGTACTCGTGCTCGCCGATGCGCTCGAAGCCCTCGTCGGTCTCGCGCCACACGAGCGCGCGGCCGCTGCGCCAGCTGAGCTGAATGAAGCGATCGCCCACGCGGGCAAGCCCCTCGGCGAAGACGGCGTCCTCGAGGTCGGTTCGAAGCTCCACGTCCCCGGTCTCGAGGTCGACGCGGCGCAGCGACGATTCGCCGTTCTGTCCGGTGCTCTCGTAGAGCTTCCCCGCATGCCAGAGCAGACCTTGCGTGAACGCGTCGCGCTGATGCGGCAGCCGGCGAAGGACGCGGACGCGAAGCGCCTCGGGCTCTCGCGTCGTCGTCTCCGGAGCGGCTGGGGGGAGCTCGACGGTCTCGACCGTCTCCTGCGCCTCGCCCTCGCCCTGCGCCGACCACGCCAGGCCGACGATGCCGACGAGCGCCGCCGCCAGCAGGAGGCGCCCCAGGGGAAAGGGGGCGCGGTCGTTCGTACCGCTCACGGGGAGAGCCTACCGGGGCGCCGGCGGAAGAAAAGCCGACGGACGCGGCGATCGGACGCGGCGATCGGGAGGATGGCCGCGACCGAGAGTGGGCGCCCGCGGTGGCCGCGTGCGTCGCTCGCGGGAAAGAAAGTCGCTCGTGCCCCGCGCTCGTACTATGCCCGGCCGCGGAACCCGCTCATGGCTCCCCCCCGTCACGCCACCGCCCTCGTGCTTCGACCGCGTCTCCAGGACCCGGCGGAATGCCTGCGTCCGACGCGCGCCGAGGTCGACCTCGGCGCGGTCGCGGCGAACTTCGCCGTCGTCGCGCGGGCGGCGGCGCCGGCCCGCGTCGTCGCCATCGTGAAGGCCGACGGCTACGGGCACGGCGTCGTCCCCGTGGCGCGTCGCCTCGAGGACATCGGGGGCGACGCGCTCCACGGCTTCGGCGTCGCGCTCGCCGAGGAGGCGCTCGAGCTCCGCGCTGCCGGCATCCGTCGCGCGATCCTCGTGCTCAACGGTGCCTACGGTGGCGCCTATGCCGACGTGCTGGCCGCGGGGCTGACGCCCGTCATCTACGACCGTGGGCACCTGGAAGGCTTCCGGCGTGCCGCCGGCGGCCGTCCCTTCTCGGTCCACCTCAAGGTCGACACGGGCATGAGCCGGCTCGGCGTTCCCCAGGACGAGCTCGAGGGGTTCCTCGACGCGCTCCAGCGCACGCCCGGGGCGCGCATCGAGGGTCTGATGACCCACCTGATGGCGGCCGACTCCGACGACGCGCTGACGGCCGAGCAGCTCCAGCGCTTCACGCGCGTACAGCACGCCCTTCGGGCCCGCGGGCACCGACCGCGGCTCCTCCACGCCGCCAACAGCGCGGCGACCTTCCGCCATCCGAGCGCTCGCTACGACCTGGTCCGCCCCGGCATCGCCCTCTTCGGTCACGCCGGAGCGCCCGACGTGGGCGCGCCGCTTCGGCCGGCGCTCCGGCTTCGCAGCGAGATCGTCGCGCTCCGGAACCTGCGACCGGGAGACCGGGTCGGGTACGACGGGACCTTCACGGTCAGGCGGCCGACGCGCCTCGCGACGCTCCCCATCGGCTACGGCGACGGTCTCCTTCGCGCGGCCAGCAACCGCGCCTCGGTGCTCGTGCGCGGGCGTCGCTGCGCGGTGGTGGGGCGCGTCTCCATGGACCTCACGACCGTGGACGTCACCGACGTACCCGGCGTCGCCGTGGGTGACGAGGCCTGCCTTCTCGGGTCCCAGGACGGGCCGGACGGCACGCGGGAGAGCATTGGCATGGTGGAGCTTGCCGAGGCCAGCGGGACCGCGCCCTACGAGGTGCTCTGCGCCATCAGTCGTCGCGTCCCGCGCTTCTACCGCTGAGCGGTCCGCGGCGGTGCCATCTGCGCGGTGCCATCTGCGCGGTGCCATCCGCGCGGTGCCCGCATTGCTTCGGTCGCAGCACCGACGTGTGCGAGTCTCCGCCCGGGCCCCCGGATGCATAGCTGGGGGAGGGGGCCTGCCTGAATCAGGTGTCGGTGAAGTTCTTCACCGAGCCTGATAGCTTCCCGCCCACGGGCGCACGCTGTCCGTGACCACGGAGGGTTTCATGCAGTTTACGAATCCCCGCCAGTGGCTTCCTTCGCTCGCTGGCTTCCTCGTCCTTCTCGCCGCGCTCGCCCCCGCGCCGGCTCTCGCCGAAGGCACCGACGACCTCGGCATCGAGCAGAGCCTTCAGCCCACGACGGTGATGTCCATCGACATCCTGGCGGCGGGCGAACGCATCACCTGGACGGGCAACGGCTCGCTCGTTCTCACGGATGCGGGCGGCGCGCTGCTCACGACGCTCGCGAGCGGGGCCAGCTTCGTCACGACGGCGGTGGGAACGGTGACCGCGCAGGCCACCGCGTCGCAGCGGGCCGGAGCCACGGCGTTCCGATGGGACGTTGCGGTCTCGAACGCCGGCGGCACGGTCTTCCCGGGCCGCCTGCACTCCGAGCGATGGGACTTCAGCGCCGGGAGCTTCGCCGAGAGCGCGGCCTCCAACGGCAGCTTCTACGCCCTGGTCCCCGGCGGCACCCCGGGCCGCACCGGCGGCGTCGAGCTCCGCCTCGACGGTCTCGCCGGTTTCGTGTTCTCGATCCTGGCGAACGCTTCCGGCGTCGACGGGCGCGACGGGGGCCGAAGCGTGACGGGTCAGACGGCGACGGTCTCGAGCCTCTTCGACGTCTATCTGAACCCGCCCGAGCTCGCGGACTTCGACTTCACGACGCCGGTGCTCTCGAGCGGGTCCTTCGACGCCGGCACGGCGCCGGCCGCCTGCACGTCCATCGTGCCCGGCGTGAACACCGGGACCTTCGAGTTCTCGAGCAACGTCGAGGGCAACTACAACCTCGTCTGTGACCTGAACGACGACGGCGTGTTCGACTCCGTGGGCGGCGACGACTTCTTCCAGATCGGGACCACCACGCCAGGCGTGAACACCGTCGAGTGGGACGGACGGGACGCCGACGGCGATCCCGTCGCGCCGGGCGACTACGACTGCCGCCTCGTCATCACCGTGGGCGAGTTCCACTACCTCGGCCGCGACATCGAGACCTCCTACGAGGGCCTACGCATGTTCCGGGCGGACGCGGGCGGCGGCCGCGTGGGTCTGCCCATGTTCTGGAACGACACGCTCGTGCAGAGCTCGGCGGTGCTGATGCCGCCGCCGACGAGCGCCTTCGGCCTCGAGACCAGCGGCCCCGACGGCATCGACTCCGGCGACCCGCTCGCGGCGACGAACCCGAACGTCAACGCGCGCTCCTGGGGCGCCTTCGCCGGCGGCAGCAAGGGCAACAACAACACCCTCGACACGTTCACGCGCGTCGAGATCTCGAACGCCTTCAACCAGACCATCACGATCCTCGGCGCCACGGCCGACGGCGACTCCGACGGGCTCACGAACTACGAGGAGGAGTGCGTCGTCGGGACGAGCCCGACGGACAACGACACGGACGGTGACGGCATCCCGGACGACGTGGAGAGCACGCCTCTCGGCGGCGGACCTGCGGTGGCCGTCGACTCGGACGGCGACGGGACGCCCGACGCGCTCGACGAAGACTCGGACGGCGACGGCATCCCGGATCGCATCGAAGGCCACGACGCGGACTTCGACGGCGCGCCGGACGTACTGCCCATCATGGGCGCCGATAGGGACCTCGACGGCGACGGCCTGAACGACGCCTACGACCCGATGTGCTCGCCGGCCTGCGCGACCAACGGGACGGCGGCGCCGACGCCGGACCGGGACATGGACGGCATCCCGGACTACCGCGACGCGGACGACGACGCCGACGGCATCCCGAGCTCCGTCGAGTGCCCGAGCCTCGCGTGCGCCGATACGGACGGCGACGGCACCCCGGACTACCTCGACCTCGACTCGGACGGCGACGGCATCCCGGACGCCGTGGAAGCGCACGACGTCGACGGCGATGGCGTCGCCGACGTCCTCCCGGCGGGCGCCGACCTGGACGGTGACGGCCTCGACGACGCCTACGATCCCATGTGTACGCCGGCCTGTGCGGCCGACGGCACGGCGGCACCGCTCCCGGACGCGGACGGGGACGGAACCCCCGACGTGCTCGACGTGGACGACGACGGCGATGGCGTCGGCACGCTCACGGAGGGAAGCCGCGACACGGACGGGGATGGGACGCCGGACTACCTCGACGTCGACGACGATGGCGACGGCATCGGGACGCGTAGCGAGCTCGGCGCGACGGAGCTGGGCGACGGAGACCTCGACGACGCGGATGCGACCGACTCGGACCTCGACGGCACGCCGGACTACCTCGACGTCGACGACGACGACGACGGCATCCCCACGCTCACGGAGCTCGGGGAGACGGAGCGGGAGGACGGCGACCTCGACACGGCGGATGCGCTCGACACGGACGGCAACGGTGTCCCCGACTACCTCGACACCGACGACGACGGCGACGGACTGCCCACGGACACCGAATGCTCCGACGAAGCAGCCTGCGAGGATAGCGACGGCTACGGGACGCCGGATTACCTCGACCAGGACGACGACGGAGATGGCGTCGACACGGCTTTCGAATGCCCCGGGGGCGCCTGCCGAGACACGGACGGTAACGGCACCCCGGACCACCAGGACCCGGACGACGACGGCGACGGCGTGAGCACGGCCGTCGAGCTCGGCCCGAGCGAGGACGGCGACGGCGACCCGAGCGACGCCCGCGACACGGACGGCGACGGCACGCCCGACTTCCTCGACACGGATGACGACGGGGACGGCATCGGCACCGCCATCGAGTGCACGGACTCGGCGCTCGGCTGCGAGAACAGCGACGCCGCGCTCGGGGACGACGTGCCGGACTACCTCGACGCGGACGACGACGGCGACGGCATCGACACCCTCGTCGAGATCGGCGACGTCGAGCGCATGGACGGCGACGAGGACGCCGCCGAGGCCGTCGACACGGACGGCAACGGGACGCCCGACTACCTCGACGGCGACGACGACGGCGACGGCGTGGACACGCGCTTCGAGATCGGCGACGTCGAGGCCATGGACGGCGACGGCGACGCGAACGAGGCCCTCGACACCGACATGAACGGCGTCCCGGACTACCTCGCCGCCGACGACGACGGCGACGGCGTCCCGACCGCCGAGGAGCTCGGCCCCGACGAGAACGGCGACGGGAACCCGAGCGACGCCCGGAACACGGACATGGCCAGCGGGGACGTGATCCCCGACTACCTCGATCCCGACGACGACGGCGACACCATCCCGACGGCGACGGAGGTGAGCGACGGGGCGATGCTCCCGGGCGGCGCCGACGACGACGTGGACGGCGACGGCGTTCCGAACCGCCTCGACGAGGACTCCGACGACGACGGCATCCTCGACGCGGCGGAGGCCGGCCTCGACCTCGACATGGACGGCGTGCCCGACTACCTCGACGGCGATTCGTCGCCGCGGGACACGGACGGCGACGGTCGCCGCGACGACCTCGAGTGTGCCTTCGAGACGCGGACGACGGACCCGGACCTGTGCCCGGACACGAACATGGACGGCACGCCGGATTACCTCGACCCGGACGACGACGGCGACGGTGTGCCCACGGCCACCGAGACGGGCGCCGGCGACACGGACGGTGACGGCGTCCCCGACTTCCTCGACCCGGACGACGACGGCGACGGCATCCCCACCGCCGACGAAGACCGCGACGGCGACCTCGACCCGACGAGCGACGACCTCGATGGGGACGGCGTCCCGGACTACCTCGACCCGGACGACGACGGCGACGGCATCCCCACGGCGACCGAGATCGACGACGCCGGCGACATGTCCGACCCCGACGGCGACGGCACGCCGGCCTGGGAGGATCAAGACTCCGACGGGGACGGCGTCGGCGACGCGGCCGAGTGCCCGATGCCGGAGATGCCCTGCCCCGACCTCGATGGCGACGGCGTCCCCGGCTACCTCGACCCCGACGAGCTGCCGGGCGACGCGGACGCGGACGGCGTACCGGACGATGTCGAGTGTCCGACGCCGGGCGACTGTCCGGACACGGACGGCGACGGCATCACCGCCGAGCTCGCCGACGACGATGACGGCGACGGCATCCCCCCCCGGGACGAGCGCCCCCTGGGCCCGAGCCCCGACACGGACGGCGACGGCGTGCCCGACCGCCTCGACGACGACGACGACGGGGACGGCATTCCGACCTCGGACGAGGCCTCCGGAGGCATGACCATGGACAGCGACGGTGACGGCATGCCGGACTACCTCGACGACGACGACGACGACGACGGGATCCCGACGCTCGTGGAGCGGGAGGACGGTCTCGGGCCCGACGGCATGAGCGGCCCGGGCCTCGATGCCGACGGGGACGGAACCCCGAACCACCTCGACACGGACAGCGACGGCGACGGCTTCCTGGATGCCGACGAAGGCCGCGAGGACACGGACGGCGACGGCCGCGGCGACTACCTGGACCTGCCCAGCGTGGGCGGCGTCGCCGGCGGTGCGCTCTGCGCGGCGGGCGCCGGTCGCTAGGGCGGAGCGCCCCTCGCCGTTCTCTTCGTGCTCTTCGTCCTCGTGCTCCGGCGCGTACGGCGTCGCGGCGTCCTCGTGGCGCTTCTGCTGGCCTTCGCCGCGCTCTCGCCGGGCTCTGCGGAGGCGCAGCCCGCCTTCACCCTAGACCGCTTCCGTCCAGCGCCCCTCGTCGGCGACGGTTTCCAGCTCGGGTCGGCGCGGGACCTCGGCCACGGGAGCTGGCAAGCGCAGCTCACCCTCGACTACACCAACGACCCGCTCGTCTTCGAGTCGGTCATCGCCGACCGCGACTCGGAGACGGCGTCCGTCGTCGAGCACCAGCTCGTGCTCACGCCGACCTTCGCCTACGGGCTCTGGGACCGGCTCGTGCTCTACGCGGCGCTTCCCGTGAACCTCGTCCAGAACGGCGACGACGAGCTTCCGAATACCGTGGCGAGCGCGGACGGTGCCGGGGTTGGTGACATCCTCGCCGGGGCGCGCGTGCGCATCTGGAGCAACGAGAAGGTGAGCCTGGCGGGTCAGCTCACCCTGAGCCTGCCGCTGGCGTCTTGGGCCAACGGCGATCAGGCCTATACCGGTGACCGCACGCTCACCGGACACCCGGAGCTGCTCGCGCACTTCGCCCTCGGGCCCATCGAGCTACGCGCCAACGTCGGCGTGAGGCTGCGCCGCGCCTCGCAGCTCCTGGGCGTGGAGGCGGACCACGACCTCACCTACGGCCTGGGCGTCGCCATTCCCGTGTGGGACGAGCAAATCCACCTCCTGGCCGAGCTCTTCGGCAACAGTGCGCTCTCGAACGTCTTCGGACGCGAAGAGAGCCCGCTCGAGATCCTGGGCGGCTTCAAGTACTTCCATGCCTCCGGATTCACCGCCGGCGTGGGCGTGGGCGCCGGCTTGCTCCGCGGGGTGGGCGCCCCGGACGTGCGCGTGCTCGGCATGCTCGGTTGGGCGCCTGGCGGGGCGGGTCCCGCGGATGAAGACGGCGATGGTCTCATCGGCCGCGACGACGCCTGCCCGGAGCTCGCCGAGGACTTCGACGAGTTCGCCGACGACGACGGCTGCCCGGACCTCGACGACGACGAGGACGGCATCCTCGACACCGACGACGCCTGCCGGCTCGAGCCGGAGGACCGCGACGACTACGAGGACACGGACGGCTGCCCGGACCCGGACAACGACGGTGACGGCGTGCCCGACGCCACGGACGAGTGCCCGCTGGACCCGGAGGACCGGGACGAGTTCGAGGACGAGAACGGCTGCCCGGATCCGGACAACGACGGCGACGGAGTCCTCGACGGCGAGGACGCCTGCCCGCTCGTGCCGGGCATCCCCACCACCGCTGGCTGCGCGGCGCCCGACCGCGACGGCGACGGCGTGGCCGACGCCCTCGACAACTGCCCGGATGAGCCCGGCACCACGGAGTACCGTGGCTGCGACGCGCCGCAGCAGGTCGTCATCGAAGGCGACCGCCTCGACATCCTCGACAAGGTCTACTTCGCCACCAGCCGCTCGGTGATCCAGCGTCGTTCCTACGGGCTCCTCGACAACGTGGCGGCCGTGCTGAACGCGCACCCGGAGATCGAGCACATCCGCGTCGAGGGCCATACGGACGCGCGGGGCCGCCGGGCGGCCAACCTCCGCCTCTCGCAAAGCCGGGCGAACGCCGTCGTGCGCTACCTGGTGCGCAGGGGTGTGGCCCGCGACCGCCTCGAGGCCGTGGGCTGCGGTCCCGACCGGCCGCTCGTTTCCGACGCGAGCACCGACGAGGATCTCGCCCGGAACCGGCGGGTCGAGTTCGTAATCGTCCACGACGGCGACACGGGTATCGTCACGCGCTGACCTGGCGTGGCCGGCCGGGGTCATGGGCCCCCGCCGGCCGGCCGTGGTAGACCGCCACCGTGGCCGCCGAAGGGTCAGCGGAGAGCGCGGCGCCGAGCGCCGTGCCTTCGGAGCCGGCGCCGCCGGGGCCGAAGGAGCCCGCGGCCCGCGAGGCGCCGAAGCCGAGGGGCCTCGTGGACGGGCTCGACGCGGCGGGCAAGACCGTGCTCGGGCCCCTCGCGGAAGTCGGAACGCTGGCGCGCATGCTGGGGCAGACGCTCTTCTGGATGGTCCGGCCCCCCTACCGGGTGCGCCTCTTCATCGAGCAGATGGAGTTCATCGGCGTCGGCTCGATCTTCCTCATCACGCTCACGGGGTTCTTCACCGGCGCGGTGCTCGGGCTCCAGCTCGTCGACGGCTTCCGCCAGTTCGGCGCGGAGAACCAGACGGGCGCGGTGATCGGCATCGGCATGTCGCGCGAGCTCGGTCCGGTCTTCAGCGCGCTCATGGTCTCGAGCCGCGCCGGCTCGGCCATCACGACGGAGATCGGCTCCATGCGCGTCTCGGACCAGATCAACGCGCTCGTGACCATGGCCGTGAACCCCGTGCAGTACCTCGTGGTGCCCCGCGTCGTGGCGGGGACGCTGATGTTGCCGCTCCTCACGATTCTCTTCGTGCTCGTCGGCATGGTCGGCGCCTACGTGGTGAGCGTGTTGCTCCTCGGCATCGACCCCGGAATCTTCGTCGCCCGCGCGCGCTGGCTCGTGGACTGGCCGGACGTGCGCCAGGGCCTCATCAAGGCCGCGGTCTTCGGCGCCACGGTGACCCTCATCGCGTGCCGGCAAGGCTTCCACGCTTCCGGAGGCGCCGCCGGCGTCGGCCGGGCCACGAACCGGAGCGTGGTCCACAACGCCGTCGCCATCCTCGCGCTCGACTACGTCGTCACGAGCCTCGTGCTCGGGCAGGGTCTGGGCTGATGGGCGGACGCGAGGCCGCCGCCACGGAGGAGGCCCAGGACCCGGTGCACATCCGCATCCGGGACATTCACAAGAGCTACGGCGACCACCACGTGCTCAAGGGCATCAGCCTCGACGTGCTCCGCAAGAAGACGAACGTGGTCATCGGGCCCTCCGGCTCGGGCAAGTCCGTGCTCATGCGCCAGGTCGTGCGGCTCGAGAAGCCGGATCGCGGCCAGGTGCTCGTCGACGGCGAGGACTACGCGCAGCTCGCGGGGATGGCGCTCGAGCGGAAGCGGCGGACCATGGGCATGGTCTTCCAGCAGTCGGCGCTCTTCGACTCGATGACCGTCTTCGACAACGTGGCCTTCCCGCTCCGGGAGCACACGAAGCTCGGGCGCAACGCCATCCGCGAGCGGGTCATGGACCGGCTCGAGAGCCTCGGCATCGGCGCCGCCCACGCCAAGTGGCCGGCGGAGCTCAGCGGCGGCATGCAGCGGCGCGTCGCCGTGGCGCGGGCCATCGTGCTCGAGACGGACATCCTCATCTACGACGAGCCGACGACGGGCCTCGACCCCATCACCGTGCAGACCGTGGACGAGCTCATCGCCGAAACCGAGGAGAAGTTCGGCGTCACCTCCCTCGTCATCAGCCACGACATGGCGAGCGTCTTCCGCATCGCCGACCGCATCACCTTCCTCTACTACGGCGAGGTGAAGGCCCACGGTCCACCGGGGGCGCTCCTCGACGAGCTCGAGGGGCCGACCATGGAGTTCGTGAAGGCGAGCGGCGTGAGCTGGGACGTGCTCGCCGGGCGCAAGGACGCCTGAGCGCGGCGGCGTCGTCAGATCCAGCGACGCCGCTTCGAGTAGAACCAGAAGCTCACGGCGACGCCGACCATGACCACCCAGGCGGTCTCGTAGCCGTACTTCCAGTGGATCCCGGGCATGTGGTCGAAGTTCATCCCGTAGAGGCCCGTGATGAAGGTGAGCGGCAGCATGATGGTCGAGATGACCGTCAGCGTGCGCATCACCTCGTTGAGACGGTGGGACTGCATGGAGAGGTAGGCGTCGAGGCTCGAGCTGACGAGGTCCCGATAGGTGTCCGCCATGTCTTGCACGCGCACCCAATGGTCGAGCACGTCCTGCCAGAAGGGCCGGGCCTTCTTCGGCACGAAGGGATACTCGCCGCGTGCGAGGCGCTGGAGGATCTCCCGCTGATGCACACCGACGCGCCGTAGCCGCTGAAGCGTGTGCTTGAGCTCGAAGATGCGCTCGAGGAACTCCGGGCCGCCGGAGCCCATGGCCTGCGCCTCGACGCTGACGACGTCGGCGTCGAGCTTCTCGATGAGCGGCAGGAACCGGTCGACCATCAGGTCCGCCAGCCGGTGCGCCACGAACATGGGCCCCTTCCGCAGCCAGCGTCCGCTCCCGACCTCTCTCCGGACGCGCTCGAGGCTCGGCATGGGCTTGTCGTGGTGGGTGATGAGGAAGGTTTTGCCCACGAAGAAGTCGACGTCGGTGGTGTGCACCTCGTTGTCGTCCGATGTCCCCGCGAGGCCGTGGAGGATCAGGTAGAGGTAGTCGTCGTGCGCCTCGGCCTTCGGCGTCGGCCCGGCGCTCATCGCGTCCTCGACGAGGAGCGGGTGGATACGGAAGATTTCCGTCAGGAGCTCCCGCTCCCGGGCGCCGTGCTGCTCGAGGCTCGCCCAGATGTAGACCTCGGGGTCGCGGAGGAGCTCCGGCAGCTCTTCCCAGGCGGGCTCGAAGACCGTCGCGCGCTTCGACGGGCCCTTGGCCTCTCCGACGATCTCCACCGCTTCCTCGACCGCCGAGGGCGGCGCGGCGGGCGCCGACTTCTTCGGCACGCGGCAGGCGAAGATGCGGGTGGCCATGAAAGGTCAGCCGTCGTCGTGGAGCCAGCTCGCGAGGTAGTTCTCTTTGCCGATCTCCCCGAGCTGGTGGAGCTGCGCCTCGTGCCAGTCGATGTCCTCTTCCTCCTGCTCGAGGAGGCTCTCGAGGTGCTCGCGGCTGACGTGGTCGAGCTTCTCCTGGCAGAGCTTGATGCCGGCCTCGAGCTGGTCCCGGCCCTCGAGCCCGAGGGCGAGGTCGAGCTCGTGCATCTCCTGGGCGCTCTCGCCGCCGCGCACCGGGTTGAGGCGCTGCAGATTCGGCACGCCGTCGAGGAAGAGGATGCGCTCGATCACCTTCTCCGCCTCTTTCATGGCGACGATGGACTTGTTCCACTTCACACGGCCGAGAGGCGTGTAGCCCCAGTCCTCGAGCATCTTGGCGTGAACGAAGTATTGGTTGATGGCCGTCAGCTCATGGGTGAGCACGGCGTTCAGCAGGTGAATCACATCAGGGTTGCCGTTCATGCGCCGGGTCTACCGCTGCGCGCGCTCGGAGCAAAGCAAACCCTCAGTAGTTGCGTACGACGACCTCGGAGACCTTGCCCCGCCCGCGCGCGTCGCAGTTGATGGCTCGGGCGGCGGCGACCGTGTCGATGCGCCAGCGTCCGTAGAGGTCCCGGATGAAGGGCACATCGCTGTTCGAGAGCATCAGCTTGCAGCCCCGCCGATCGAGCTCGGCGAAGACGTCCCGGAGCGTTTTCTGGTCGTCGCGGTCGAAGCCCTGCCGTGCGTAGCTCGTGAAGCGCGCGGTCTCGCTGACGGGCTCGTAGGGCGGATCGAAGTAGACGAAGTCACCGGGGCGCGCGGCGGCGACGAGGGCCTCGAAGGGCTGCGTACGAAGCGTCGCGCGGCGCAGGGCGCGGCTCGCGGCGCGGAGCGTTCGCGCGTCGCAGATGGTGGGGTTGGCGTAGCGGCCGAAGGGCACGTTGAAGGCGCCGCGTCGGTTCACGCGGTGGAGCCCGTTGAAGCAGGTCTTGTTCAAATAGATGAAGAGCGCGGCGTGCTCGGCCGGGGCGCGGGGACCCTTCTCGTTGTAGCGGTCGCGTTGCCGGTAGAAGTGCGCCTTGGCCTCGTCGTCGCCCCCGGCGCGATGGGCCTCGGCCAGGACACCGAGGGCGGCGATCACGCGGTCCACGTCGTCGCGAATGGCCTCATAGGTGCGCACCAAGGCCTCGTTCACGTCGGCCAGGAGCGCCCGGGGGGGCTGCCGCGCGAAGAAGAACGCACCGCCGCCGACGAAGGGCTCCACGTGACGCATGAGGTGCGCCCCCGGCGGAAGCAGGGGCACGAGCTGGGGAAGCAGACGACCTTTGCCGCCGGCCCACTTCACGAAGGGCCTGGGTGCGCGCGCCTCGGCCGGGGCGGGCGAGGGCTGCGGGGCCGCGAGATGCGTGGAGACGCTCACGTGTCGGATGATGTCCTACATGTGGGCTCGCGGCCGAAAAAGCGGCGCCTGCGCGGCGTGGGTCTCCGCACGGGGACCTTCAGAAATCCGCTGCCCCGACGAAAATGAATTTGACTTTCACTTCTCGGGAACGAGACTGAAACCCAGCCTCGAGGGGGGATATCCCCTCGAAAAACCCGATGCTCGTCTGCCACTGCAAGAAGGTCCACTGCCGCACCGTCCGTGCCGCCATTCGCGGAGGGGCGGAAGACGTCGACTCGGTCGGTGTGGCCTGCGGCGCCGGGACGGGCTGCGGAGGCTGCCGTCCGCTGGTCGGGGCCCTCGTGACGCAGGAGCGGCGCGGCTTCGACGGCGTGCGCCGGCTGCCCATCGCCGGCGAGAGCGCCGCGTAGGGCACCCCAGCGCCGGTCAGCCCGCTTGCCGAATGGCGCGCGTCGTCGTTCAGCGCGCGTCGTCGATCATCGCTTCGAGGCGGCGGCAGGCCTCCTCGAGCACGGGCAGGGACGGGCCGAAGCTGAACCGGACGTGATTCCGGAAGCGACTCGGCCGGCCGAGGCGTCGCTTGCCGGGGTTCACGTCGAAGAAGTGACCCGGGACGGTGATCACCTCGCGCGCGAGGGCGGCCTGGAAGAAGTCGTCGGCGCGACGGAGGCTCGGCGGCAGCCCCTGGAGATCACCCCAGGCGTAGAAGGTGCCCTCGGGCTCGAGGTCGAAGCGGATGCCGAGATCTCGAAGGCGCTTCACCAGGAAGGCCCGCTTCGCGCCGAAGCTCGTCCGGAGCGCCTGCGTCTCGGCCCGCACGTCGTCCTCCTCGAGGAGCCCGACGGCGGCGCGCTGCATGGGTGCCGAGCCGCCGCCGTCGAGGAAGCTCCCGGCGCTGGCCACGCTCTCGATGAAGCGCCTGGGGCCGAGGGTCCAGCTCACGCGGAAGCCCGGGTAGCGCCAGTTCTTCGTCAGCCCGTCGATGACCACCACCGGGTCGTGGTCGACGTCCTCCACGTAGCGCGCGGAGCTCACGATGGGCTCGTCGCCGGCCCAAATGTAGTGTGAGTAGAACTCGTCCATGATGAGCGCGCAGCCAAGCCCCCGGGCGGCGCTCACGAAGGCCGCCAGCTCGTCGCCGCGGACCGCCTTGCCGGTGGGGTTGCAGGGATTGCTCATCAGGATGGCGCCGAGCCCTCGGCCGAGGATCTCGCGCCGGAGCGCCGGGGTGGTGAAGGTGTAGCCATCCTCCGGGTCCAGCAGGATGGGGATGGGCTGAAAGCGGCGGAAGACGTCGAGGAGCTCTTCGTAGGCGGTGTAGTCCGGCAGGAAATGCCCGAGGTTCACGGAGCCGACGGCGGCGCACGCGCGCATGCAGGCGACGCGGCCCCCGCCGGCGATCGCGACGTTCTCCGCCGAGTATTGCGAGGGCATGCCGCGGCGGAAGAGCCGGTTGTAGAGCCCCGCCACCGCCTCCCGGAGGTCCCAGAGCCCGGCCACGGGGGCGTAGTCGAGGTCCGCGTCGAGCACCGGGATGGAGGTGAGGCGCGGCGGGGCGCCCGTGAGCGGGTCCGTATCCGGCTGGCCCTGGCCGAGGTTGCACCAGCCCGTCGATCCGTCGAAGCGGCGGTCCATGGCGAAGCCGCGGGCGCGGGCCTGCTCGGACACGTAGATCACGCCCGTACGCGGGACATCGCGAAAGACGCTCGTCGCGAGCGAGGGATCGGGTCGCTCGCGCGCGTCGGGGCCGAGGCCGTCGGGCGGTGCCATGAGCCCAGGCCTAGCACCACGGCGCAGCTCCGTGGAGGCGAGGCACGACGATTGGGCCCGGGCGATTTGCGTCGGGTGGCTTCGCGCCGCACGACCCCCTCATGAGCGACGCGCGCGCGGACGTCGTCCGCATCGAAGGTCTCGAGGTCGACTGCGTGGTCGGCGTGTACCCGCACGAGCGCCACGCCTCCCAGCCGCTCCGCGTCGATCTGGCGATGGAGCTGGACACGCGACCGGCCGCGCTCGGCGAGCGCGTCGGCCTCACCGTCGACTACGCCTTCGCGTCCGCGCAGGTGGTGTTCCTCCTCCGGAGCTGCCGCTTCCGGCTCCTCGAGACGGCGGCCCACGCGCTCACGCGCACGCTGCTCGCGCCTCCGGCGCCGGGCGAGAAGCGGGCGCCGCTCGTGGCCTGCACGCTCCGGCTCACCAAGCCCGGCGCGCTGCGCGGCTTCGCGCAGCCGAGCCTCGAGATTCGCCGAAGCGCCGACGAGGTGGCGCTCGAGCAGGAGACGAAGCCTTGGGGCACCGTGGACATCCTCCACGAGACCAAGGCGGCGGGGATCTACCGGCTCAACGTCGCGCCGGGGAAGGGCATCCCGCTGCACGTGCATCGGCAGATGCGCGAGAGCGAGATGGTGCTGACCAAGGGGCTCCTCTGCCAGAACCGAAAGTGCCCACCGGGAACCGTCCATCGCTGGCCCCGGGAGGCCGCGCACCGCTACGACAACCCGACCTCCCGCTGGCAGTCGATCCTCTGCGTCGACACGCCGCCCTTCATCCCCGAGGACGAGATCGAGGTCGAGGGGGAACCGGCGGACGTGCCGCCGGAGCCCCCGTGGGCGGTGGCAGGGTGAGCGACGAGGCGCGCCCGCCGGGCGAGACCCTCCCGCGCCGCGTGCTCGGCACGGGCGCGAGCGGAGGCATCGGTCGCGCCATCGCGCGCGAGCTCGCGGCCGAGCAGCGGCAACAGGGTGCGCGCGGCGGGGGAGATCGTGTCGAGCTGCGCCTCGATAAAGCTCTCGCGGGTATGGAACGGGCGATCGCCGAGAAGCTGCCGGGCGCGCAGGATGCGTTTGCTGTCGCCCCAGCTGT
>CALCTH010000550.1 GCA_937893795.1 uncultured Myxococcales bacterium | reverse complement strand
CTTCACCGCCGCGCTCCCGCGGGTCATCGCGGAGGTGAAGTTCCGCTCGCCGAGCGCCGGCACGATCCGTCCCCGGACCCCCGGCGCCGCCGCCCAGGTCGCGCAGGGCTACGTCGCGGGGGGCGCCGCCGCCGTCTCCGTGCTGGCCGACGCGCCGGCCTTTGGTGGGAGCCCCCTCGACGTACGTCGCGTCGCCCGCGCCGTCCGCGCGCCGGTGCTCTTCAAGGGCTTCGTGCTCGACGAGGTGCAGCTCGACCTCGCCGCGCGTTGCGGCGCGCGCCTCGTGCTGCTGCTCGTGCGCGCCCTCGCTCCGGAGACGCTCGTGACCCTCGTCCGCGGCGCAGAGGCCCGCGGCCTCGTTCCGGTGGTCGAGGCCGCCGACGAAGAGGAGCTCCAGACGGCGATCGCGACGGGCGCCGTCGTCGTCGGCGTGAACGCCCGAGACCTGAGGACCTTCGAGGTCGACCCGGCCCTCGCGCGCCGCTGCCTGGAGGCGACCCCGCCCGACCGCGTGGCCGTCTACATGAGCGGCATGCGGCGCCGCGAGGACCTCGTTGAGGTCGCCGACGGCCGCGCCGACGCGGTGCTGGTCGGCGAGGGGCTCATGCGGGCCTCCGATCCGGGCCAGCGCCTGGCCCGCTGGTTGAGCCCCGCATGACGCCGGCAGGCGGCCGATTCACCCCGCTCCGGCGGTTTTTCTCGCGCTCGGCCCCGCGGCGCCTACCATGCGGCGCAACGAGGCGAGCTTGAAGACGGTCCTGGTCACCGGCGCCCGCGGAACCGTGGGCAACTACGTCGTGAGCCTCGCGGAGTCGAGCGGCTACCGCGTCATCGCGAGCGACATCGATCCCCGCGGCGTTCGCGCCCCGGTGCGCGGCGAAGTGCGCGCGGCCGACCTGACGGACGATGCCGCGGTCTCCCGCTTGGTCCGGGGCGTGGACGTCGTGGTGCACACGGCCGGCCTCATCGACGTGGCCGCCGGCGCCGGCGCCCTCAGCCGCGTGAACTCGGAGGCCGTGGCAACGCTCTACGAGGCAGCGGCTCAGGCGGGGACCCAGCGCTTCGTTCATCTCAGCGTGGGCACGCTCTACGACGCGAAGGCCGCCGGCGGCGGACCCCTCGCCGAGTCGGCGCCCGTCGCCCCGCGCGGGCCCTACGCGCTCTCCAAGCTGGGAGCCGAGCTCTACCTGCGAGGCCGCGCCGCCGGCGACGGTCCAGAGTGGACGATTCTGCGCGCCGCGCCGCTCTACGGGCGCCGTGGACGCCACTTCGCGGGGACGCTCCTCGCCATCGGCCCCATGCTCGGCATGACCACGCCGGTGCTCCCGCGCCCGGCCGGCGGACCCGTGGGCTCGATGGTGCATGCCGAGGACGTCGCGCGCGCGATGCTCTTCGTCCTGGAGCGAAGCGAGACAGCGGGGCGCGTGTACAACGTCTCGGATGGCGATCCGATGGCCCTCGGTACCCGCCTCGGCCTCACCTTCGACGCCTACGGGCTGCGCAGCGTGCCCACGGGCACGGTGCCGGACCGGCTCTTCCGCGTCGGCGCGCGGCTGCTCCGGACGAACAACGTGTCGAAGAGCTTCGACGTGGCGGCCCTCGCGGGGTGGCGCGCGGTCGTGCTCCGCCACGGCCTCAAGCCAGCGCTCAAGCCTCGCTTCGACGAAGAGGTGCTCGAGCTGGTGCACCAGCGCCTCGAGCTCGACGACGGTGCGCTCCGGGGCCTCGGCTGGGCGCCCCGGCACGGCTCCTTCGACGCGGGCTGGCGCGAAGTGCTCCGCTGGTACCAGGCCGAGCGCTGGGTGCCCCGCTATGTGTGACGCGGCCGCTTGCCGACGCCCGCCCGCACCGGCTCAAGCGTAGGCGACGAGGCGCGCGAGCTGCGCCGAGGTCGGCCGCGGTGTGAAGGAGGCGGCGCGCTCATCGGCCCACGCGGCGAACTCGGCCACGGCGTCGCGCGCGTCCGGGAGCGCGGCGACGTCGAGGCTCTCGAGGGCCTCGAAGACGGGCTCCTGCGGGAAGAGCTCGAGGTGCCGGTGCACGTTCAGGCCCCACTGCACCCACTCGACCCCGCCGAGGAGCGCCGCGAGACGCAGGGCGAAGCTGGTGATGAGCGCCACCTGGCTCCCGTCGAGGCGCTCTCCCTGCGCGAGCCGCTCGTCCACCTCGCGCGCGGCGCGTCGGAGGATGCGCTCCGCCTCGGCCGCCCGGCGCTGGCTCAGCGCCCGCTCGATCACCTCGCCGAGGAGCTGAAAGGTCCACGAGCGCGTCGGCTCGACGATGAGCCCGCTGATGGTGTCCTCCTCGCGGCGCGGAGCACCGCAATGAGGGCACGTCGGGGACTGCTCCGGGAAGGGCGTGCTGCATGCGTGGCAGACGTGCATGAAGCCCGTGGTCTTGACGGAGCGCCGCGCGTCCGGCTGCGCGACGTTGAACACGAGCTCCTGCGTCCCGATGCGTACGCGGTCTCCATCGGCGAGGTCGTGCGTTCCACGAATGCGCTTGCCGTTCACGCGCACGCCGTTCCGGGACTCGTGGTCCTCCACCCGGGCGCCGTCCGCATCGATGAGGATGCGCGCATGGCGCCGGCTCACGAGCGGATCCTCGATGGTGATGTGACAGTCCGGGCTGCGCCCGATGGTCACCTCGGGTCCCCGCAGGTCGAACTCCTGGAGCAAGAACCGGAGCCGGTAGCGCATCAGACGGCCCACCTCACGAGGCGGACCCTACATGAAGCGCGCGGGACGTCCGCGAAAGCCGGGAATGCGTGCGTGCCGTCACTCGTCCTCGGACGGCGGAGGCCGGCGATCGTTGCCGGTGATCCGGTCGATGATGTCCGCGTGGCGGCCTTCCCCGGGCACCTCGCTCCCGTCGCGGGTCACGCTCTCCACGAGGGGATGCGCGCCCTGGCGTGCCCGCGGCCGGTTGCGGCGGAGCTGCGGCAGCCGGCGGAGCGTGTCCCGAGACTCGAACACGAGGCAGTAGAAGCCGTAGAAGGTCGTGTTGTCGATGGCACGGAGCCGGGTCTCGGCGTCACGCCACTCGATCCACTCGCGCTCTTCGGACGCTTCGTGAAGCTGTCCACGCCGGAGCGCGCCGGGGCCGAAGCGACCCTCGAGGGCGGCGCGGAACTGCTCGAAGTCGGCGCCCTCGAAGACGCGCGCGTCGAAGGCCCGGTACCACTTCCACAGCCGGCCACGGATGAAGAAGTAGAAGTCCTCCGTGGTCTCACCGCGGACCCGGCGCATGGACTCGCCGTTGTTGTGGGTGAACTCGTCGCGCAGGAACCCCGAGTCGTGACCGCTGGCGCGGCCGTTGAAGGCGTAGCGGCTCTCCCGTACGCGGCGCAGCTCGCCGGCCATGCGCTGCCTCAGCGAGTCCTCCTGGAGCGCGTCGCGGGCGGTCTGGAGTGGGCGTCGATAGCGCGCTCGGATCTTCGCCTCGAAGTGCGCGACGAGCTGATCCTCGGACCAGCCCCACTGGATCTCGCCGAGCTCCGGCGCGATGGCGTCGCTCATGGGGGAGGCAGGACCGCGCTCGCGCCCCTGCGCGGCGGCGCCGGCGGCGAGAAGGGCGAAGGCGGTCGCGAGGAGCGCGGTGCGCCGGGTGAGCGTGGTCGAGGCGTTCATCTCCGCTCCCGTGGAGGCTCCCGAAGGCGAGAGCATAGGCGTCGACGGTGGCGGGCACCACTTTGGGGACCCTCACCGCGGGGCGTTCGACGTGCGGCGGACCGAGGACGGCGCCCCACGAAGGGGAAGACGCGGACGCCGGAGCCGTCCGCTTCCGCTGTGACGCGAACGCGAGCGCTTCATTCGCTCGCGGCGTCGGTCCGAGCCTCGAGGTCGAGGAAGAGGAGCGTTCCGCCGGCGACCGCGGCGGGCATGAAGAGGAGGTTCACCAGCGGCACGTAGAGGCAGAGCCAGACGCCCGCGCCGAAGCCGAGCAGCGGCGCGAAGTGATGACGGATCAGCCGGGCTCGAGCTCCCGCCGGCTGATTCCGCCGCGCGAGAGGCCAGTCGACGTAGTCGATGGCGAGGTAGAGCGCCGTGAGCACGAAGGCGAGGGGTCCCACGACGGCCGCGACCGCCGGCACGAAGAGCCCGACGAGGAAGAGCGGTCCGACCACCGCGAGGTAAAGAGCGAGCTTGCCAGCCTCCACGAGGAGCGTGCGGAAGAGGTCGCGTAGCAGGGCCTTCACGCTGAAGGGCGGGGCCGTCACGCCTGCGTGGAGTCGCTCGACGGCCTCGCTGAGCGCGTCGTTGAAGGGCGACGCGATGACCGAGCTCAGCGCGAAGAGCACGAAGATGCCGACGACCCAGAGCACCGCGCGGAGGACGAAGAGGAGCACGCCGCGAAGAACGCCCTCGGCGGCGACCCAGCCGCCCTCCCCTACGGGCGCGTCCCAGAAGCGGTCGAGGAGCAGCGTCGCCAGCTCGGAGAGCTCTCCGAGGCCGACGACGAGGCAGCCCACGGTGATGAGGATGGGGAAGATCCAGATGCGCACGAGCCCCGGATGCTGGAGGTAGACGAAGCGCATGCCACGGAAGACGTAGCCCATGCCTCGCAGGCCCCCGATGGGAGAAACGGATCGTCCACGCGCGTCCACCTTCCCACTACGCGCGGGCCGGGCCCCGCATGTCAACGCCCCCTCGTCCCCGCTCCGGGATGGTGAGGGGCAGCTTCGGAGCTGGCGCTTCGAGCGATCGCCGCGCTGCCCATCGTCAGCGCCTATGCGTTCGATGAAGGAGAACGTTTCGAGACGTAGACTCTATTTTTAATAGGGTCGCGCAACCTGCAAGAGGGGGCGCATGGCTGCACTCCTCGCGGGGACCGGACTCCCCACCTCCCTTCCCGATCTGTCGGGTCTGGCTGCCCTGGCGGCGCTCGCCGTCCCGCTCGTCTTTCTCGCGGGCGCGGCTCTGGTCCCCGTGGGCGGCCGCCGCGGGCTCTTCGAGCGAACGGAGCGCACCGCGACGACGGCGCTCCTCTTCGCGGCGCTTCACGGCGTGGCGACGTGGCTTTCGACGCCCCTCGCTCGGGAGGCCGCGGCCGACACGCTCGGCCTCGCGCTCGCCCTCGACGCCGTCACGAGCGTCATGCTCGTGCTCATCGCGTTCATGGCCTTCGTGATCGCGCGCTACTCGCATGCCTACCTCGGAAGCGAGCCAGGGAGCATGCGCTACGCGCGATGGCTCCTGGCGACGCTCGCGGCCGTCACGGTGCTCGTCGTGGCCCGGAACCTCCTGGTGATGGTCTTCGCGTGGACCGCCGCCAGCCTGGCACTCCATCAGCTGCTCACCTTCTTCCACGATCGGCCGCAGGCCCTCGTCGCGGCGCACAAGAAGTTCATCGTCAGCCGCCTCGCGGACCTCGCGCTGCTGACGGCGGCGGTGCTGCTCCAAACCTCCCTCGGCTCCCTGGACCTTCGCGACCTCGGCACCGTGGCCGGCCCGCTCCCGGTCGCCGCGGAGGTCGCCACCTTCCTCTTGGTGCTCGGAACCTGTCTCCGGACCGCACAGCTCCCCTTCCACTGCTGGCTCACGCAGGTGATGGAGGCGCCGACGCCCGTGAGCGCGCTGCTTCACGCGGGCGTCGTGAACCTCGGCGGCTTCGTGATGATCCGCCTCGCGGGGCTCATGGAGGCGTCACCGGTCGCGCAGGCGCTACTCGTCGTCATTGCCGGAGCCACGGCCGTCGTCGCCGCGCTCGTCATGACGACGCAGGTCAGCGTGAAGGTGAAGCTCGCCTGGTCCACCTGCGCGCAGATGGGCTTCATGATGCTGCAGTGCGGCCTGGGCGCCTACGGTCTGGCGCTCCTTCACCTCGTCGCGCACTCGCTCTACAAAGCGCACGCCTTCCTCTCCTCGGGCAGCACCGTGGAGCGGGCCACGGTCGCCACCATGGCGCCGCAGCGGGCGCCGGCAGCCACGGGCCCTTGGCTCGCCGCGGCCACCTTCGCGCTGGCGGGCGTGGGTGCGGGTGCCGCGCTCGGTGGCTTCCGCCTCGCGGACGAGCCGGCCCTCCTGCCCTTCCTCTTCGTGCTCGCGCTCGGCCTCACGCCGCTGCTGGTGCGCGGGGCGGCTCGTGGGCCCGGCGCGGCGCTCGGGGCCGGCGCCCTCGCGCTCGGCGTCGCCGCGCTCTACGCGGCCTGGCACGGCG
>CALCTH010000549.1 GCA_937893795.1 uncultured Myxococcales bacterium | reverse complement strand
TTCGCTGGCTCTCGGCATCTACGCGATCTGGCGCGCGCTCAGCCGGCGCCCGGCGGGCTTCGGCGCATTCGCTGGCGCGGCGGCCGCCGGCCTCGCCTCGAACGGCTTCCTCGCCGCCCGCTGCGGTGCCGGCGACTGGGCACACTTGCTCCTCGGTCACGCCTCGGTGGTCGGCGTGCTCCTCGTGTTGGCGTTCCTCCTCGAGCGCGCCATGCCCGCGCGCTGAGCGTTTCGGCTGGCCCTCAGTACGAGAACGCTCACGGAGGGTCCCGCCCTCGGCGCGCTTTCCCGGGTCGGCGCGCTGGCGACGGCGGCAAAAGGCGTGGTAGCGCCGGCCGCGCGGCGCTGCCCCGGCACGCATTCGCTGCCCCGCCGGCAAGCGAGCCGCCCCCGACGGAGACCCCATGCGCACCACTCTTTCCTGGCTCATCGCCGCCGCGCTCCTCTTCAGCGCGCCGAGCGCGTTCGCTCAGACCGACCCCGAATCGGGCAGCAGCTCCAGCTCCTGGGGCGGCTCGACGCCCGACGACCCGGAGGCCGGCTCCCAGACGAGCTCCGGTAACCCCTTCGTCGAGCCGAGCGCTCCCGAAGAGCCCGAGGCGCCTCCCGGCCAGCGGCCGGCGGCGGCCCCCGAGGCGGCTCCCGCCGCCGCTCCGGCGGCCCCGGCGGAGCACGACCACCTCTTCGCCGTCGGCAAGATCGGCCTGACCTTCTTCGGTGTCGACTCGGTGCGCCTCACACCGAACGCGCCGCTGGCGCCCGGCGCGCCCTCGGGCACGCTCACCGACGTGAGCGACCCCGCGACGGTCTCCACGCCCGTCGTCGGCGTCCGCTACTGGTTCAGCGAGTCCCTCGGCATCGACCTCGGCCTGGGCTTCGGCTTCTTCACCCGCGAGGACGTGAACAACCTCCTCCCCGGCGGCGGCGCCCAGTACGACGGGCTCGATGGCGTGTTTGCGCTCCGCTTCCAGGCGGGCCTTCCGATCAGCCTGAAGACCTACCAGCACTTCAACTTCCTGCTCATCCCCGAGCTCGGCTTCTCCTACGGCCAGGGCACCGCCTTCAGCGCCATGAGCGCTGACCAGGACGTCGACTTCCAGAACATCGGCTTCGACTTCAACGCCCGCGTCGGCGGTGAGATCCAGTTCGGCTTCTGGGGCCTCCCGAACCTCGCGCTGCAGGCCACCGTCGGCCTCGGCTTCCAGTACCGGCAGACCACCGCGGCCGACAGCCGTGACCCCGGGGACCCCTTCGCGGTCGACCTCGAGACCACCGAGGTTTCGCTTCAGACCACCGCGAACGACATCTTCAACGGAACCATCCGCGTCCTCTACTACTTCTGAGCGACGCCTTTAGCTTGAGGAGGAGCCGGGGATCCCCAGGGATTCCCGGCTCTTTTTCGTGGCCGCGAAGAGCTCGGGGGATTTGACTGCGGGCGTGCTGGGACGCACATGTCGAAGCTCCCCATGGACGTTCGCGACCATCCCTACGCGCCCTTCCTGCACGAGGTGAAGAAGCCTGCCCAGTATCTGGGCGGGGAGCACGGTGAGCGCCGCAAGGCGTGGGACGCCGCGGAGGGGCGCCTCTGCCTCGCCTTCCCCGACCTCTACGAAATCGGCATGAGCCACCTCGGCTTCAAGATCCTCTACGGGATCCTGAACGAGCACCCGAAGCTCCTCGCCGAGCGCGCCTACGCGCCCTGGCCCGACATGGAAGCGAAGCTCCGGGAGCACGGGGAGCAGCTTCGGAGCCTCGAGAGCGCCCGGCCGCTCCGGGACTTCGACGTCGTCGGCTTCTCGCTCCAGTTCGAGCTCACCTACTCGAACCTCCTCCTGATGCTCGATACGGGAGGCATCCCGCTCTTCGCCGCCGACCGCGACGACGACGACCCGCTCGTGGTGGCCGGGGGGCCCACGGCGACGCACCCGGAGCCGCTCACGCCCTTCGTCGACGCCTTCCTCATCGGTGACGGCGAGGAGAAGACGCCGGAGCTCCTGCTCACCTGGAGCGCGCTCAAGAAGGCCGGCATGCCGCGCCGAGAGCGGCTGAGGGTCATCGCGTCGCTCGGCGGCTGGTACGTCCCGAGCCTCTACGAAACGGAGATCTGCCCGGATACGGGGCTGACCGTCGTCGCGGGTCCGGCCGCGGACGCACCCGAGGCGCCCTACCCCGTCCAGCGTGCCATCGTCCGGGACCTCTCGAAGTACCCCTTCCCCGCCGATGGGCCCGTCGCGGCCACGGAGACGATCTTCGACCGCGTCAGCATCGAGATCGCGCGCGGCTGCACCGAGGGCTGCCGCTTCTGCCAGGCCGGCATGATCTACCGGCCGGTGCGCGAGCGGGATCCGCAGCACATCATCGACACGCTCGTCCGCGCCGTGAAGGACGGTGGCTACGACGAAGCGTCGCTCACCAGCCTCTCGACGGCGGACTACAGCGCCATCGAGCCCCTCGTGCATGAGGTGACGCGCGCGCTGAAGGGCGAGCCCGTGAACGTGAGCGTCTCGTCGCTCCGGGCCTACGGCCTGAGCGAGGCGGTGCTCGACGACATGAAGACGCAGCGCGCCGGCGGCCTCACGTTTGCGCCGGAGGCCGGAAGCCAGCGCATGCGCGACGTGGTGAACAAGAACGTCACCGAAGCGCAGCTCATGGAGACCGCCGAGCGTGTCTTCAGCCGCGGTTGGTCGAAGATGAAGCTCTACTTCATGATCGGCCTCCCGACGGAGGAGGAGGAAGACGTCCGCGAGATCGTCCGCGTCGGCGCCCGGGCGAAGGCCGTCGCCGACCAGGTCCGCGGCAAGAAGGACGGCCGGGTGACGGTCAGCGTCTCGAGCTTCGTGCCGAAGCCGCACACGCCCTTCCAATGGTGCGCCATGAACGCCCACGAGGTCATCGTGGAGAAGCAGAGCTGGCTGCACGAGGAGAAGAAGGCGCAGAGAGGCGAGAAGCGCCCCGTGCAGCTCAAGGTGCACGAGTCGAACGGCTCGTGGCTCGAGGGCGTGCTGGCCCGCGGCGACCGGCGCCTCGGCCCCGTGCTCGCCAGCGCCTACGCCAAGGGCGCGCGCTTCGACAGCTGGGACGAGGGGCTGAAGCTCGACGCCTGGACCGAGGCCTTCGAGGAGCACGGCGTCGAGACCGCGCCCTACCTCGGCACCTTCCCCGTGAGCGCGCGGCGCCCCTGGGACCACCTCGACGTGGGCCTGGAAGAAGGCTTCCTCGCCAAGGAATATCGCAAGGCCCTGAAGAACCGGCTGAGCCCGCCCTGCGGCAAGGTCGCCGGCACCTTCGTGCACCACACGAACGTCGCCCATGCGTCCGCCGATGCGCGGCGCCTCGTCTGCTACGACTGTGGCGTCGCCTGCGACATGAGCGACATGCGGGGCGCGCGGCTCGTGAAGCTCGACGCCCTCGGCGCGAAGGCGCCGCGGAAGGCACCCAGCGTCGTCATCCGCGAGGCGGCGCAGGCCGAGCTCGTGGCTGCCGGCGAGGACCCGGCGCGCGCCCGGGAGCTGACCGTGCGCGACGCGGCGCGAAGGCAGCGCGAGCTGGACCGGCGCCCCATGAAGGCCGTCGACCAGGGCGAGCCACTTCGCGTGCGCCTGGGCTTCCGCAAGGTGGGGCGCATCGCGTTCAGCTCCCACCTCGATCTCGTGCGCCTCTTCCCGCGCTGGTTCCGGCGAGCGGAGCTGCCGCTCTTCTACAGCGAGGGCTTCCACCCGAAGGCGCAGATGACCTTCGGGCCCGCGCTCGGTCTCGGGAACGCGAGCCTCGGCGAGTACGTGGACGTGAAGCTCCGGGGCAAGGACGTGACGGAGGCGCTCCTCGCGGGTCTCGAAGAGCGTCTCCGGGAGACGGCGCTCGAGGGCATCGAGCGCTTCGGCGCCCGCGCGCTCGGCAACCGGCGGCAGG
>CALCTH010000548.1 GCA_937893795.1 uncultured Myxococcales bacterium | reverse complement strand
CGGCGGCGAGCCCTACGGTGAGGAGCCCGTGGCCGGCGAAGAGCTCGAGCACGCGGCGGCCGGCCGGTTCGGCGGCGTCCACGACCGCCCGGGCCAGCTGCGGCTCGAGCTCCGCGTGGGCTTGGGCGAAGCCGCCGAGCGGCGCCGTCAACGGCTCTCCGTCGGGCCCCGCTCGTCGCTCCTCGGGTTGCCCGAAGGTGGCGGCCGTACCCGCGATGTGCAGCTCGGCGCCGGCCAGCCCCTCGGCGCCGACGGCGGCCTCCAGCGCGGCGTACACCGCCGGGGGCTGCGCCGCGTGCGTGCGGAGCTGCACGACGGGACGCCCCTCCCGAAGAGCGAGATGAGCTTCCCCCTCCCCGACGAGGCCCAGAGCGCCGAGCCGTGGCAGCGTGGCCTCGAGCACCGGAAGGAGCACCGCGCAGTCCGAGGCCTCCACGAGGCTCCGGCGCCGAGCGGCGCGATAGCCCACCACGCCTTCGCGCCAGGCGAGGCGTGCGCGGCCGCGGTACGCGAGCGCGCGGCCGGTCACGAGGCGCGGCTCCCGGTCGCCGAAGGGCGCGAGCGCCCGGGCCACGCGGGCCACCTTGAAAGCTCGCTGGGCCGGGAGCTTCAGATGCATGAGCCCGCAGCCTCCGCATCGGTCCGCGCGCGCGCAGGGTGGTGGGCGACGGTCCGGTCCCGGCTCGAGCACCGAGAGCAACGCGGCCCGACGCACCCCCCCGCGACGCTCGACGGGCCCGTGCAGAACCCGGTCTCCCGGCGCGGTACGGGGCACGTAGACCGTGCCCTCGCCCTGGCGTTCGGCGACGCCTTCGCCCCGGCTCCCGAGGCGGAGGATGCGCGCCTCACCGCCCCGCGCGCGCCGCCGGCCTCGGCTCACGGAAATGGCTGCGCGGGGCGACCGCGCTCGAAGGAGAACGCGAAGGAGCCGCGCAGCACGGCGAGGCGTGCCTCCGGGCGCCGCGGATCGGCGAAGCGCACGTCCGTGAAGCGTCCCTCCGTGCGCGCGTCGCTGCCTTCGAGGCCCGGCGCGTAGAGCGAGTCGAAGACCATGCTGCCCTCCACGGCGGGGAAGACCGTGGCGAGGTCGCCGCGCTCGTCCCGGAACGAGCAGGTCTGGTTCAGGTAGAAGGTCACCGTGAATGCCGACCCGCGAACGCCCGGCGTGACGGCGGGGGTGTCGATGGGGATCGGCTCCCCGAGCCGGGCGAGGAGCACGGCGGGGTCGTTGACGTCGATGCGCAGGCCGTCGCTCGTCAGCGCGAAGTGCCCGCCTCGCTGGATGCGATAGGAGACGAAGAGCTCGTCGGGCACGGCGTTCGCGCTGAAGAACGTGGGCCGAAGCGAGAAGTCGCGGGCGTCGAGGCCACACTCGGGGTCCGTGACCGTCCCGGTGACGCTGCCTTCCCCGAAGCCGACCGAGCACCCCGCGCTCGCCAGGACGAGCGCCAAACCGACCAGAGGCGCGAGCGTCCGGCGCTCACGCATCGATGAAGCCTCCACCGAGCACCTGGTCGTCACGATACACGACGGCCGCCTGCCCCGGGGTGAGCGCGCGTGGCGGCGCGAGGAACTCGACGTCGAAGCGGTCGTGGCCCCGGGGGACGACCCGCGCCGGCGCGGGGCGGTGCCGATGCCGCACGCGGACCGCGGCGTCGAAGGCCGTCTCCGGTGCCCGTCCCGAGACCCAGCGCGCGTCCCGAGCGCGGAGCGTGTGTCCCGCGAGCGCGGCGTCGCCACCCACGACCACGTCGTCGCCGACGATGCGGAGCACGTAGCGCGCGGGTCCGCCACCGAGCCCCAGGCCGCGGCGCTGGCCCACCGTGAATCCCTCGACGCCCGGGTGGCGACCGAGGACGGCGCCCTGCGCATCGACGAGGCGCCCCGGTCGACCGGGGCCACGCTCGCGACGCACGAAGCCCGCCACGTCGCCGTCGGGCACGAAGCAGAGCTCCTGGCTATCCGGCTTGTCCGCGTTGGGAACGCCGAGGCGGCGGCCTTCGGCGCGGACCTGCTCCTTGGTGAGCTCGCCGAGGGGGAAGCGCATGCGCACGAGCACGTCACCCGGCACGCCGAAGAGGAAGTAGGACTGGTCCTTGCCGGCGTCCGCGCCGGCGAGGAGGCGGACACCCTCGCTCTCCCGTCGGAGCCGCGCATAGTGACCCGTCGCGACGCCGTCGCAGCCGAAGCGGTCGGCGAGCTCCGCGAGGTGGACGAGCTTCACGGTGCGGTTGCAGTGCACGCAGGGGCTCGGCGTCTGCCCCGCGCGGTAGGCGTCGAGGAAGGGCCCCACGACCTCGCGACGAAAGGCCTCGCGCTCGTCGAGCACGTAGTGAGGGATGCCGAGGGCGTCGCAGGTGAGGCGCGCGTCCTCGCGATCCTCCGGCGAGCAGCAGCGGCCTACCATGGCCGCGCCCGCCGCGTCCCAGAGATGCAGGGTGACGCCCACCACGTCGACGCCCTGCTCCACCAGCAGCGCGGCGGCGACGGAGGAGTCCACGCCCCCGCTCAGGGCGACGAGAACCCGGCGGGGACGCGCGGCCATGGCGCGGATGTGCGCGCGGGCTTGCCCTGGGTCAAATCCCCTGGGTGCCTTACCTCGACCACCACGCGGGGACGCCGCTCGCCAGGGCGGCCCGCGAGGCCATGGACGCCGCGCGCGAGGAGGCCTGGGCAAACCCCTCTTCGACGCATGGGGCGGGGCGCCGGGCCCGGGCCCATGTGGAGCGCGCGCGGCGCTCGGTGGCGGCGGCCCTCGCTGCGGCACCCGCCGACGTCGTGTTCACCGGCGGCGGTACGGAGGCCTGCAACCTCATGGTGCTCGGTGCGCCACGCCCCGACCGGGTCGTGACGACGAACATCGAGCACCCCGCCGTCGCGCGGGCCTGCGAGGCGTGGGAGGCCGAGGGGGTCCCGACGACGCGGCTCGCGCTCCCCGGCGGCGCGGCGCCGGAGGACGCCAGGCTGGCGGACGCGCTCGGGGCGAACGCCCTCCTCGCCTTCCAATGGGTCAATCACGAGACCGGCACGCAGCTCCCGGCCGAGCGGTGGGTCGCGCTGGCGCGAGAGCGCGGGGCGCGCGTGGTGGTCGATGCC
>CALCTH010000547.1 GCA_937893795.1 uncultured Myxococcales bacterium | reverse complement strand
GCTGGCATCGGACCTACTTCGTGCCCGCGAATGCCCACCTCGTGGCCGTGGGCGCGGTGACGCCGGAGGCGGTGCAGGGCGCCGCCGAGCGCGCCTTCGGGCGCTGGCGCGGGCGGGCCCCGGCACGGGGGGATCGGGCCGCGCCGCCGGCGCGGGCGACGCGGACGATCACCGTCGTCGACCGGCCCGGCTCGGTGCAGTCGGTCATCGTCATCGGCAACCTCGCCATCGAGCGAGGCGACGAGGACTACGTGCCACTCATGGTGGCCAACCAGGTCCTCGGCGGCTCCGCGGCCTCGCGGCTCTTCATGGACCTTCGCGAGCGGCGAAGCCTCACCTACGGCGCCTACAGCGTGGTGGGCGAGCGCGTCGACGTGGGGCCCTTCCTCGCCTACGCGCAGGTCCGCACGGACGTCACCGCGGAGGCCATGGGCGCCTTCTTCGAGAACCTCGACGCCATCACACGCGAGGCGCCGAGCGACGAGGAGCTG
This sequence comes from uncultured Myxococcales bacterium, assembly GCA_937893795.1. GTDB lineage: Bacteria > Myxococcota_A > Polyangia > Polyangiales > Houyiibacteriaceae > CALCTH01. The sequence continues at coordinate 3,118 of CALCTH010000547.1, read as the reverse complement.
GCCAACGCGCACCGCTACCTCTCGGACTCGTTCCCGCTTCAGATCGACACGCCCGGCAAGATCGCGAGCCTCGTGAGCGAGCTGCGGGTCTTCGGTCTGAGCGACGACTATTGGGACGGCTTCCGCACCCAGATTCGCGAGGTGAGCGCGCCCGAGGCGCTCGACGCGGCGCAGGCGCACATGCGCCCCAGCGAGGCCTTCGTGGTCGTCGTCGGGGAGGCCGCTCAGATCGCGGAGGGGCTCACGGCCTTCGGCCGCGTCGCGGTGGTCGATGGTGAAGGAAACGTGACGGTCGAGCTCGCGGCGGCGAACGACATCGTCAACGAGGCAACGGACTGAGACATGTGCGGCATCGTCGGCTACGTCGGCCCCGAACAAGCGGCCCCCATCCTCCTCGACGGCCTTCGGCGCCTCGAATACCGCGGCTACGACTCGGCCGGACTGGCCGTGCGCGGCGAAGGAAGCATCGACGTGGTGCGCGCCGTGGGGAAGCTCCGAAAGCTCGAGGGGGCGCTCCGGGAGCGGCCGCTGCCGGGTCGCGTCGGCATCGGCCACACGCGCTGGGCCACGCACGGCCGGCCGAGCGAGGTCAACGCCCACCCCCACGTCGCGGGGCCCGTGGTCGTCGTGCACAACGGCATCATCGAGAACCACAACGAGCTCCGGGAGCGCCTCGTCGCTGCCGGCTGTGACGTGGTGAGCGACACGGACACGGAGCTCGTCGCGCACCTCGTGCACCTGGCGCTGAAGGAAGAGCCCAGCCTCGAAGCCGCCGTGCGGAAGACCCTCTCCGAGCTCCACGGCGCCTACGCGATCGCCGTGCTCCGAGAGGACGAGCCCGAGCGCATCGTGGTCGCCAAGAGCGCGTCGCCGCTCGTGCTGGGTGTGGCCGAGGGCGAGGCCTACTGCGCCTCGGACATCCCCGCGCTCCTTCCCTATACGCGCGACATGATCTTCCTCGAGGACGGGGAGATGGCCGTGCTCGAGGCCGGAGAGGTGCGCATCTCCACGGTGGCCGGCGAGGCCGTCGAGCGAGAGCCCGAGCACATCGACTGGTCGCCCGTGATGGCCGAGAAGGCGGGCTTCAAGCACTTCATGCTGAAGGAGATCTTCGAGCAGCCGCGGGCCATCGAAGACACGCTCCGGGGCCGCCTCGACCGGGAGGGCGGCGACATCAACGGCAGCGAGCTCGGGCTCAGCGATGGGGACGCCGCGGAGGTCCAGCGCGTCGTGCTCCTGGCCTGCGGCACGAGCCACCACGCGGCGCTCGCCGGCCGCTACTTCATCGAGCAGCTGGCGCAGGTGCCGGCCGTGGTCGAGCTCGCCAGCGAGTTCCGCGGGCGCAACGCCGTGGTCGGTCCCGGCGACCTCGTCGTGGCCGTGAGCCAGTCCGGGGAGACGCTCGACACGCTCGTCGCGGCCAAGGAGGCGAAAGCCCGGGGCGCCAAGGTGCTGGCCGTCGCCAACGTGATCGGAAGCGCCATCCCGCGCATGGCCGACGCGGTGTTCTACACGCACGCGGGCCCGGAGATCGGGGTGGCCTCCACGAAGTGCTTCACGGCGCAGCTCGTGAACCTGCTCCTGCTCGCGCTCTGGCTCGGGCGGCGAAAGGGCACGCTGCCGCCCGAGGAGTCGCGGCGCCTCGTGGAAGAGCTCGCGCGCATCCCCGTGCTCATGAAGGACACGCTCCAGGGGACGCGGCAGCTCGTGGCCAACCTGGCGCGGCGCTACCTCGACGCGCGGGACGTGCTCTTTCTCGGACGAGGCCTGAGCTTCCCCATGGCCCTCGAGGGCGCGCTGAAGCTGAAGGAGATCAGCTACGTGCACGCGGAAGGCTACGCCGCCGGCGAGATGAAGCACGGACCCATCGCGCTCATCGACTCCCGCGTTCCGGTCATCGTGCTCTGCCCGGCGGACTCGTCCTATGACCGGAGCCTGTCAAATCTCGAGGAGGCGAAGGCGCGGGACGCACGCGTCATCGCGATCGCCACGGAGGGCGACGAGCGCGCGCGGACGGCGAGCCACGACCTGGTCGAGGTGCCGGCCGTGGACGAAGTGCTCACGCCGCTCCTGACGGTGCTCCCGCTGCAGCTCTACGCCTACTACGTCGCGGACTTCAAGGGCACGGACGTCGACCAGCCGCGCAACCTCGCGAAGACGGTGACGGTCGAATAGATGCGCGCAGGAATGCGCGTCGCCGTGGTCGTGCCGGCCCACGACGAAGCGCGGCTCATCGGTCGCGCCCTCGACGCCATCCCCGGCTGGGTCGACGGCGTGGTGGTCGTCGACGATGGAAGCCGCGACGAGACGAGCGCGCGCGTGGTCAGCCGGGACGAGGCGCGCGTCCACCTCGTGCGTCACGCGCAGAACCGCGGCGTCGGCGCGGCCATCGTCACCGGTTACCGGGAGGCCTTTGCCGCCGGACACGACGTCGCTGTGGTCATGGCGGGCGACGCGCAGATGGACCCGGGCGACCTCGACGCGCTCCTGGCGCCCCTCGCCGCGGGCGAGGTCGGCTACGTGAAGGGCGACCGCACACGTTGGCCCGGCGTCGCGCGCCGTATGCCGCGCGCTCGGCTCGTGGGGACGCGGGTGCTGGCGCGGCTGACGGCGTGGGCCACGGGGCTTCCGGTCCGGGACAGTCAGTGCGGCTACACCGCGCTCGGACGCGGCGCGGCGGCTCGCGTGGACCTCGACGCTCTCTGGCCGGGTTATGGCTACCCGAACGACCTTCTCGCCGCGCTGGCGCGGGCAGGCGTATCCGTGGCCGAGGTACCGGTGCGTCCCGTCTACGGGGACGAGCGGAGCGGCCTCGGACTCCGGCACGCCTTGATGGGCATCCCCTTCCTCCTGCTGCGGGCCGCGTGGCGCCGCCAGCGAGGCGCGCTTCGCGTTCGCCGACTCGCGTGACGTCGCCGCGCACGGAGACGCCGTGCCGGGAGGACGGGTGCCCGCGCGACGGGACGCCGCGGCCCCTGCGCATCGGGGTCCTCACGACGAGCTACCCGCGGGGGGGCGGCGGCGTGATCGAGCCGGCGGGGAGCTTCGCCGCCACCCTGACCCGGCGCCTCGAGGCGCGCGGCCACCGCGTCGAGGTGCTGGCCCCTGCGGCGCGCGA
>CALCTH010000546.1 GCA_937893795.1 uncultured Myxococcales bacterium | reverse complement strand
AAGTGAAGCCGCATGCGGCCGGAACACCCGGGCGCACCGCGCGCCTTCCCGCGTGCCTCGCTCGCGCGTCTCATCGCCCCTCGCTCGCGTCGAAGCGGTCGATGCGCCCACCTTCGCGGCTGACCGCCTCGACGACGCACGCGTCCCCATCGACCAGCACGCGTAGATAGTGCTGCCGCGTGTCGAAGGCGGCGACCTCGGCGCTCCACGGCACCTCGCGGTCCTGTGCGTAGTAGGGCGCGCCGGCGCCGCCGCTGATCAGCTGCCACACGGGCCGCTCCATGGGCGCACCGAGGATCTCGGCGTCGACGAGGAGCCGGCTGTAGTTGTGCTCGTCGCCGTGAATGATCGCCGTGACGCCATGGCGCCCGAGGATGCCGTAGAGCTTCGCGCGCTGGGCCAGCACCTCGGGCACCTCGCCGTTCCAGTAGAGCGCGTCCTGCACGTGTCCTCCGTTCGGAAAGCCGGGCTCGTGCGCGAAGACGAAAAGGTGCCGCTGGCCCGCTCCGCGCGCGCCGGCGAGGTCCGCGTCGAGCCACGCGAGCGTGGCGTCGTCGATCCAGCCTTCGCGATTCCCCGCGGGACCGCCGGGGTGCCCGTCCTGGCCCGGATGGGATCGGTAGCGGTAGTTCGAGTTCAGCGCGACCAGGTGCGCGTTTCCGAGGTCGAAGGAGTAGGTGTTCTCTTCGTAGGGCGGCGCGCCGGGTGCCGCGTCGGGGCCTCCCTCCGGGTTCACGAAGGTCTCCGCGAAGACGCTCTCGGCGCTCGGTCCCGTTTGCGCCGCGGCCCACCCGTTGGCCCACAGGTCGAGGAGCGACTCATGGTTGCCCATCACCTCGTAGATGGGCACGTGCGCGTGCACAGGCTGGACGGCGCGCTGCCACATCTCGAGCTCGAAGGCGTACGAGCGCGGCCACGTCGTGTAGCCGTCGATGAGGTCGCCGACGAAGACGATGGCGCGGGGATCACCCCGCGCAATCGCGCCCTGCACCAGGCCCCGCAGGACCTCGGCGTTGGTTCCGCCGTACTGCGCGTCGGCCGGACCGAGGCCGCTCCGGCTGTCCGAGAGCGCCACCAGCTCGAAACGGCTCAGCGCCTCGGGCTCCGTGGCGAAGGTCCCGCCGCGATGCACGTGCACCTCGCCGCGCGCGTCGAGGAGCACCGGCTGGTAGCGGTAGCGCGTGCCCGGCTCCAGGCCGCCCAAGACCACCTCGTGCCGGGTACCCGGCGCGGGGCTCGCGACGAGCCGCGCTTCACGGCCCTCGGGAAAGACCGCCACCGAGGCCGCCGTGGCGGCATCCGTCGCGAAGCTCACCACCGCCGAGGTCGTGCGCACGAGGTCGACGAAGGGACCGAGTCGGAGCGAAGGGAGCTGCACGAAGGTCGCGGCTGATCCCTGGCAGGGGTCGCAGCGAAAGGCGGTCTCGCCGTCCACGACGCGACTCGTGGCCTCGAGGGCGTCGAGCATCTCGAGGCGCCATGCGAGCACGCCCCGCTTCTTCCGAAGCACGCCGGCCGCGTCGTAGCGCGGGCGGAGCACCCGCTTCGTGTCGAGGCGCACGACGTAGCGGTGCCCGCCCGGGACGTCCGCCCGGTCCTCCATGGCCGCGGAGCGCTGCCGGTAGCGCGGCAGCCCCAGCGGGTCCTGCGGCAGCCGGTGGCCGAAGTAGACCGTCGCGGCGGGCACCGGTCGGAGGGTCTCGAAGGTGAGGGTCGCCGATCCGTCGGGCGCCAGCCGGAGCGAGGGCTCGACGCGGAGTAGGCGCTCGGCCGTCTGCCCCTTCTCCTCCGGCGCTCCCGAGACGAGCTGATGCGTGAACATCGCGTAGAGCGTCCCGCCACCGAGAGGCGGCCCCGTGGGACGCTCGGCGAGGGGCGGGCGCGCGTCACCGACGACCGGAGACGCGGGGACGGCTTGCTCGAGGGCGCGGACGGCCTCCCGCAGCGACGCGGACGCCTCGTCGCCCAGCACCGGCGGCCGGTGCAGCCGGTCGATGAGCGGCGAAGGAGCGGGCGGCGGCGGGACGTCGGGCGACGGCGGCTCGATCGGAGCATCCGATGCCGGGCAAGCGGCCAGCGCGAGCCCCACCACGACGCCCGCGATCCCGAAGCGCATGGGCCCTGCGTCGCACGGCGGAGCCTCGCCCGGCAAGCGTGGCCCGTGCCGAGCGAAGGCGCGGAGAGACCCTTCGTTGCTCCCCGCTCGTCCGTTTCGGTGCATTACCGTTTCGGTTTCCGCACTGTGTCATGTCTCGCGCCTAAACGACCCATCACGAGTTGCCGTTGGTAATGTCGTGTAATGGGCGTGTTCAAGCGGCCGGCCGAAGAGGGCGACGGGACCTCGGGCCCATGGCCTCGGCGGCTGCTGAACAAGGCGCTGTCGGCCACGGAGACCCACGCGGGCCAGGAGAAAGCGGATGAAATCCGCGCCTCCATCGACCGCCTGGTGCGGCGCATGCGAGGCACACCCTGGCTCCACCGCGACCACTTCGAGGTCTGCCTCGGCACCTGGGGCGGCGTACTGCGGATGGTCGACGACACCGGCCGGCTCCTCGGTGAAAACCACGGGCTGCCCTACGGCGCCAAGACGCACCCCACCATCCTGGAGAAAACGTCCACCTTCCCCGGGAGCCGCCGCGGCAAGCCCTACAACGCCAGCGCCCTCAAACAGATGGGCAAGGACTGGCCACCGGCGAAGCGCCTCATGGCCCATCTGCGCGCGGCCTACCTCCGAGACGTCGGCGTCAACGACCGACCGCTGACCCTCGTCGAGCTGCAGGTGCTCGCCCGCATCGTCACGGCCTACCCGGCGTACGCCTTTCGGCGCGCGCGGCGTCCCCTCTGCGACGGCGAGATGCCGAGCGTGGCCGCGTCGGCCTTCAAGGTGATGGCCGGCGTACACGCCACGCTCGAGCCCATGGTTCGGGAGGGGCCACCGGCCGGCCTCGCGGTGCACGAGGTGCCCGACGTCGAGGTCCTCTTCCGCTTCATCGAGGACGGCGGCCTCTTCATCTCCGGCGAGGGCTGGGTCTGCGCCGGCCCCGAGCGGCTCGTGCGCGACGTGCTCCACCTCGGCGTTTTCGGGGGCGACGACGCCTACTCCGACATCGTCCCGGACGCCGAGGAGCTGCCCGCCCTCGTTCGCTACGGGCGCACCGTGGCGGCCATCGAGCTCTTGCTTCTCCTCGCCGCAGAGCTGGAGCACGGGGCGAGCGACCCCGAAGCGAGCCAGCGCATCCTGGGCGCGGTCCGGCACGTGGTGCACGCGCCGGGCTCCGCGCTGCTCTCGGGTGAGCGGCCCCCCACGCGCGCGGCGCTCATCGAAGCGCTCGCCGAGCTCAGCGCCACCGCCGCAGGTCACCTCGGTCAGCCGGCTCCCCGCGAGTCGCTTCAGTGGAGCGGCTTCGTCCAGCGCCTCTGAGCCACGCTTCGCCTAGACGTCCAGGGCGACGATTTCGCCGGCTGGCTGGGCGCCGCCGAGGTCGAGCCAGGCGACGGTCACCGGCAGGCGAAAGCGCCGTGGTCCGGCGCTCCCGGGGTTGAGGTAGAGCACGCCGCCCACGCGCTCGACCTTGGGCACGTGGCTGTGGCCGCTCACCACCACGTCCGCGGCGGGCGACTCGGTGAGGGCGTTCCGGTCGTGGACGAGATGGACGCGGAAGCCTGCGAGCGTGACCGTGACGCGCTCGGGGACGTCGTCGGCCCAGCGCGGGTCGGGACGGTTCCGGCGCCGCGAGCGCGCGACCGTCGCGGGCTCGTCGACGTTGCCGCGGATGATGGTGAGCGGTGCGCGCTCCGTGAGCGCTGCCAGCACGTCCGGGTGCCCGATGTCCCCGGCATGCAGCAGATGCTCCGCGCCCTCGAGGGCCTGCAGGGCTTCGGGCCGAAGCAGCCCATGCGTATCCGAGAGGACGCCGACCTTCATCGCTGCCCTTCAAGCGAAGACCAGGCCGCGCACCTCGTATCCGACGCTTCGCTTCTCGTCGCGACCGCCCCGGCCATGGGTGAGGACGCTAGCAGAGGCCGAGGACCAACGAGAAAACGGCCCTCAGAGGGTGCCGCGGCGACGCCGTGGGACGGGCTCGGCGGGTTCCCCGGCCAGGCTCCTGGCCGTCCGCGGCGCTCGCCGTGGCTGCAGCCCGTCGAGGGGCCAGTAGATGCGGAGCAGCGTGCGCGCGGGGCAGGGACGGAGCGCCACGCGCACCGTGTCTCCCTCCCGGACGGCGCTCACGGGCCGCTCGAGGCCGGTCCCGACGTCGATGGCGCTTGCGAAGCTCGCCTCGAGGATGCGCTCCGGGGCCTCGAGCACGAGCCGCGCCTCGCCGGCCGTGTAGCGGACCAGCAGCTCGACGCTCGCGAAGGGGCTCGCCGCCTCGCCACCGAGCTGGCGCGCCTCGACCATGGTGCGCGGCAGGGCACCCGTGAGCCGGTAACGCGCCGGCTCGAAGCCGAGATGGAGGTCGTGGGGGAGCGCCTTGGCGCACTCCTTCGGCGCCAGGAGCGTGAGCCGGCTGCCGCGAATCCCGTCGAGCGTCTCGACGTAATGAGGCAGCCGCGAGGCCTCGAGATCCGGCGTCACCTGCCGCAGCCCGTCGAGGTCCCAGCGCCCGGAAGCACGGGAGCGCTGAAGACGGTAGCGCGCCGCGTCGGTGGCGACGCGCGGGCCCACCTTCGGCGAGGTCATGGGCGCCGGCGCCACCTGCCATTGGCTGCCCTGGCGCCCAGCCCAGACCAGCGGCCACTGATCCACCACGCCGCGGCTCCGTCCCTTCCAGCCGAAGGAGACGGCTTCGATGCTCAGCGCGTCGCGATCGAGCTCGATCACGTTGAAGCTCGGCCAGAGCCGGGCCGCGCGCCTCGTCGCGCCGGGCGTGAGCGTCTTGGCCGTACCGGCGCTGCCGGCGGACGCGATGATCACGTCGCCCTGGCCTTCCACCGTGGCGTCGAGGCTCCGCGCCGTGGCGTTGTGCTTGTGCCCGTGCAGCACGAGCACGGCCCGCCCGAGCGCGTGCAGCGTCGAGAGCGCCGTGCCCGCGCCCAGCGCCGTCATCATGAGCTCCTCGCGGTCGCCGTGCGCGACGAGGCGCGGGAGCAGCTCCTGGATGCCCCAGCGGAAGAGCCGCGAGCGGTCCCTCGTCTCGATGGGATCGAAGTCCGTGATGGGCGTCGGCACGAGGTGGTGGTGGAGGAGAAAGACCACGGGCAGGTCCGGGTCGTCGTCCGCGAGCTGCGCCGCAGCCCAGAGCAGATCCTCCTGGCGAAGCGTGCCGCCCGCGCTCAGGAGCCCCTGGGGCAGGTAGGTGGAGTCGTAGGCCACGAGGCAGAAGGGCTGCCCGTGAAAGGCGCGGGGAACGACGGCGCTGAGGAAGGGCGTGTCCGAGCCGTGCACGTAGACGTCCGGCGGCATGCCCGCCGCGAGCGCTTCGAAGAGCTCCCCGCGATGCGGTCCGACGACGCCGCCCACGCGCCGGTCGTGATTGCCGGGCACGACGACGACGGGCACCCGCCCACCGATCACCGCCTGCACCTCGCCGAGCAGCGCGTCGAAGGCCCGCACGGCGCGCTCGGGATCCGCCGTGGACGAGTCGAAGACGTCGCCGGTGATGGCGATGAGGTCGACCCCACGCGCGCGATGCGCCGCGTCCTCGGCGATGGCCTCGACCAGCGCCGAGAGCACCCTCTCCTGCTCGGGCTGGTGCGCGGCCAGCAGATGGAGGTCGGAGAGCTGGAGGATGATGGACACGGCGGGAGGGACGCCCGCGTGAGGCGGACGTGGCGCCGGAGTGATCGCGTTCTCTGACCGTCCGGTGACGGCTCGCGCACCGTCGCGTGACGGCGCGGCCTCGTCACCGGCGCGTTGCCCGTGCGAGACAGTGCGCGGGGTCCGGGACCGGATGAGGCGCCGCGTCGGGCGGCGTCGGAGCCACGGTCCTCGCGCCGCGGCACGGCCAGGTAGCACGCGCGATCGCCGGCGCTGCGCCGCGTTACCGGTCTCAGGGCTCGCCGTAGCGCTCGCGCATCTGCAGGAACTCGAGGAACTCGTGCAGTCGCATCACGTCCGGGATCCGGAACTCGCCGTCGGGCTGCACCTCGAGGATGCGAAGGCGCTGAAGGCGCTGGAGCACCGCGTCGACCTCCGGCTCGGCCAGGCCGACCTGCTGCGCGAGGGCGCGACGGCTCGTGGGGACGCGCACGGAGCCGTCGTCCTCCCGCACGCCGTTGAACTCCGCCTCGTGGGCCAGGCCGAGGATGGTCCGGGCCTTGGGATCGCGATGCATCAGGAGATCGATGATCGCGTTGGCGCTGTCCAGGCGGCGCGCGAGGCGCTTCACCAGCCGCACGGCGATCTCCGTGTTCTGCTTGATCATCGCCCCGAGCGTGTCGCCGTCGATGACCAGCAGCTTGGCGTCCTCGATCACCTCCGCCGTGGCCGTGCGCGGCTTGTCGTTGAGGATGGCCATCTCGCCGAAGAAGTCGCCCGGGCCGAGGATGGCGAGCTGCTTGCGCACCTTCTTCTTCGGCCCCTCGACCTCCACCTCGGTGACGATCCGAACGCGGCCTTGTCGGATGACGTACATGACCTCGCCGGCCTCACCGTCGCGAAAGAGCACCTCGCCCGCGGCGGCGCTCTTCCCGAGCTTCTCGAAGAGCGGATCGTCGGCCATGGCGGCTACCGTGGCACGACGGCCGCGGGCGGCTCAACGAAGCGCCGCGCGCGTGGCCGGTGCGATGTCGGCCTCCACGGCCAGGTGGGCTCGCAGCAGGCGAAGGTCCTCGGGCTCGTCCACGTCGTACCAGGCCTCGAGGAGCGCGGCGCGGCGGTTGCGGTCCAGCGTGTCCGCCAGCGCGTGCGGCGTGGACCAGCGTACGCCGTCGAAGCGCGGCACGTTCCCCGCGGCGCCGACCAGCCAATAGCCACCGTCCGCGCTCGGACCAAAAACCGTGGGCGCGCGTTCGAGGGCCGCCGCTGCGCCGCGGAGGAGGCGCACGGGCAAGGTGGGGGCGTCGGAGCCGATGAGGAGCGCGCGCTCGTGGCGCCCGAGCGCCTCTTCGAGCGCGTGACCCATGCGCGCGCCGAGGTCGCCCTCCGCCTGGCGTTTGCGGCACGCGCCGTGGCGGGCGCTGAGCTCGGCGAGGTCGCGGTCGTCTGCGTCCCCGGCACACCAGAGCTCCACGGCGAAGCCGCTCGCCACGCCGGTGCGGAGCACATCGTCGAGAAAGGCGCGGTAGAGCCGCGCTGCCCCGACCTCGCCGAGGAGCGGCACGAGCCGCGTCTTGCAGGCGCCGGGGACGGGCGCGCGCGCGAAGACGAGGAGCGCCGTGCTCACCCCGCCCCCGGGAGCGTGTGCCGCGCGAGGAGCCAGAGGATCTTCCAGGACGCGCCGAGCGTGCCGCGCACCGTGCCGCTCACCTTGCTCTCGCCGATACGCTCCCGGTAGCTCACGGGCACCTCGGCGTAGCGGAGACCCTGCTGGGCGGCCTTGATCTGCATCTCCACGGTCCAGCCCCAGTTCCGGTCGCGCATGGCGAGGCCCTGGAGCGCCTCCCAGCGAATCGCGCGAAAGGGACCGAGGTCCGTGTAGCGCGCCCCGTAGAGCAGCCGGAGCGCGACGCAGGCCACGGCGTTGCCGGCGACCTGCTGCGGCGTGAGCGAGCCGCGCGCACGGCGGCCCCGCGTGCGTGAGCCGATCACCAGGTCGGCCCCCGCGCGGAGGGGCGCCAGGAGACGCGGCAGCTCTTCCGGATGATCGGAGCGGTCGCCATCGAGGAAGACGACGACGTCGGGCGGATCGGCGGCGAGATGCGCCAGCGCCCGGAGACACGCCGCGCCGTAGCCCTTCTCCGGCTCGCGCACGACCTCGGCGCCCGCCGTACGCGCGACCTCCGCCGTGCCGTCCGTGGATCCGTTGTCGGCGACCACCACGCGGCGGACCGGAGGGCGCGGAACGTCACGGATCACGAGCGGCAGCGCGCGCTCCTCGTTGAGCGCCGGGATCACGACGTCGACGATCACCGGAAGGTCGTGCCACGCGCTGCTCGCGCGGACCAGCGAGGGCTAGGCCGTGGCGTGCGCGCGTGTGAAGCGGAGGTCTTCGGTGAACACCGCCCTGTAGCGCGGCGGGGGCCCGATGCGCAGCCGGAGGCGGACGGCGTCGAGGGGCTTTTCGAGCAGCTCCTCCCAGGGCGCCGCGGGCAGCCAGACCGCCTCGCGACCGCGGCGGCCGCCTTCGAGGATGGTGGCGCGCGCCGCCCCGCCGCGACGGACGAAAGGCAGCGTCAGGAAGAGACCGGCCCCGAGAATCGCGCCGATGCCCGTCGTGCGCGTCTGCGCGAAGGTGAAGGCGAGGAGCGAAAGCTCGCCGACCACGTCGGGCCCGTAGCCCGTCACCACGTGCCAGAGATCGTGCTGATCCCGAAGACGCTCGGCGAAGGCCCGTAGACCCGGATCCTCGAGGCGTGCGTAGCCCTCGGGCTGGCTCGCCGCGACGAGGCCCTCGGCCTGGATCCCGTTCCGCTCCGCGAAGGCGAGGTAAGCGCGGCCCAGGGAGCCCTCGGGCATGGCGCGGAGGGCCCCGCGGTCGGCCAGCGTCGCCGCGAGCGACGGGGGGCGCGCCCGCCCGAGTGGGCTCGCGAGAAAGCGCGCGTAGTTGCGCGTGAGCTCGGGCCCCTCGAGGGCGCGCACGATGTCGAAGACGAGCGAGGTGTCGTCCGGGTCGCGCGCGAGCCGAAGGAGAGCCTTGAAGGCTTCGAGGGGCTCACGTCGTAGGACCAGCGCGGGAGCATCGGGAGTCGTCATGGCGAGGATCTCCAATCGTCGGACAGCCCACGCGGCTGAAGGCATCGCACCGACGTACTTACGCTCGTGTCAGCCACTGACACGAAGGTAAGCAGGGGCGACGGGGGCGTCAAGGCGGCGCGAGGAAGCGGCGCTAGGTCGGGTCGCGATAGCGGACGAGCTTCCGTGCGAGCCAACGCCGATAGCGAGCGCGGTCCTTGTCGGGGTCGAGGCCCGCCGAGGGGAAGAGGAAGCTCCCGAACACGCTCATGCCGAGGATGACGAAGGCCCCCGTGAGGAAGCTGAAGAGCACCTCGTCCTCCTCGAGGCTGCGGAGGAAGCCCTCCTCGTCGTCGGCCTCGATCGCCCGCTCGGCGAGGTCCAGCACCGGGAGGCCGATCTCGTCGAGGTCGCTGGAGCCCACGCGGCCGGCGAGCGCCAGCCACCCGAAGAGGAGACCCCGCTGCCCGTCCACCAGATCGCGCTCGGCGAGCGCGAGGAAGGTCTCGATGGCGGCCGGCGGAGGACCCTTCCAGGCCTCGCCGGCGTCCTTCACCGCCCGCATGCGCTCGCGGAGCCCGCCGTAGGCGCCGATGATCTCCCGGCGCACGCGGTCGATGGCCTCACGGACCACCGCCGCCATGAGCGCTTCGCGGCTCCCGAAGTGGTGCAGGATCGCCGGGTGCGACACGCCGATGTCCCGGGCGAGGGCCTTCAGCGTGAGCGCGTCCGGTCCCTCCTCGCGCACGCGCCGCAGCGCCGCGTCGAGGATGCGCTGTCGCGCTTCGGTCGCGGTGAGCCGCTGTCGCGCCATCCCGGGGACCCTGCCCCGAAAGGACGCGAAAGGGAATCCCGCGTTTCGGGCCTGGCAGTGGGATCGCCACGCGACGCGCGACCCCTGCGGCACCCTTCCCCCGCGCGGCCTCAAAGCCCCGGGATCGGCGACCGTACGCTCCGAGGTGGAGTCGTCCGCGTCATCTCTTTCGTCCATGGCGCCCGCCCGTCCGCGGGTGCTGGTGGTCGACGACGACGTGACGTTCGGCCGGTCGCTCGGGCGGCACCTCGAGCGGCTGGGCTACGCGAGCGTTTTCGTGGAGACGGCGGACGAGGTACGCGAGCTCGTCGGTCGTGAGCGCTTCGACATCGTGCTGAGCGACCTGCACCTGCGCGAGCTCGACGGGGTGACGCTGGTGCGCTGCCTCGTCGACGTGACGCCCACGACGCGCATGATCCTGATGACCGGCGACCCCTCGCTGGAATCGGCGCTCGAAGCCATCGACGTGGGCGTGAGCGGCTACCTGACGAAGCCCCTCGAGCCAGCGCGCCTGCGCAGCGTTCTCTCGAAGGCGCTCCAGGATCAGAAGGCCGCGAAGGCCGCGCGCGAAAACCTCCAGCTCATCGCCCGGGAGCGCCTCGCGGCGCACCAGCGAACGAGCCGAGCGAGCGACCTCGAGGAGGCCTTCGCGTCGCTCTTCCTGGTCTTTCAGCCGATCTTCGGCCCCGACGGGACCCGCTATGCGCATGAGGCGCTGCTCCGCTCGACGCACTCGGTGCTCAAGCGCCCGGACCTCTTCATCGACGCCGCCATCGAGCACGGCCGCCTGCAGGAGCTCGGGCGCCGCATCCGCGCGGAGGCCGCCGTCGTGCTGCACGCGCATCCCGGCGAACGCCTCTTCGTGAACATCCACCCGAACGACCTCGACGACGACGAGCTCTACGACACGCGCTCGCCGCTGGCGTCCGTGGCGGACCGCTGCACCCTCGAGATCACGGAGCGCGCCGCGCTTCGCCCCGGGGAGGCGCTCGACACGCAGCTGAAGCAGCTCCGGCGCATGGGCTTCCGGCTGGCCATCGACGACCTCGGCGCGGGCTACGGGAGCCTCGGTAGCCTGGCCATGGTGGGCCCCGAGGTGGTGAAGATCGACATGAGCCTCGTGCGCGACGTCCACAAGGACCCACGGCGCCAGCGGCTCATCCGCGCGATCACGACGCTCTCGCGGGAAGAAGGCACGCAGGTGGTCTGCGAGGGCATCGAGACCGAGGAGGAGCGTGTCGCCGTGACGCATCTCGGGGCGAACCTCCTGCAGGGTTATCTCCTGGGTCGGCCCGGGGCCTTCCCACGGCAGAGCAAGGTCGCGTAGCCAGAGCGGTGGACGGCGCGGGTGGCGTGCCGCCACTCTGGGGCCATGGCCGCCGACGCCGCGCACTACCGGAGCGAGCTGCGTCGCGTGATCGCCGAGCGACGCTGGCTCGTCGCGACGGACATTCTCGTGGGCGCGGTGCGCCATGCGAACGAGCTGCTCGCGCTGGGCGCCAGCGGCGTCTTCGCGCTCGGCGGCACCCGGGGCACCGGCGACATCGACGTGCCCTACGAGACCGTGTCGCTCGGCGTCGAAGGCGCGACGGACATGATGGAGGGCATCCGCGCCGGAGAGGCCGCGCTCGAGGCGCTCGCGCCGGCGGTGCAGGCGCGCGTGGACGCCTTCGATCCGGACGGGGCAGCCCGCGTCGTGCGCACGCTCTTCGCCTCGGATCGGCCCGTGGCCGGGCGCTCGGCGTGGGGCGCGCGACCGGAGCGCTGGGCCGCGCTCGAAGACAAGATGCGGGTCGACGCGCTCTGGGACGCCGCCGGCGTGGCGCGCGCGCCGAGCGCCATCGTCCCGGTGGCGTACGCCCCGGCGGCTCACGCGCGCCTCGACCGGGGCGACACCATGGTCGCAGAAACTGATGGCGTCGTC
>CALCTH010000545.1 GCA_937893795.1 uncultured Myxococcales bacterium | reverse complement strand
CCGACGCGCCCATCGTGGCGATGGTGAGGCTGAGAAACGCGTAGACGATCTCGTATTGAGTTGCGGAGAGTTCAGGCATGACTGACGGATAGAACGATGGTGGTTCGTTAGGTCTGGCGGGGACCACTCCCCGGCGAGCGGAGACATGGGGACGCTCGCAACGCTCGCCTAATCCCAACATTCCGAATGTGTGAGGCAACGCATTGTGGTCGTTTCAGACCGACTGAAGACCATCTCGCCGCGGCAGAATGCCCTGTTTACACGGGGCGAAACAGCCCTAGCTTTCCTGCGAAGGTACATCGCCATGACGCTTCGCCAAGCCGTCCTCTCATCCGTTTTGGTCGTTTCCGCTCTAGGGACCATCGGCCTTGTCTACCGTGGTGCCGGCCTTTTCGCGCCGGGTTCAATCCTGGGAATCGTTCTCGCATTGGGATCCGGGCTGACGCTGCTACAGACGCGGGATCGCGCCGACGATTAGGTTCACCTGACCGTCAGGCCCCGGCTGCAGCGCAACTCTCAGGCCTCGGCTGTCTGTGTTCACCCACACCGCTGGTAGAGCCGCGCTTCGGTTAGCTGTCGGCGGACCTAGACAGGGCAACAACCCCGCGAAGGGCGCCATCACGGCCGTCGCGCGGAAGCTGCTGACCATCCTCAACGCCATGGTCCGCGACGACACGCCTCGGCGACTCGCGACCACCTGAACGTGGCCATCCTTCCTTGGGTACCGCGCCGCCCGCCGTCCGCCCCCTCAAGAGCTTGCTCGGGGCGGACGACGGGCCGCTCGAATCCAGCCCAATCCAGCCCAACCCCGAGTCTCCCCGCCCGGACGAATACAGTTGCTGCGACGGGTCTCGGGTGGAGCCTCGGAGAGGTCGATTGGGGTCTTGCCCGGCGGCGGTGCGTACGCGGTGGTGGGCGAGTACATCGTCGACTTCACCGACCATCAGGTCATCCATCACGAAGCAGCGGTGCTCGTGGGGGCCCACGGCTTCGACGCCGTGTCGCGCCACGCGATCGCGATGACCAGCCTCACCGACCACGCGTCGTACGGCGTCAAGTGCTCCGACCCGGTGGCCAGGATGAGCGCGGACAGCACCTTCACCGTCGTTCAACTCAACGACCCGTTCTGAGCCCCGGCCGGGCGCTCGGCGGGGTGCGCGCCGCACTCGATGAGCGGGACGGCCTCCGGCCCTTGCGCGCTCAGTCGACGCAGCGACGAACCTGTGCGCCGGGCTCGCGGCGTCCCGCGTAATCGTAGCGATGAAGGAAGGCAGCGCGATCACGCGGGGCGGGCCGGAGGTCCTCGCACAGGTCCGCCGCCACCAGCCGGCTGAGCTCGTCGGCTTGGGTCGTGACCGCGAGGAGGGAACCGCCATCCTCGAGCTGGACGCGTACCCCTCGCTGCCCGAAGCCCGCCCGAAGCATCGCCGCCCGGCCGATGCCTCGGTTGGCGGCCCACCATCGACGCCAATCCGCCACCGGGTCCGTGCTCCGGGCGACGCGGTGGTTGGTGAGGCGCTCAAGCGCGCGTAGGGCCCGGACCCGCAGCGTTCGGTTGGCCGCGTGCTCGAGGAGCGCCGGCACCGCCCGAGGCTCGTGCATGCGCGCGAGCACGCGGGCCGCGAGGAAGTCGTTCGGCGCGGCGTCGATGAGCGCGGCTCGTTCGGCGGGCCCGACGCGGGTGCGGATCGCCGCGTCGGCCAGCAAGCGCTCCGCCGCATCGGGGGAATAGGGCCCTGCGGCGATGAGGTGCCGTACGAGGAATCGGGCGCGCGCTTCGTCGGTCGTGAGGGCGGACCAGGCGGAGAGGATGCGGAGATGGACGCGCGGCGCGACGGGGGGCGCCGCCGGCCACCGGCGCAGGTGGATCACGTCGCCCACGCCGCGGCCGTCGCCGAGCGCGATGGCGCGGAGGCCCACCGGCAGGACCAGCTGGCACATCGATGTCCGGCCCGCCTGTCCCCCGCGCGGCCGCAAGACGAGCCCCTCCGTCGACAACGACCGCACCCGGGGGCCCTTCGCGACCCGGATCACCCGGATCGCGTCGCGACCAACCTCGACGAACGCGATCGACGCGGCCCCATCCGCCTTCGTGAAGCGGTCGACGGGCATCCGCGAACACGCCCTCGCGCGGGGCGCGGAGGCGAGGAACGAGAGCGCGACGACGGCGGGAAGCAGGGCTCGCATGGGAGCCCGACCGGCCGGAGGCGGACGAGCTTGGCTTCCCGGACGCTTTCGTCGGGCGCCGGCCTCGCTGCGGGGCACGGCGGGTGGAGACTCAGTGATGGAGGTGCTGACGTCGGGCGATGGTCGCCACGGCCTGGCGCTCCCGCGCCCTCCAGCAGGGCGGCCCCGCGCTTCGCAAAACGGGTGTTACGCCAAGTCGGGCAGGTTCATGCTGACTATCGCCCGGGCGGAGACGGTTGGGAAGCTGCTAGAAAGACGATCGTGCATCGAGCGAGCGGGAGCTGGGGCGCGCTGGCGCTCGTGCTGCTGGGCTGTGCCGCCTCGCGGGGTCTCGGGAGCGAGCCCGTCGAGACGGACCCTCGCTGCCAGGACGACGTCCTGGTGCTGCAGCCGGAGCTGAGCCCCTTCGTGCGCGTGCTCGGCCACGTCTGCCTCTCCGCACCGCCGCACGGCGTGGCCGCCTGGAGCGACGGCGAGGTGCTTCGCCTTCGGCACGTAGAAGGGGAGCTCGTCGACGGTGGCGTCGAGCTCGAGATCGGCCGTCACGAGTGGAGCCCGGGCGGCGGCCTCCGCTCCTCGGCGCCGTGCACGCACCGCATCCCGGCGGCCGAGGGCGCCGAGTCCTGGTCCGTCGGGGACCTGACCATGGGCCCGGAGGGCACGGCGCTACAGCTGGGCGTGGTGGCCGGGAGCCGCTCCGCGACGGCGCTCCACATCGACCGCTCCTGCGGCGTCCGGGAGGCGCCGATGGACGCTTTCTTCACCGGCGAGCTGGTCGGGGAAGGGCCCGAAGATTGGATGTACGCGGGCTTCCAGGACGGCACGGTGGCCGCGATCTTCCGGGACGACGGGCTCCTACGCCGGGACGCCGCCGGCGACACGCCCCTCAGCCTCCGGCAATGGGAGGACGGCCTCCTGGAGTCCGTCGTGGTCGGCCACGGGCTCTGGACCCTCCGCTGGCTCGACGCGGATCTGCGCCTCCGCGGCGAGCTCGACGTCAACGGGGGCCTCGGCGCCCGCTTTCAGGCGGTCGAAGGCCGCGGGCTCGTCCCCCGTGGACCGGTGGGGCCGAGCAGCACGCACGCGCTCTGGCGGCTGCGTACGGAGGGGGCGCGCGTGGAGCTCGAAGGGCCCGTCGAGATCGCGAGCGAGGCCTTCGTCGCGCTCGTACCGGTACGCGGGACCCCGCGGATGCTCGTGCAACACGAGCGGGGCTTCTTTCTCGTCGAGTA
>CALCTH010000544.1 GCA_937893795.1 uncultured Myxococcales bacterium | reverse complement strand
GCGCTCAGCTTGCCAGAGGTGACGCCCACGAGCCTCTTCCCGACGGGGCGTCGCACGCGAACTCGACGCGGACGCCGCCCTCGCGCTACACGACGGGCATGAGCATCGTCGTGCAGAAGTACGGCGGGAGCAGCGTGGCCGATGTGGCGAAGCTGCACTCGGTGGCCGAGAAGGTCGTCGCCACCCGAGCCGCCGGTCACGACGTCGTCGTGGTGGTCAGCGCCATGGGCAAGACCACGGACGAGCTGCTGGCGCTGGCCCGCGAGGTGGACGCCAGCCCGCCGCGCCGCGAGCTCGACATGTTGCTCAGCGCGGGAGAGCGCATGTCGATGGCGCTGCTCTCCATGGCCATCCAGAAGCGCGGCGCCCCGGCCATCAGCTTCACGGGCTCCCAGAGCGGAATCATCACGAACGACCGGCACTTCGACGCGCGCATCATCGACGTGCGGCCCCACCGCGTGGAGGACGAGCTCCACCGCGGCCGCGTCGTGATCGTCGCGGGGTACCAGGGCATGTCCTACAAGCGCGAGGTCACCACGCTCGGGCGCGGTGGATCCGATACGACGGCCATCGCCATGGCCGCCGCCCTCGGCGCGAGCCACGCGGAGATCTACAGCGACGTCGACGGGGTCTACAGCGCGGATCCCCGCGTGGTGCCCGACGCCCAGCACCTCCCCGAGCTCCGCTACGACGAGATGGGACGGATGGCGTCGGCCGGCGCCAAGGTGCTCCACGGCAAGGCCGTGGCGATGGCTCGGGAAGCCCGCATCGCCATCCGCGCGCGCTCCACCTTTCGGCCGGGCAAGGAGACCCACGTGCACGACGACGCGCCGGCGCCGGCGCGGACGCAGGCCGTCGTCGGCGCGCGCGGCATCGCAGAGCTGCGCTTCGCCCGGCGGGACGAGGGGTGGACCCGCGCCCTCGAGGCCCTGGCCGCCGCGGGGGTCGACGCGCCCTTCACGATGAATGGTGACGCCGTGAACGTCCGCGTCCGCACCAGCGAGGCGCCGGACTGGGGGCGGCTGGCCAACGAGCTGGTCGGCACGCACGGCGCAACGCTCGAGGAAGGGCGGAGCACCGTCACCGTCGTCGGCGGCCGCCGGGCGGACGTGGCGCGCGCCGTCCGGGAGCTCGTGCCCGAGGCGATGGACCTCGCCTGCGACGAGGGCGCGCTCCGCATCACGCTGCCGCAGGCGCGGGTCGACGCCGCCGTCCGCGCCCTCCATGCCCGCCTGGTGACGAGGGACGAGGAGGCGACGCCGTGAGCGCCACGGTGCTCGTCGTCGACGACGAGAAGAACATCCGCCGCACGCTACGCATGGTGCTGGAGGGCGCCGGCTTCGCCGTGCTCGAGGCGGGCAGCGCCGAGGACGGGCTGACCACGCTCGGGCGCGAGGACGTCGACCTCGTGCTCCTCGACATCAAGCTCCCGGGCATCAGCGGCGTCGAAGCGCTCCAGCGCATCCGCGCCGACGCCGCGACGGCGCGGCTCCCCGTGCTCATGATCAGCGGCCACGCCTCCGTGGCCGAAGCCGTGGAGGCCGTTCAGGCCGGGGCGACGGACTTCTTCGAAAAACCCCTCGACCGGGACCGGGTGCTGGTCAGCGTCCGCAACGCGCTCGAGATGTGGACGCTTCATCGGGAGGTCGAGCGGCTCCGCGCGCGGGCCGACCAGCGGCACCACATGATCGGCGAGAGCGCGCCCATGGCGACGCTCTTCGCGCAGCTCGAGAAGGTGGCCCCAACGCCCGCGACGGTGCTGGTCACCGGAGAAAGCGGCACCGGGAAGGAGCTCGTCGCCCGGGCAATCCACCGCCTCTCGTCACGCGCGAGCCGGTCCTTCGTAAAGGTGAACTGCGCGGCCATCCCCGCCGAGCTCATCGAAAGCGAGCTCTTCGGCTTCGAGCGCGGCGCCTTCACCGGGGCTTCGCAGCGGCGGAAGGGCATGTTCGAGCAGGCGAGTGGCGGGACGCTCTTCCTCGACGAGATCGGCGACATGAGCGCCTCGGCGCAGGCCAAGGTGCTCCGCGCCATTCAAGAGGGCGAGATCAGCCGCGTCGGCAGCGAGCGCAGCATCGAGGTGGACGTGCGCCTCGTGGCGGCGACCAACAAGGACCTCGAGGCCGAGGTGGCCGCGGGGCGCTTCCGCGAAGATCTCTACTTCCGCCTCGCGGTGGTCCCCATCACGAGCCCGCCGCTGCGCGAGCGCCGCGAGGACGTGCCGCTCCTCGCGACGACCTTCCTCGAGGCCTTCGCCCAGGACAACGGTCTCAAGGAGAAGCCCATCGAC
Source organism: uncultured Myxococcales bacterium (assembly GCA_937893795.1). Classification (GTDB taxonomy): domain Bacteria; phylum Myxococcota_A; class Polyangia; order Polyangiales; family Houyiibacteriaceae; genus CALCTH01. The sequence goes on along the minus strand of CALCTH010000544.1, from coordinate 5,788 downwards.
GGCGAGGTGCTCGTCGCGCTTCAGCAGCGCACGTGGCCGGGCAACGTGCGCGAGCTGAAGAACGTCGTGGAGCGCATGGTGATCCTCAGCGGCGACCGGATCACCCTCGCGGACCTGCCACCCGAGGACCGGCTCGCCGCTGCCCGAAGCCGGCCCTCGAGCATCCCGCCGCCGAGCGGGAGCGCGCCCTCCATGGCGCCCGAGCTTCCGCGCCGCGCCCTCGAGGGCAAGCGCCTCACGCTTCGCGAATACCGCGAGCAGGCCGAGCGCCAGTACATCCTCGAGACGCTCCACGAGTCCGGCTGGAACATCAGCCGCGCCGCCGTGAAGCTCGGCGTCGAGCGGACGAACCTGCACAAGAAGATGCGCGGCTACGGCATCAAGCGAGAAGACTACGCCTGAGCGCGACGGCGGGGGCCTTCTTCGAGCGCGGACGCCGACGAAAACGCCCCCGCCGGACGACCGGCGAGGGCGCCTTCGACGTCATCTCGCCCTCAGCGATCGCTCATGTCGAAGCGGTCGAGGCGCATGACCTTCGTCCAGGCCGCGACGAAGTCCGCGACGAACTTCTCCTTCGCGTCGGACGCCGCGTAGACCTCCGCGACGCCGCGCAGCTGGGAGTTGGAGCCGAAGACCAGGTCCACGGCGCTCCCGGTCCAGACGACCTCGTCGCTGCCCCGGCGCCGGCCCTCGAAAAGAGCGCCGTCGCTGCGCTGCCACTCGACGTCCATGTCGAGGAGGTTGACGAAGAAGTCGTTGGTGAGCTGACCCGGACGCTCCGTGAAGACGCCCGCGGACGAGTCGCCGTGGTTGGTGCCGAGGACACGCAGGCCGCCCACGAGGACCGTCATCTCCGGTGCCGTCAGCGTCAGCATGTCGGCGCGCTCGATGAGCGCCTCGAGCTCCGCCTGCTCCGTGTCCGCCATCAGGTAGTTTCGGAAGCCGTCGGTCTCGGGCTCGAGCACGGCGAACGAGGCCGCGTCGGTCATCTCGTCGGTCGCATCGGTACGGCCCGGCGCGAAGGGCACCTCGATGGTGACCCCCGCCTCGGCGGCCGCAGCCTCGATGCCGGCGGCGGCGCCGAGCACGATGAGGTCCGCGAGCGAGACGCGCGTGCCGCCGCGCTGGCGAGCGTTGAAGGTGCTCTGCACCTCGGCGAGCGTGTCGAGCACGGTGCCGAGAGCGGCGGGCTCGTTGGACGCCCAGCCGCGCTGCGGGGCGAGGCGGAGGCGGGCGCCGTTGACGCCGCCGCGCATGTCCGTGTCGCGGTACGTCGAGGCGGCGGCCCAGGCCGTACGGACGAGCTGCGCCGGGGAGAGGTCCGTGGCGAGGATGGCCTCCTTGAGGGCCCGCACGTCCTCGTCGTCGACGAGGGGATGGTCGACGGCAGGCACGGGGTCCTGCCAGAGCTGCGGCTCGGGCACCTCGGCGCCGCGGAGCCGCGCATGCGGGCCCATGTCGCGGTGCGTGAGCTTGAACCAGGCGCGCGCGAAGGCGTCCTCGAAGGTCTCGGGGTTCTCGTAGAAGCCGCGTGAGATCGGGCCGTAGGCAGGGTCCTCCTTCAGCGCGAGGTCCGTCGTGAGCATCATCGGCAAGTGCCGCTGACCGGCGCGATGCGCGTCCGGGACCGTGGGCTCGACGCCCACGGGCTGCCACTGCTGCGCCCCTGCCGGGCTCCGCGTCAGCTCCCACTCGTACTCGAAGAGATTGCGGAAGTACTCGTGGCCCCACTGGACCGGCGTGGACGTCCAGGCGCCCTCGAGGCCGCTCGTGATCGTGTCCGCGCCGCTGCCGCTGCCGTAGCGGCTGCGCCAGCCGAGACCCTGCTCCTCGAGGGGCGCGCCCTCGGGCTCCGGCCCGACGTTACCCTGGGGTCGCGCGGCGCCGTGCGCCTTGCCGAGGGTGTGGCCGCCGGCGATGAGCGCGACGGTCTCCTCGTCGTTCATGGCCATGCGGCCGAAGGTGATGCGGATGTGCCGCGCCGCCGCGACGGGGTCCGGGTTCCCGCCGGGTCCCTCCGGGTTCACGTAGATGAGGCCCATCTGCGAGGCCGCGAGCGGCATGTCGAGCTCCCCGGCGTCGCTGAAGCGCTGGTCGGCGAGCCACTCGGTCTCCGGGCCCCAGTTGATGTCGGTCGGCTCGAAGACGTCCTCGCGGCCGCCGCCGAAGCCGAAGGTGTCGAAGCCCATGGACTCGAGGGCGACGTTGCCCGCGAGGATCATCAGGTCGGCCCAGGAGAGGCTCCGGCCGTACTTCATCTTGACCGGGAGGAGCAGGCGCCGCGCCTTGTCGAGGTTCGCGTTGTCCGGCCAGCTGTTGAGCGGCGCGAAGCGAATGGCGCCGTCGGCGGAGCCGCCGCGACCGTCCGTCGTGCGGTAGGTGCCGGCGCTGTGCCAGGCGAGGCGGATCATCAGGCCGCCGTAGTGGCCGTAGTCCGCGGGCCACCAGTCCTGGGAGGTCGTCAGGACCTCCTCGACGTCGGCCTTCACCGCCGGCAGGTCGAGGGCCTCGAAGGCCGCGCCGTAGTCGAAGTCGGCGTCGACGGGGTCGCCCGTGGGCGCATTGGCCTGGAGCACGCGGAGGTCGAGCCGGTTCGGCCACCAATCGTCGTTCGTGTAGGGCGCGTCCGCGGCCGACGCGACGGCCTCGCCCCCGCTCTCGCCCGTCGCCGCGGGTCCGGCCGGACCCGGATTCGCGCAGGCCGCCAGGGCCACGCAACCGGCCCCGCCGGGCCGGCCGCAGCGGGCGCGCGGCGGGCGGCGCGCATCCAACACTCTCGTCATCGCATCACCTCTCGCCGCTCCCGGGCGGCGCCTTGGTCCCCGCGACGGAAACAAGGCCGCCGCGGCGCCACGCATCTCCCGTGCGCGGCGCGCCGGGTGGATAGGCCTCGGCGCGAGAGAGGAAAGCCCCGAATCCGAAAAATCGGAGAGGCTAGTTAGAGCGTCGCGTCGATGGCGTCCGCGATGCGGAGCGCGTTGGCTGCGATGGTGAGCGAGGGGTTCATGCCGCCCGCTGCGGGGAAGAAGCTCGAGTCGGCCACGTAGAGGTTCTCGATCTCGTGGCTCCGGCCGCTGGCGTCCACGACGCTCGTATCCGGATCGTGCCCGGCCCGGCAGGTCCCGCACACGTGACCCCAGTTGAGGTTTCTCGAGCCGGTCAGCGAGCGCACGATGAGCTGGCCGCGGAAGGCCTTCTTCATCGTCTCGTCGAAGAGCGCGGAGCGCTTCTCGAGCTCGTCGGGATAGGTGTAGTCGAGGCGCCGACCGTCCGGCGCGGAGTCGTCGAGGACCACCCGGTTCTGCGCGTAGGGCAGGTCCTCGACGAGCGTCGACATGAGCACTGCGCGGCCGAACATGGCCTGGCCCGCCACGCCGGCGACCTTTCGGCCGACGCGCCCGACCTTGAGGTACCAGCTCCGCTCCTTCTCGGCCTTCTGGCGGAGGAACTCCGCGATCATCCCGCCCACGATGGGCACGCCCATGGAGTGGAGGTTGCCGAGCTTGTAGCCCTTCGTGACGTAGAAGTGGTTCGTGGAGATGGCCTTGTGGGGCCCCTCCTGCGAGAGCGTCTTGCTCGGGCGGACGGCGACGTACTCCGCCGCGTGCATCATCAGGTTGCGCCCTACCTGATCGGAGCGATTGGCCAGCCCCTGGCCTCCGCCCGAGGCCTTCGAGCGCAGGAGGATGACCGGAGACATGAGGGCTCCGGCGGCGAGCACGATGATCTTGCCGCGGAGCCGCAGCTCTTCGCCCTCGCGGCGGCACACCACGTGGTCGATGCGCTCGCCGCTGGCCTCCAGGCGCAGCACCTCGCAGCCCGGGAGGATGCGGGCCCCGTGCTTCGCGAGCGCCGGGAGCACGGCGTTGCGACCGGCGTCGGCCTTGCAGGCCCGCGGACAGAGCGAGCCGCCGCACCCCTTGCAGTCGTCCTTGAAGAGCGCGCCCACGTGCGCCCGGTAGGGGCTCGCGCCGCACGCCTCCATGGCGTCGAAGATGAGGGCGTCGCGTGGGCTCATCTCCGGCGGGGCCCGGAGCGGCGACTCGGGATCCGGCAGCAGCGGATCCTGCGTGCCGCAGACGTCGTAGAGCGTCTCGGCCCGCCGGTAGTACGGGATCATGTCCTCGTAGGGGAAAGGCCATGTCTCGGGGACGTTCGATTCGCCGCCCTCCGGGTGATAGCGGCGCGGCTCGAAGTCCTCGGGCCGCATGCGCTCGAGCGCGGAGGCGTAGACGCTCGTCGACCCGCCGGTGCCGCACCCGTAGGGCCCATGGAATTCCATGTCGCCGAGGTTCGTGTTGGCCTTGATGGGCTTGGGCCACCAGCCCGCGCGCAGGCGCCCCGCCTCGTCGGTGGGGTTCTCCTCGTGGTCGCCGCTCCCGCGGTCGTGGTCGCCGAAGAGGTAGAGGCCCTTCTCGACGAAGAGCACACGGTGCCCCTTCTGGGCGAGGGCGAAGCCGGCCGTACCGCCCCCCATGCCGGTACCGATGACGATGACGTCCCAGACGTCGTCTTCCGGGCGCTCCGCGAGCACGTCGGGGAGCACGGGGAGCTGGCGCATGGTCGCGGAGCATGGGGCGGGCTCCGGCCGCCAGCAAGCGAGCGGCGTTGACCCTGCCCCGCGCCGCCGTGTACGCCGGCTCATGGTCGAGGGAAAGATCGTCGTCATCACCGGCGCGGGATCCGGTGTGGGTCGTGGGCTCGCCGCGGGCTTTTGCCGCGAGGGGGCGCGGGTGGTCGGCCTCGGCCGCACGGAGGCCGACCTGGCGGAGACCGCGGATCGCTTCGGCGAGGGGCGCATGCGTTTCGTCGTCGGCGCCGTGCGCCAGCCCGAGGACGTCGAGCGTCTCTTCGCCGACGCCGAGTCCGCCCACGGCCGCGTCGATGTGCTCGTGAACAACGCGGCGCTCTACCCGAAGGAGCGCTTCGTCGAGCACGACATGGAGCGCTTCGCGCAGGCGCTGCAGGTCAACGTGCTCGGGGTGGGATTGACCTGCCGGCGCGCGCTCCCGGGCATGCTGGAGCGAGGCCACGGGCGCATCGTCAACGTCGGCTCCTACGCCTTCAAGGACCCCATCCCCACGGCGGCCATCTACTCGGCCACGAAGGGCGCCGTCGACGTGCTCACGAAGGCGCTCGCCGTGGAGGTCACGCACCCGGACGTGCGCATCTACCAGTGGATGCCCGGCGTGTGCCGCACGCGCTTGACGCCCGACCTCGGCGACGATCCGATGACTGACTATGCCGGCTGCCGCGTCGTGGCCACGTTGCCAGCCGGCGGCCCGCACGGGCGCACCTTCCTCGGCACCGAGCTCATCGAGGAGGGCGGCGGCGACGGCGTGCGCGGCAAGGTGAAGGGCGCCCTCCGGCGCTTCCTCAAGTAGCGATCGGCGGTCTTCGATCCCGTCAGGGCGCGAAGACCGGCGCGAAGACCGGCGCGAGGGAACGCGCGGCGCTCGTCGTCACGTGGTTGTCGTCGAAGTAGAGGGGTAGCCCCTCCGCGTCGAGGGCGTGACAGCGCCCCGCGCGGCAGAAGCGCTCGCGCGGGTCGAGGACCGTCGCGATGCCCTCCGCGGCGAGGCGCGCGAAGGTCGCCTCGAGCGCCGCGACGCGCGCGTCCGCTGCCCCCCGCGACACGCTCGTGGCGACGGGCGCTCCACCCTGGAGCGCGCGGCTCGCGGCGCGGGCCGCGCCGAAGCCCGGGAGCACCCGCCCCCTGCGGAGGCCGAAGCCGCGCATGCCGAGCGCGGGCCAGCGGCGAGCCGTCTCCTCGCGGGCCGCCGCCCCG
>CALCTH010000543.1 GCA_937893795.1 uncultured Myxococcales bacterium | reverse complement strand
GGGGGCGCCGCCGTCGGGTCCGCCGTCACCTCCGTCGGGTGCACCGCCGTCGCCCCCGTCCGGGTCGCCGCCGTCGGGGTCACCGCCGTCCGGGCCGCCGCCGTCCGGGCCGCCGCCGTCGGGGTCGCCGCCGTCCGGGTCGCCGCCGTCCGGGTCGCCGCCGTCGGGCATGCCACCGTCGCCGGCGTCCGTTGCGCCATCGAGCGGCATGTCGAAGGGCGCTCCGCCGTCTCCGGTGCACACGCCCCCTTGGCAGGTGCCGCCGAAGCCGCAGCTGAGGCCGCACGCGCCGCAGTTGGCGTCGTCGGAGAGCAGGTCGACGCAGGCCTCGCCGCAGCCGGTGAAGCCCTGGGCGCACTCGCCACCGACGATCGGCGATGCGCAACCGAGGGCGCCGAGCGCGCCGAGCGCGAACGCAACGAGCAGGCGGTTCATCGGACGTCCTCCGGAGCATCGGCCCGCGCCAAGGGGCCCTCGTCTTCGCGTTCCCGGTCCTCCGGCCGCGGCTCGTCCGAGGCCGTCTCCGGCGCCGCGTCGTCGGACTCGGGCGCCTCTGCGTCCTCCGCGCTCTCGCCCGGGTCGGTCTCGAAGACCATGTCGGCGTCGTCACCGGCCGCGACGGGGACCGCCGTCGGGATGTCGAGCACCTGTCGCGTGTCGCGGACGTTCCCGTCGGCGTCGCGCTCGGCCACGAGCACGAACTCCACGCGCCGGTTGCGCGCGTGGGCATCCTCGTTCTGGCGCCGGTCCCGCGGCCGCGAGCTCCCGAAGCCCACGGACTCGAGGAGCTCGGGCGGAAGGCCCGCCTCGACGAGCGCGCGCACCACGTTCCGGGCCCGGCGCTCGCTCAGCTCCTGGTTGTACTCCTGATCGCCGCGCACGTCGGCGTGCCCCTCGATGCGCATGCGCGCCCAATCGGGGTGCTGCCGCACGAGCTCGACGATGGCGTCGACGATGGGCCGCGCGCGCCGCTTCACGCGCGCCCGCTGAAAGTCGAAGAGCACCCGCTCCTCGAGCACGATGCGGTCGTTCCGCATCTCGATGAGACCCTCGTCGGGGCAACCGTCGTCGTCCTCGATGCCGTTGAGGGTCTCCGGCTCCTCCGGGCACTGGTCGTCCGCGTCGAGGATGCCGTCCTCGTCGTTGTCCGGCTCCGGGCATCCGTCGTCGTCGGCGAAGCCGTCGAAGTCCTCGGGCTCGAGGGGACAGTCGTCGGCGGCGTCGAGCACGCCGTCGGCGTCGTTGTCGTCGTCCGGGCAGCCGTCGGCGTCCTCGAACTCGTCGACGTCTTCGGGGTCGTCGGGGCAGCCATCCTCGTCATCCAGGAGCCCGTCCGCATCGCGGTCCCCCTCGGGGAGAGCACGATGCTCGGGGTCCCGGGCCACGAGCTCGGGGCCGCGGCGGTCGAGGAAGGTGAGCTGCAGCCCAAGGAGCAAGAGATGGGCGTCGCGGTCGTCGATGTTGCCCGAGGGCTGCATGACCTGCTGAAAGCGAATGACCGGGCCGATGTCGACGGCGCCCCAGGCGAAGCCGTAGCCGAGGCCCGCCTCGAGCGTCGGCCGGATCAGCTCGCCGGTGATGGCCACGCCACCGCCGACGTCGACCCACAGGCCCGTGCCGCGTGCGGCGCCGGCGCGGCGGCCCAGGGGCCTCAGGCGCGCGGTGAGCGTGAAGGAGCCGAGGCCACCGAGGCCCGGGTCGACCAGCGAGGGATCCGACGGGGCCGGACCGTCGAGCAGCGCGCCGCCGCGCACCCGGGCGCCCACGAGGAACATGCGGCCGAGCGATCGCTCGAGCGTGACGGCGGCCGCCATCCCCGGCTCGAACTGCTCGCGCTGCGGCGCGGTGATCGGGAGCATGTAGCTCGGCTCCAGGTGGAGCAGCCACGGCTCGCTCTGCGCCCTCGCCGACCCGGGAACGCCCAGGAGCACGGCGAGCGCGACCCCCGCCATGACGGAGGACGATCCCTGCAGCGAAATACGCACGGCTGCATCAACGGTCGCCCGTTTCGAAGCTTGAACCGGCCGTCGCCCCCGACACCCTTTACAGGCAGCCCCGGTCCCGGATACCTGATGAGCGGGTATTCATTCAGGGTGAGGTGCGGAATGCAGATGCGTTGGCTAGTGGCCGCTTTGGCGGCGTTCGTCGTGAGCTCTTCGGGGGTGGCCAGCGCGGCCACCTATACGCTGCATGCGGGCGGTTTGTGCTCGCAGGACTACTTGAACGGGAAGGGCTCGGCGACGCTCTTCGACGACTGGGCCGGCGTGACGGCGGTGAACCTGCGCATCGACCAGCGCACGGATCACAACGCCGCCGTGTCGGAGATGGTCGGACACCTCGACACCTACTGCCGAGGCTCGAACGACTGCTACCTCATCGTGCACAGCAACGGCGGCGCGGTGATCGCCCAGGCCCTGAGCATCTATGGCGGAACGCCGGGGCATGACTGGAACATCAACTGGGTCATCCACCAGGGCAGCAACACGGGCGGCAGCAACCTCTCGGACATCGCCGGCACCTGGTGGGCGCGCTGGCTCTCGCAGGCCCTGCTCTGCGACATGGCCGACGAGGTCACGCCGGGCATCCACCGCTCGACCTTCGACCACAACGACACCTACGGCGTCACGCAGTACATGCTCGCGGGCTTCGACACCTGGTGGTACTCGGACCTCTTCTTGCCCGACGAGGATGACGGCGTCGTCGGGATGGACAGCGCGGCGGGCTATGTCTTCGAGGGCGTCAAAGCCAACGCATGCGGGACCCCACGCTGGAGCAACCACGTGCCCGCCTGGTACTGCGGCTTCAACCGCGACCACTACGAGATCAAGAACGCCGGGCGCGACTGTCTGCGCAATGGCGCCTCGTCCATCTGCTACAGCGGCTAGCGCCGCGGACACGCTCGGAACGTCACGATGAGCCGACGTGGCTGGGGTCTCGTCGCGCTCGTCGCGGCGGGCCTCGCCATCGCCGCTGGCGTCTGGCCAGAGGACGAGGGCGAGGCCGAAGTCGTCGAGGACGTGGGTCCGCGCATCGCGCCCTCGCACTCGGAGGCCACGGCGCGCCGGCGGGGAGAGTCCGCCCGGCCGCGTGCCGAGCGCACGACGAGGCGCCGCCCGGGCCAGATGATCGACGAGGCGCCCTTCCCGCGCTCGCCGCCCGGCACCGTCAGCGCCATCGAGAGCTACCTCGCACGGACCATCTATCCGCCCGAGTCGCAGCCCCTCGACCCCGCGCGCCACGCCGAACGCATCGAGTGGAACGCGCGAAGGGACGCGGCGCGGCGCGTGCCCGACGACCCCGACGTCAGCGTGCTCTATACGGCGGACGTCTACACGGTCTTCGGCGCCGCCCCCGTGCGCTCGCGCCTTCGGGTGCAGCGCAACGACGAGCCCGTCGAGGTCACGGTGATCGAAGCCGTGGCGCATATCCAGGCATCGGACCTCGCCGACACGCCCCCGCCCGTGGTGCTCAGCTACGAGGCTGCCGGCGAGGAGGCCCCGGGCGAGCTGTGGAACACCTTCGTCCCAGCGGAGGCCTTCGCCGGCGTGGAGACGAGCGTGCGCCTACGCTTCGACCTCACCTTCACGACGGGCGAGAGCGCGCCGCGGCGCGTGAACCTCGACTTCGCCTGGAGCCCCGGCGCGAGCGGACGCTTCACCGGCCGCTTTCGGGAAGCGGTCGAGGAGGGCTCCCTGGTGATCTACGCCGAGGCCGAGATCGTCGCCCCGGGCCTCTACAACGTCGACGCGAACCTCTGGGACAGCGAGGACCAGCCGGTGGCCTTCGCGCGCTTCAAGGACGAGCTCGTCGAGGGCACGCAGGAGATCCCACTTCGCTTCTTCGGCGCCGTGCTGGCCGAGAGCCGCTCCGTGCCGCCCTTCGAGCTCCGCCAGCTCCACGGCGCGCGCTTCACGCTCGGTCGCACGCCGCCGCAGCTCCCGATGACCCCCTACGAGGGGACCTACCGCACCGAGGCCTATCGCCTCGACGGCTTCTCCACGGACGAGTGGATGGGGGAGCGGCGCCAGCGGACCGTGGAGCGGCTTCGCCGCGACGAAGACCTCGGTCGCCTCGCGCCGCCGGTACCCGAGGACGCGCACGTCGCCTCCCTGCCGCGGCACGGCCGCGGGCACTTGCCGCCGAGCCTCGAAGGCTACGGGGACGCGCCCGGCCGCACGCCTCCGGCGCCCTCGCCGCCGAGCCCGCAAAGCCCGGCGCCGTAAGGCCAGGTCTCGGACGGGACCGTCGGGCGCACGAAGCGCCCGCAGAGCAGGCGCTTGCGCTCCCCCTGCGCCGAGCGAAGCAACATGGCGAGTGAGGGATAGAAGAGCGCCGGGTCCACGATGGAGTCGACGGCCGCCGCGACGTCTGCGTCCGTGGCCGCCGGGCCCAGGCCGCGGGCGAGCGCGACGAGACCCGGGTAGCGCCCGCAGCGCTCGGCGAGCGCTCCCTCGAGGAGCCAGGCGGCGAGGCAATCGCGCTCGGTGCCGGCGGCGTCCTCTCCGGTGGCCCGGGCCGCATCGAACGCTGCACGGGCGCGCGATGCATCGCCTGCCAAGGACGCGGCGAAGCTCGCCCGGTAGGCATAGAGGCGCCGGAAGGGCGGCGCCGCGCCGGCCCAGCGCTCGACCTCGGCGTCCATCCACCGGCCCCAGGCCTCCCGGTCGCCCGCGAGAAACGCGATCCCCGCGCGTCCCGTCGCGAGAATGCGCGGGCGGAGCGATTCGTCGAGGGTGGTTTGCTCGAGGAGCGTCCCCGCGCGGTCGCGCTCACCGTCGACGACGTACCGCCACGCCGCGAGGAGCGTCGCCGCGCGCCCGTGCGGACCGCCGCCCTCAGGCTGGTGAGGCAGCGCCTCGCCGGCCCAGTTCGCCGCGGCGATCTCGAGGTAGTCGACCTGGTAGCCGGACTGCTTCCAGCTCTGGCTCGCGCGCGCCAGGAGCTCCGAGGGCTGCAGCACCAGAAAGGACTGGACGTGCACCACGGGCGGCAGGAAGCGCGGCTCGAGCTCGACGCTCCGGACGAAGGCGTCGACGCCCTCCCGGGCCTGGTCGCTGTGGAAGAGGCACTCGCCGAGGGCGAACCAGAGCTCGAAGTGGTCCGGGTGGCGCTCGGCGACGGGGCGCGCCGCGTCCGCGGCCTCGCGGCATCTCCCCTCCTCGAAGGCGACGGCGAGCTCGATCACCGCGCGGCGCGCCGGATGCGTGGGCCAGTGCGCCTCCGGCGGCGGCTCCATGGGCAGCTCGAGCCTCCCCCCGAAGCCGAAGGCGCGCACGAGCGCGCGGTAGTAGTGCGCATCCCGGTCCGTCGGGTCATGGAGCACGAGCGTGGTCAGCGCGTCGTTGGCCGCCGCGAAGCGCATCCCGTAGTAGTCCGCGACCGCCTGCCGCAGCACGGAGGCCTGAGGGTGGTCGGCCGCGCCCGGAATCGCCGGCTCGAGCGCGTCGCGCGCCTCGTCGACCGGGGCCTCGACGGCGAGGACCACGGGCGGCTCCCTCACCTCCTCGCGGGGCGGTGTGCGTCCGAGCGCCATGCCGACGCCGAGAGCAGAAGCCCCCAGCACGACGGCCGCGGCCACCCAGGGCAACCGCGAGCTCCGCTTCGTCGGTGAGGGCACCTCGACACGGGTGACCGTCTCGGAGAGGTCGCAGGGGACCAGCGGCGGAAGCGACTGCACCTCCTGCACCCGCGACTTCACCTCGTCGTGGCGCCGCGCCCACGCCGCCGGAGGCTGCGTGGCCTCGAGCGCGTCGGCGAGCTCCCCCGCGCTCCGGAAACGCTCCGCCGGCGCGCGCCGCAGGGCCTTGGCGATGAGCGGGCTCAGCGGGTCGTCGGCCGGCAAGCGCAGCTGGAGCGCCGTGTTCCAGTGCCCCGTGGAGAGCAGCTCGAAGGTCTCCCAGAAGCCGTCCGCCGGCAGGAGCGGCCGATCGAGGGCCATCTCGAAGAGGATGACGCCGAGGGCCCACACGTCCGTCGCGGCGGTACCGGACTGCCCGGCGAAGCGCTCCGGCGCGAGGTAGGCCAGGGTCCCGCGCACCTCGCCCGTAGCCGTCACGGCCTCCGAGGTGATCAGCCGGCCGATGCCGAAGTCGATGACCTTTGCCGTACCGGTCGAGCACACGACGAGGTTGGAAGGCTTCACGTCCCGGTGGATCACGCCAAGCGTGTCGCCGCTCGCGGTGGTCGCCGTATGCGCTGCGTGGAGCCCGCGGGCCGCGTCATGGATCACGCTGGTGAGAGCCAGACGCCAGCTCTCGTCGTGCCCCTGCTCGAGACGCTCCGTGCGCAGGTCGTCGAGGCGCCCGAAGGACACGCCGTCGAGGCGCTCCATCACGAGGAAGGGCACGCCCTCGGCGCGGCCGAGCTCGAGCACGCGGCACACGTTCGGGTGGTCGACGTGAAGCGCCAGCTCCGCTTCGTCCATCAGCGCCGCAACGTGCCGTGGGTCTTCGGCGAGGTGCGCGTGCAGGACCTTGATGGCGAGCGGCGCGTCGGAATCCGTGCGCGGTGCGGCGGGCACGGCCCCCTGGCCGCCCACCGCGATGCGCGGGCCCAGGCGGTACTGCTCTCCGAGGAGCGAGCCTTGGGAAAAGGAGTGCATGTGGGGAACGCGCAGGAAAGGTGCGCGGGCCGTATACCACTCCCCACGAGGCCCGGTCCCGCTCTGCGGCGTCGCGCATTAGGCTGGGCGCGGGGCGACGAGCGCATGGCAAGGGATCCGCGAGGCGAGGTGGAGCGGCTCCGGGACCAGGTCTGGGCCTGGCTTCCGGCCTTCCATGCCGTGGCCGAGCTCGGAACGACGGTGAAGGCCGGCGCGCACCTCGGCCTGACGGCGGCGGCCGTGTCGCGGAGCGTGCGCCTCCTGGAGGACCGCGTGGGGCAGCCGCTCTTTCACCGCGTGGGACGCTCGCTGCGTCTGAACGAGGCCGGCGCGAGGCTCCGCGAGGCGACACGCGTCGCCGTGCGCTCGGTGGACGACGGCCTGCGGGCCATCGACCCGGCCGCGCTCGCCCGACCGCTCCGCGTGGCGTCGCTCGGGCTCTTAACGGAGCACTTCGTGGTCCCCGCGCTCATCGCCCTGGAGGACGACGTCCGGGTCGTGGCCGAGCACCTGAACCTGCGGCCCGTGGACGGCCTCGCGGCGCTGCGTCGGCAGGAGGTCGACGCCTGCTTCTACTACGAGGAGCTCGCGGCGGAGGGGCTCCACGTGGAGGACCTCGGGACGACGCCCAAGGCGGTCTTCTGCGGTCGCAGCCATCCCCTCTTCGGGAAGAAGCGCGTCACGAAGGCGGACGTGCTGGCCGCGCGCTTCTCCGTACCGCAGGTCGGCGATTCCGGCCGCCCCATGGACGGCTGGCCGGCCCGCTACGAGCGGCGCGTGGGCATGCGCGTGACGCTGCTCCGCTCGAACCTGCAGGTCGTGCTCTCGGGGCGCTTCGTGGCCGTGCTACCCGAGGTGATCGCGGCGCCCTACGTCGCGCGCCGCGAGCTGTGCCGCCTCGGGCAGCCGCCGCTCGACCCGATCCGCCTCTTCGTCGCGACGCGCCCGGAGGACGAGGCACGCGCCGACCTGCGCGCCGTCATCGACGACGTGGCCGCGCGCGCGGACGACTGAAGGAGCGGCCGACCTGCGCGCCGCCATCGAGGACGCGGACGGGCGGGCCGTGGCCTAGAAGGCGGAGAGCGGGAGCGACTCCAGCGGCTGCCAGAACGTCTCGGGCAGGAGCGGCGCGCGCGCGCCGTCGGTGAGGTCGAGCAGCGTGAGCGCGGCCGGCCGCACACCCTCGCCGAGGATGGCGCAGCGACCGGCGGGATCGAGGTAGCCGAAGAGGCCCTCGCCCTCCCCGAGGAGCTGGGCGCCGTCCGGGCCGACGAGCTGGAAGGAGTCGCCCACGAGCTCACCCTCGCCCGGCGGCTCGTCGCTGGGCTCGACGGAGGGGCAGAAGGTCTCCCGTCCCGTCGTGGCGGTGATGGCGAAGAGCGAGCCGGCCGGCTGCACCGAGCCGAAGGACACGTCACGGAGACGCTGCCCGACCGGGCGGGGCGCCGCCTCGCCGAGGAAGTCGAGCACGTAGGCGCCGGTGCGCTCGGGCCCGCGAAGCAGCAGCGCGAAATCGCCGCCCGGCAGGAGACTCGGCGCCGCCGTACAGAACTGCGCGTCGAGGGGCGCGAAGCCCGCGGGCAGCGCGTGCTCGCGGACTTCCCCGCTGGCCAGGTTCACGGTGCGCCGCGGTGCGCCGCCGACGGCCACGAGCCAGAGGCCGAAGTCGACCCGCGTCTCCACGCCAAGCTCCGGGGAGCTGACGAGCGGCGCGTCGAAGAGGATGCCGCGCTCTTCGTCGAGGTCGACCACGCCGTGCAGCTCGCCTTCGGCCCAGAGCTCGAGGAGCCCTGGGTCGGCGCCCAGGAAGCGGAAGAGCCGCGGCGTGCGCTGCCGGATCCCCACGTCTCGGGCAAAGAGAACGGAGCGCCGCCCGCTCACGCGGTCGATGTGCACGCCGGCGCGGTCCCAGCTGACCCAGGCGTCGCGCCAGGCCTGGGCCCCGGGGATGCCCAGCTCGCGCGTCTCCGGCGCGCCGGCGATGAAGCGAACGAAGCCCGGGCGCGTGGAGATGTCGTCGGGGTCGGCGAGGCGCGCCGGCCGCCAGCCCCCGGCGGCGGCGTCGCCCGTGCCGGCCAGCGTGGTGCAGCAGCCCAGGTCGCCGAGCACCTCACCGGCAGCCACGTCGATGAGGCGCGTGAAGGACTCGAAGGTACCGTTCCGCACCAGGCGCAGCCGGAGCAGCCCGTCGCCGGTGAGCCCGATGAGCGAGGGATCGCGGAATCCGGCGGGGCGCGCCGCCATGGCCGTGCGCACCTCGTCGGGGGTGACCACGAAGATCTCCGTGACGCGCGGGCAGGTCGCGCGGTCGCAGTCGAGCTCGACGCTCGCGACGCCGGCCACGCGCTCGGGCGTGGCGAGGAGTCCAGCCGACGTGACCTCGCCGCGCGTCGCGACGTCGGCGAAGACCCGGTGAAGCGGACGCTCCACGCCTCCAGCACCGAGGCCGAGGAGCGTGTCGCCGTCCATGCGCACGGCGAGCACCCCGAGCGGCAGCGCAGAGGCCGCCGCCGAGCACACGCCGGTGGGCTCGGGACCCAGGTCGAGCGGAGGCATGCCGGTATCGGGGCCGGCGTCCGGCGAGGGGGTGCCGCCATCCGGAGTCGCGCCCGCGTCCGGAGTTGCCCCCGCGTCGGCGGCGGGCACGACGCGCGTGGACGAACACCCCGCGAGGAGGAGCAGCATCAGAGTCCGGGCAGCCATGCGCTCACCATGCCCCGGCCGGCGCCGATGCGCGCGTGAGGAATCCTTGGGACGCTTTGAAGGCAAGGCGCGAAGCTACCGACGCGGCTCGACCGGATGCCACACTGCGGGACCGCGCCAGCGCGCCTCCTCCCCGGTCTCGAGGTCCCGGAGCACGTGGACCCGCTCCTCGGGATCCTCGGTCTCCTGGCTCGCGATCAGGCAGCGGCCTTCGGCGTTCAGGCAGAGAGACGCGTATCGCTCACCCGGTCGGAAGAGGGGAGTGCCGTCGGGGGCCAGATACTGACTCGACGTTCCCTCAATGGCGCCGTCCGGCGACTCCAGCGCGTCGGGTACGTTGAAACACCACAGCTCACCATCGTACCGGGTGGACTCGACGATCGTGACCTCGCCACGGGTCTCGAGCTCCACCCGATTCACGCCGCGCAGCGCCCGTCCGACGGGCCGCGCGACTCCCTCCTCGACGCGGTAGGCGCCGAGGCGTTCGGGGGAGCGCAGCCCCATGGCCACCCCTCCGGACGCGGTGGGCTGCGGAAACCACGGGCAGTGGCGTCCGGTCGTCGCCCCGAGCTCGAACCCCGGCGGGAGGGTGACGGGAGCCTCCTCCCCCGTGGCGAGAAACATGCGCCACAGCGGGAGCCCGTCGCGGTGCACGAGCAAGACGCCATGCGCCACCGCCGTCCAAAGGCGGCCGGGCGCGCCCGAGAAGGGCGCCGCGAAGAAGCGGACCTCCTCGGTCGCTCCATCGAAGTAGCCATGGAGCTGGTCCCCGGCCCAGAGCTCGTAGTCGCGGGGGGCGACCATACGCGGCCGGAGCTCGCGCGCTCCCTCGAGGCCCGGCACGGACCCGAGGGTCACGCGCCCGGCGGCCCGGTCGATGTGGAAGCCGCTGACGTCCCA
The DNA here is from genome assembly GCA_937893795.1 of uncultured Myxococcales bacterium. GTDB lineage: Bacteria > Myxococcota_A > Polyangia > Polyangiales > Houyiibacteriaceae > CALCTH01. The sequence goes on along the minus strand of CALCTH010000543.1, from coordinate 6,037 downwards.
GCTTGCCCAGCCGGTGGCCGTGGGCGTGAGTGGAGCCGCGCCTACACCGAGGGCCCGCGTCTCGGTCGCGCCGTCGAGGAAGCGGAGAAATCCGGGGACGGTCTCCCCAGCGCCCTCGGGCGAGGGCACCTCGGCGCGGCGCCATCCCGCGTCATCGGCAGGACCCACCCAGCCCGGAAACTCGCCGACCCGGCCTTCCTCCGCGCTGACGTAGGCGAACCCGCTTTCGCCGCCCACTGGCAACCCGACGAGGCCGTCTCGGGTGACCCGAGGAGAGTGACCGCCTTGCGCATCGAAGACCGGCACGAAGGCCTGCGTCGTCACGCCGGTCGCCGTGATCCAGTACACCTCGCCCAGGGCCTCGCAGTCGCCCCGGCCGCACGCGCGCTCGGCGGTGACCACGCCCACGATCTGGTCCTCGAGGGCGACGCGCTTCCCCCACGCCAGGTTTCGAACGGCCTCGTTCGCGAAGGCGCGATGGAGCACGCGCTGCGCGCCGCCCGCACCGAGGCCGTGGAGCGTGTCCACCTCGGAGCGCGTCGCGAAGAGGGAGAGCGGGTGCTCCTCGACGAGCGCCGCGCAGGCCCCTTCGGGCTGCAGTGGCGGCGCCACGGCCTCGGGCTGGCTGCTCGCGCAACCCCAGAGGAGGAGCAGCAACGAAGGGACTCGACCAGGCATGCGTCGTCGCCAGCATGCCCGGCCGAACGGCCCCCGCTCGTCAGCGCACGCGAGACGCCGACACGAGGAAGCCGGCGGCTTCGAAGGCCTGCGTCACGTTCATCGGGTCGGTGACGTCGAAGAGCAGCGTTGACTCGATGCCGGCATCCCCAAACTGCGGAATCGCCGTGTAAGAACGCATCACGCCCTCCACGGGTACCTGAAAGCCCACGCCGGCGCCGGTCGTTAGCGGGAACGCCGCGACCTCGCCGACGCGTGCCTCCCCGTCGAGGTCGACTTCGATGGCGCGCCAGCCCGGCAGGAAGGCCGACCCCGGCCCGATGGGACCTCCAGTCGTCTCGTCGTAGCGTAGTACGTACGCCGACGTCCCGGACCCTGGGACCAGGGGCCCCGCGGAGCCCTCGACCAGCGCGTTGAGGTCGAGGCGGAAGTCGTCGTCGTACGCCGAAGCCCCCCGCAAGACCCGTACGGCGCAAGGAGAGTTGTCCGAGAGCTCGTCGGCGAAGAAGTAGGCCTGATTGGCGTGCGGAGAGAAGTAGATCGCGGTGTCGGTCACGACGCTGAAGAGCAGATTCGCGCAGTTGGTCTGCGTGTCATAGGTGATGGAGTTATCGGTCGTATCGAGTACGGCCAGACGGGTCTCGGTTGCCGTCAGCGGCGAATCCGTGAAGTAGCGGACGTTTACGAGAATCCGGTTCCCGTCGACGACCGACGACGCGAACTCCGGACTGAAGCCTTCTTCGGCTTCGAAACCCGAGAGCGAGAAGTCGTCGACGAGGGTCATCGTCGTCGGGTTGAACTCCACTCCTGTGAGCGTCGTCGAATCGAAGACATAGGCCTTGGTCGGGGAGATGACCGTGATTCCCGAGGTGGTCCCGATGCTCGACCAACCGACGGGCATGAGACTGATGCGATCCTCGAGCGTGAAGACGCCGTCGGCATCGACTCCGTAGCGTTCGATGACGGGGCTCTCGCCGCTCCCGATGAACACCTGTCCGGTCGGCGGGTCCGGTACGGCGAACGCACCCCCGCCCGCAGCCGGAATCTCCAGCGTACGCGTCAAATCCACCTCGACGTCTCCATCGATGTCCGGTGACGGGAAGACGTAGCCCGTCGCTCCATCGGGCGTGAACACCGCGCCGATGAGGAGATAGAGGGGATCGCCCAACCCGGCGTCCGGCGTGCCATCCTCCATGGTGGCGTCGCGGGTGCCTCCGTCGCCCTCGCCCGCGTCGAAGAAGCCCGCGTCGCCACGGGAACTGACATCGTCATCCGAGCCACACCCGGTGCCGAGCGCACCAGAGAGCGCCAAGGCCCAATACCACCTTGCCTTCGTCGTCGTCATCAAACCTTTTTTCCGTTCCGTAGGCGCTCACCGGCGCGCAGAATCAAACCGACCTTTGCGGTTCTTTTGGGTCGTAACTCAGCCGAGCAATCACCCAGCCATCCTGCTCGGCGAGGTTGAAGGACGCGCTCTCTGGGAACGTCGCCCTCAAGCGCTGCCGTACGAGGCGCAGTCCCGCCCCCGAGCAGCCGTTCGCGCCGCTAGCGCGGAGGCTGCCCGTGTTACGGAGCTGGATCTCGACGCGCCCTTCGCGCTCGCCCGCGTGGAGCTCGAGGCGAAGCAGGTTCTCCCGCCACGCCCCGTGCTTCATGGCGTTCTCCACGAGCGGCTGCAGCAGCATGGGCGGGATGGGCCGATCGCGAAGCTCCGGCGGGACCGCGACATCGACCTCGCGGCGCTCCTCGAAACGCACGGACTCGCAGCGCACGTAGCGCGCGAGAAAGTCGAGCTCGGCGCCGACCGTCGACATCTCGCTCTGAGTCGACTCGAGGACGCGGCGGAGCAGGGTGGCGAGGTCCCGCACCAGCTGCGCGGCCTGCTGGGGACGCCGACCGATGAGCACGACGACGGAGTTCAGTGCGTTGAAGAGAAAGTGCGGATTCAGCTGGGCCCGCAGCGCCTCGAGGCGCGCCTCGTGCGCGATCCCCTCGCTTCGGAGCGCCCGCTCACGCGCCCGCCGCGCACGCCCGCCCTGCACGCCCGTGAGGAAGAGGCAGCTCCAGGTGACGAGCATGGCGGTCCCGTCCACGACCAGGAGCCAGCGCCAGCGCAGCGGCTGCCCATCCATGGCCGAGAGCACGAGCATCACGCCGCCGTGCCAGACGAGGGCGCCAAGCGCCGGCAGCAACGTGGCGGGTAGCACGACGCGGATCGAGCCCAGCCAGCGCTCTGATAAGCCGCGATAGACCCGTGCAAGCACCGCTGCGCAGAGAACGAGAAGCACGATGCTGCCAGCGAAGAGCGACCCGAAGATGCGCATGTCCTGGCTGAGGCCGCCGATCCAGACGGCCCGGGCGTAAAAGAGCCACTGCATCACGAGCAGGAAGAGCACGTGCACGAACCAGTGCCGGCCGAGCCATCGTTCGGTCCCGGCGTCCGGCGTCGCGGAGGCGGGCGTGGGCCGCGCGGACGTCATTCGGGCACCTGAAGCCGCGTCTTGAGCGCCGGCACGAGGCGCCGGCTCACCGCGAGGGGCTCGGGCTGACCGCGAAGCAGCAGCTGCCAGCCGTGGCGCGTCAGCCGCAGCTCGTCGACCAGGTCGAGGTTGACGAGCGTCGAGCGGTGCACTCGGCAAAAGGTGTCCGGCAGCCGTTCCTCCCAGTATTTGAGCCGCTGGCTCACCAGCACGACGGAGCCGCTGACGAGGTGCATCTCCGCGTAGGAGTCGGCGGCCTGAACGAAAGCGAGCTCGTGCACGCGGCAGAACTTGATGGAACGCGCGTCCTGCAGGCAGATGCGGTCGCCCGCGCGGAAGCGCCCTGAAGGTGCCTCCGCGTCACCCGTATGCACGGCGATGCTGCCGCCGCGCGTGGTGACCGCGGCGCGGGCCAGCGCGAGCCGTACGCGGTCCGGCTCGAAGGGCTTGACCAGGTAGTCGAGGGCGTTGACCTCGAAGGCTCGAAGCGCGTGGTTTCCGTAGGCCGTGACGAAGACCACGTGGCCCCGGACCGCGACGCGCTCGAGCACTTCGAAGCCGTTGCCGTCGAGGAGTTGCACGTCGAGGAAAACCACGTCCGGATCGCAGCGCGTGATGCCGGCGACGGCGCTGTCGACGGAGTCGGCCTCGCCCACGATGGTCACGTCGGCGTGGTCCGCGAGCACGTCGCGGAGCGCCATGCGGGCGAGGCGTTCGTCGTCGACGATGAAGACGCGTTGAGCGGCGGGCGCGGTGACGAGATCGGTGGCCATGGATCACGCCTAGACGATGGGAAGGAGCCGTGCGAGGGCGACGCCGGCGAGGGCAAAGGCCACGAGCCCGCGCCAAACGCGCCGGCGCACCACCGCCCCGCGCGCACCGAGCAGCGCGACGGACGCGGCGAGCCAGAGCAGGGGATGAAGCAGCAAGGGAACCACGACGTGCGTGAGACCGGCGCCGCCGGCGCCGAGGGGCATCAGGCCCACGCATACGCCCGCCGTGAGCACGGCGGCGCCTGCACAGGTCCCACGCGCACCGAGGCCGCTCAGCTCGGGCGTCGAGGCTTTCATGACGCCACCACAGGGGCCGGGCGGAGCGCGGGAACCCGCGGGGGCCGGAAGGCGAGCGCCCCGAAGCACGCGCCCAGGGCGAGAAAGGCGAGGTCCACGCCGAACGCGGTGGGCGCATGCCAGGAGGCCGCGCCGGTCGCGGCGTGGCCCGCGAAGGGGAGCACCAGCGCGGCCCCGGCCGTGGCCGCCAGCAGGACGCGGACGGTCCGCACGATGGGACGGAGCAGACCGAGGAGCGCGCTCGAGCCCGCGCCGCCAAAGAACGCGAAGGCCATGAGCGGCGTGGCCGGGAGGTCCGTCAGAGTGGCCCCCGCCCAACCGAGCGGCACGAGCAGCAGCGCCAGGGGCAGGCCCAGCGTCGCCGTCACCACGACGCCGAAGGTGCGCCCCTCGGCCCCCGCTCGGCGAAGAGCCCAGAGCGCCGCACCCGAGGCGAAGAGCGCAGAGCAAAGGAGGCCCAGCACGAACCAGGGCCACTGCGTGGCGAGGCCGGCGAGGTTTCCCTCGTGCAGCCCATGGGTGAGGCCGATGAGCAGCGTGCCCGCCGAGTCTTCCTGGCCCGCCCCGACCTCCCGGCCCTGCCAGAGCAGGACGCCGCGATGTGCATCGAAGACGTAGGAGCGCGTGCTCAAACGCCAGCCGGGCCGCTTCGCATGAACCCAGAGCTTCATGCCGCCGCCGTCGCCGCGACGAAGCGAGACCGAGCCCACGGGCGCGTCGCTGCGGTGGGCGGCGTCGGCGACGAGGGGACCGAGCGGCGCCAGCGTCGCTCCGGGCGCGACGGTGACCTGCGGCATGAGCGCACGGGAAGCGGACGCTTCGTCGATGCCTGCGACGAGACCCAGCAGCAGGACGACGAGCGCGACGCTCAGCGAGAGCATCACGCCGCTCCACGTCACGAGCGCGAGAAAGGGCGCGCTCACCAAACCAAGCAGCGCGTGGCCGTCGCCGAGCCACGCCCGAAGGCTTCGTGTACGGAGCCCCGCGACGAGGCGGCGGCGCCGCGGCCACGCCACGAAGACGCCCGTCGCGAGCAGGAGCAGGAGCGCCGCGCCAGCCACCCCGCTGACGAAGAGCCCGACCGACGAGGGCAGGAGCACGTTCACGTGCAGGTCCCGGAGGAAGCGAGCGAGCGAACGCCCCCGGGGAGGCGCATGAGGCGTCGCGGGGCGGCCTTCGTGCGTCGCGAGCACGGCGCCGCTCGCGCCGTCGAGAAGCTGCGTCAGCCGGAGCGTGTCTTCGGCGTCGAAGATGCGGAGGCGCAGGCGGGAGCGCCCCCAACGCTCGAGCTCCACGGAGCCTCCCCGGCGCAGGCCTTCCCTTCCGCCGGCCCGTGCGACGGCGGCGTCGACCCGCGCATCGAGCTGCCCGGAAACCGCGACGCCCGCGAGGTCGGCTTCACCCCCATGGCGGTCGGCCCACGCCTCAAGCTGGTCCGAGAACACGGCGACCGTCCCGCTGAAGAAGACGATGAGCGCCAGGTAGCCGAGAGCCAGCGCGCTCCAGCGGTGCGCGCGATAGAGGCCGCGGCGCGAAAGGGAGGCAAACTCAGCCGACGCGCCAGGCTCCGAGAACCGGGTCGCGCGGGGGGCGCGGTCGGCTCGCGGAGGAGCGCTGCTTGGAAGACGTGGCGCTCGTGGCGGCCGGCATGCGGGGAACCTCGCGGCGACCCCGCGACGGCTCAATGGCCCCCGTGCGCTCCGGTCGCGGCGACTCTCCGAACGGTCGCTCGACGTCCTCGAACGGCGAGCGGACGCTCAGAGGTCCAGGTCGTCGGCGTCGGCGCGGGGCGCGTGCTCCATGATGAAG
>CALCTH010000542.1 GCA_937893795.1 uncultured Myxococcales bacterium | reverse complement strand
GACGATCTCCTCCGGCGCGCGCGCGGTCGGCGTGACCCCGGCAGCCGCCGCCGCCTCCTCGAGGAACGCGGGGAGCTTGGGGTTGGGGCCGGTCTTCCTGCCGTCGTCATAGACGTAGAACCCCGCGCCGGTCTTCCGGCCCTCGTCGCCGGCCTCGACGCGCAGGTCGTGCACGCGGAAAGCGTCGCGATCCACGGTCCCGGGCGCCGCCTCTTTTCGGGCGGCGTAGCCGATGTCGAGCCCGCTCAGGTCGCTTACGGCCATGGGCCCCATCTTCATGCCGAAGCCTTCGAGCGCCGCGTCGACGGCCTCGGGCGTCGCTCCGGCGAGGAGCGCGCGACCGGCCTCGCGCTGGTAGACGCGGTAGAGGCGGTTGCCGATGAAGCCCGGGCAGACGCCGGCGACGACGGGCACCTTGCCGAGCTTCTTGGCGAAGGCGAGGGCCGTCGCGAGCACGGCATCGTCCGTGGCGGCACCGCGCACGATCTCGAGCAGCCGCATGACGTGCGCCGGGCTGAAGAAGTGAAGGCCCACCACGTCGCCGGGGCGGCCGGTGCCCGAGGCCAGCGCGTCGAGGTCGAGGTAGCTGGTATTCGAGGCGAGCACGGCGCCGGCCTTGGCCACGCGCTCGAGGCGCCCGAAGACCTGGCGCTTCACCGCCATCTCCTCGAAGACCGCCTCCACGATGAGGTCCGCGTCGGCCAGCGCCTCGTCGTCGACCACGGCGCGGAGCCGGGCGAGGCGCGCCCTCATGTCTTCACTCGAGAGCTTTCCCCGCTTCACGCCGGCCTCGAGGCCCTTCCGCACGCGGGCGACGCCGGCATCCAGGGCGCCGCGGTCGCGCTCGAGGAGCGTGACCGGGAAGCCCGCGTTCAGCGACGCGATGGCGATGCCGCTGCCCATGGTGCCGGCGCCCACGACGCCGATGCGCCCGAGGGCGCGGGGCCGAGCCTCAAGGCCGGGCACCTTGGCGGCCGCCCGCTCGGCGAAGAAGAGGTGCCGGAGCGCCGCCGACTGCGGCCCCTGCATGAGCTCCGTGAAGAGCGCGCGCTCGCGGGCCTCGCCGGCGGCGTAGTCGGCCCCGAGGGCCGCCGCGACGGCCTCGACGATGGCCGCCGGCGCCGCTTCTCCCGGGTGCTTCTGGGCCACGCGCTCGCGCCAGCGCGCGATCACGGCGTCGCTCTCCGCGGTGGCCTCGATCGCCTTTGCCGAGAGGCGCGGCGGCGCGTCTCCGGCGTGGCGCACGAGGAGCGCGAGGGCCTCCCGGACCGCGTCCTCGGCGCTGGGGCCCTTCGCCACCGCGTCGACGAGCCCGAGCTCCCGGGCCGCGGCCGCGCCCGTCGGACGACCGCTCGTCATCATGGCGAGCGCGGCCTCGAGGCCGACGAGCCGCGGTAGACGCTGCGTGCCGCCAGCGCCCGGGAGGCGCCCGAGGGTCACCTCCGGCAGCCCCACGCGCGCCTTGGGTCCGGCCACGCGGTAGTGGCAGCCGAGGGCCGTCTCGAGCCCGCCGCCGAGGGCCACGCCATGCATCGCCGCGACCACCGGCGTCTCCAGGGCCTCGAGGCGCATCAGGAGCTCCGGCAGCCACGGGTCCTGGGGAGGCTTGCCGAACTCCCGGATGTCCGCGCCGGCGATGAAGGCCTTGCCGCGCCCGGCGAGCACGATGCCCTCGACCGCGCCGTCGGCGTCAGCCGCCTCGAGGGCGTCCAGCAGCGCGGCCCGAAGCCCGTGGCCGAGCGCGTTCACGGGGGGATTGTCGAGCCAGAGGACGACGTGGCGTCCGCGGGTCTCGGCGGTGACGAAGTTCGGCTCGCTCACGGGCCTCTTGCTCCCTGGTTGGCGCGCGGTGCGGCATGGCTCCGCAGCGAGCGGAGTCTACACGGACCCCTCCCGCTGGCCGGGAGCAGGCGCAGCGCGCTTCGGGCCCGACGGTAGGGCACGGCGCGCCGAGGTCAGCGCCGCGCGGTGAGCCGACGCTCGAGCAGGAAGGCGCCGGCGAGGAGCAGACCGAGCACGGCCGCGTGGCCGAGGCCGCGGTGGGCCACGCCGGCGTAGGGGCAGTGCACCTCGAGGATGGCGTTCGCGGCGAGGCCCGCGGCGACGGCGGCGAGCACGTGCCCTCCGCCCTGGTCGAGGAGGCGCACCACGCCGTAGACGGGAACGGCCCCCATGAGCCCGAAGACCAGGCAGGGGATCGCGTGGAAGAGGAACCCGTGGTCGTGCGGGTGGAGCCCTTCGTTCGCCAGCGCTGGAACCACCGCGAGCACGCAGGTGGCCAGCACGGCGACGCCCGTGATCGCGCGGAGCCGCCCCGGCGGGAGCGCCGGGAGGTAGGCGGGGCGGAGCGCGGCGAGGAGCACCACGGCGAAGAGCGCGCCTAGGCTCGCGACCGTCGCCACGAGGAGCGGCAGCGAGTAGGTCGCGAGGTCCGGCCGCGGGAGCAGGCCGACGCTCGTCGCCAGAAGCGCCGCGAAGACGGCGCTGGCGAGGAGACGCCGGCGTGGCGTGGACTGGCTCTTGCGCCGGAAGGTCGCCGTGGACTCCGCGGCCGTCACCTCGTGCTGGAGCGCCTCGAAGAGCGAGGCGAACTCCGGGGAGGCGGCGAGCTCCGGCTCCGGGTCGGCGCGCAGCTCCGGGCTGCGAGAATGGACGGGGCCTCGGCCATCGAGCGGGCCGCCGGCATCGCCGCCGCGGCGAGCGTCGACCGTGCGATGGCGAACGCCGGACCCGCGCGGGCCGAGGAGCCGCTCGAGCTCCTCGGTCATGGCCGGGTCGACGTCGTGCTCCGCACGCTCGGAGGCTGCGCTCATTCGTTGCCCACCTCGGCCTTGAGGAGCGCCTCGAGCTTTCGGTAGGCCCGGTGCGCGCGGACCCGCACGGCGCCTTCGCTGCTGCCGACGATCTCCGCGACCTCCTTGTAGGGTCGCTCCTGGAACCAGTGGAGCTCGACGACCTCCCGCTGGCTCGCCGGGAGCTTCGCGAGCGCGGCGTGAAGCAGCTGGGAGCGCTCGTCGAGCTCCATGCGGGAGCGCTCCGCCTGCGGCGCGGCCTTGGTCTCGGGGTCGAGCTCGACCATCTTGCGGCGCTTGCCCCGGCGCCAATGCTCGCGGACCAGGTTCATGGCGATGGTGAGCAGCCAGGGCCGGAGCCGCGAGTCGAGGCGGAAGTCGTTCCGGGCCGCGTGGAGGCGGAAAAAGGTCTGCTGCGTGATCTCCCGCGCGAGGTCCTCGTCGCGCAGGTGGCGCCGGGTCATCCCGAAGACGATGGGTGCGTAGCGGTCGAAGAGCGTCTGGAACGCTTCGTGGTCACCGGCCACGTAGGCACGCATCAGGTCCTCGTCCGACGGGTCCTTCGCGCTCACCGTGCGCCAGGCTACACGGCTACGCGCCCGCTCGCGAAGGCCGATGCGACGGCGGGGCCGTTCGAGCACGCCAACGTGGGGCAGGGCCATGGTGGTCATGTCGCTCTCTACGGTGCCGAGGGCGGCGCGTTAGCGCGGACCTCTTTTTCCGGAACCTGCGCCCGTCTTCGCTGTCTTCACTCCCGGAGCGCGAGGGTCCCGAGGTCGTGACCCGGCGCGGCTCCGCACCCCGTACGCGCGGCCACGACGGTCGGCGCGAGGGGAGATGTGCGCCCCACGCGGCGCGGAGGACGAGGGTATGGACGAAGTGATTCGGAGGACGGAGACGCGCGGGCTGCAGTCCCACGCGGGCATGGCGCTCGACGCGCTCGAGACGGGGACCATGCAGCTCGAGGTGCTCATCGGCTGGCGCGACGCCGCCGGTGACGAGGACGTGCTTCTCGCCACGCACCTCGACGCGGGGACGCCCTTCGTGCTCGGCAGCGGAAGGGACGCGGACTTTCTGGTGCCGGCCGAGGTGCTGGGCGCCGAGCGCGTCGTGCTCGTCGACGGC
>CALCTH010000541.1 GCA_937893795.1 uncultured Myxococcales bacterium | reverse complement strand
GTCGGCCTCGGCCGCGTGCACGGTCGCGAGTCGGCCATGGGCGAGCGCGGGACCTGGGCGCTCACCGCCGCCGCGCCCGGGGTCTTCGGCTACACCGCCGGCGCGCTCCTCGCGGCGCAGGACGGCTGCAAGCCGCCTGCCGCGGCCTTCCTCGCGGCCGTGCCCGACTCCCGGCGGGAGCGTGCCGCGGCCTCGCTCGTGCGCGCGTCCCTCGAGCTCCGCCGCGGTGGCGGCACCTTCCCGGTCTTCGCCTACGGCGCGGCGCTTCTCCGCGAGAGCCGGCGCCACGGAGGCCGGAGCCGCGTGGAGATCCACGAGCGCGACGACGCCTGCGGCGTCGGCCGCCGCCTCGCGCGCCACGACCTCGACGGGAACCTCTACGCCATTCGCTTCGTCAAGACGCGGCCGCACGGCGGGCAGACCCTGCTGCTCCTCGGCAGCTACCGCCGAAGCCGCATCCACTGGGAGCTCTTCGCGCTCGGCGGGGACGAGGCGCTCTGGTCCTACGATCACCGCCGCGGGGCCGGCCTGGGCGCGGGCATCGAGCTCCGCACCGAGGTGCGCGAGGGCGGTGACTACTTCCCCGTCGTCGTCGAGGACGACGGAGAGCCGACGGTGCGCGTCGCCTGGGGCGACGAGGGCATCGAGGTCCTCTGAAGGGGGCTACATGCGGGCGAGCACGCCGATGCCGAGGAGCGCGAGGCCCTCTTCGAGCTGACGCCCGCTGAGCTGCGTGAGCGCCAGGCGACTCGTGCGCGTGGCGCCCTCCGCGTCGAGGCCTGCGGCGTCGAGTACCGGGCACGCCGTGTAGAAGCGGCTGAAGGCCTGGGCGACGTCGTAGAGGTGCCCGCAGAGGAGGTGCGGCTGGTAGGTCTCCGCGGCCTCGTGCACCACGTCGCCGAAGCGGAGCAGCGTCTTGGCGAGCGTGAGCTCGCTCGGCTCCTCGGGGACGATGGCGCCGGCGGGCGTCTCCCAGTCCACCTCGCCCTTCCGGAAGATGCTCCGGATGCGCGCGTACTGGTACTGGAGGTAGGGCCCGGCGTTGCCGCTGAAGCTCACCATCTTGTCGAAGTCGAAGCGGTAGTCCGTGAGCCGGTTCTGCTGGAGGTCCACGTACTTCACGGCGCCGATGCCGATGGTGGCCACGGCCTCGTCCATGTCGGCGTCAGCGATGCGGAGCCGGCCTTCGGCGCGCTGCTCTTCGATCTTCTCCCGCGCGCGCTCTTCGGCCTCGTCGAGGAGCGAGCGCAGCGTGACCGTCGTGCCGCCACGGGTCCGGAGAATCTTGCCGGTCTCGGCGTCGAGGATCTGCCCGAAGGCCACGTGCTCGAGCGCCATGTCCACGCCCAGGAGCCGCACCGTGGCGAAGAGCTGCCGGAAGTGGAGCCCCTGCGGCGCGCCCACCACGTACACGCTCCGGTCGGCGTCGAAGACGTCCCGGCGATGGAGAATCGTCGCGATGTCCGTCGTCGAGTAGAGGAAGGCGCCGTCCGACTTCCGAACGATGAAGGGCGTCCCGTTCTTCTTGAGCTTCTTCGGAATGGCGTCCGGGAGCGCGCCGTCGATGGCCGCGGGGTCGAGCTCGTTCAGAAAGACGCAGAGCGCGCCCTCGTCCTCGCGCGCGATGCCCTTGGCCTCGAGCTCGCCCACCACGCCCGGCAGCATCGCGTCGTAGGCACTCTCGCCGAGCCACTCGTCGAAGGTGGTCCCGAGGCGCGCGTAGATGGTGTCGAGGGTCTCGCGCGTGGTGGCGACCATGCGCTCCCAGGTGGCGCGGTTGTCTGGGTCGCCCTGCTGGAGCTTGGCGAGCTCGGCGCGCGCCTCGGCGGCGAAGGCCTCGTCTTCCTTGGCCCGGGCGCTCGCCGCCTTGTAGACGCGCTCGAGCTCCACGATGGCGTCGGCCTCGAGCGCGGCCTCGTCGCCGAAGGTGCGGAGGCCCACGATGAGCAGGCCGAACTGCGTGCCCCAATCGCCGAGGTGGTTGTCGCCGATGACCCGGTGGCCGATGCACCGAAGCAGCTGCACCAGCGCCTGCCCGAGAATCGTCGAGCGGAGATGCCCCACGTGCATCTGCTTGGCGATGTTCGGGCTCGAGAAGTCGACGACGATGGTCTCGGACGTCTCGACGGGGTCGACGCCAAGGCGCCCGTCGCCCGCGTCTTCGCTCAGGCGCGTGCCCAGCCAGGCCGGGTCGAGCGTGAGGTTCACGAAGCCCGGGCCCGCCACCTCGGCCTTGGCGATGGCGGGGAGCGCCGCGAGACGCTCGGCTACCGGCGCGGCAAGCTCGCGCGGGTTCGCCTTCTGGCGCTTGGCTAGCGCCATCACGCCGTTGACCTGGAAGTCGCCGAACTTCGGGTCCTGGGTCTTCCGGATCAGCGCCGGCGGCGCCTCGTCCAGCCCGAGAGCCTCCTGGAGCGCAGCCGCCGCGAGAGCGTCGAGAGTCCGTTCGAGCCGCATGGTGGCGGAGGTGTAGCGCAGCGCGCGAAGCGCGCACCGTGCCCCTGCCCGTGCCCCTCCCCGTGAGCTCGTCCACGTTCACGTGGGTCAGTCGTCCACGTGCACGCGCCGGCGAATCGCCCTCGTTCGGCCGGAGGGCAAGGGCACGGGCACGGGCAGGGGCACGGAGCGGGGCGCCGGCGGCCCCCCGCTTAGTTCTGACCCATGTTCATGATCAACGGCAGGTCACTCTCCCCGCCGCCCAGGATCACCGTGCGGGTCTGGTCGCTCGAGGTGATCTCCCGCGTGGCCTCGATGGCGCGGAGCGTGAGGATCTCCTCGGTGATCGACGCGGCGACCACGCGGTTGGCTTCGGCCTCCGCGCGCGCGCCGATGAGGCGCACGTTGGCGTCCCGCTCGGCGTTGACCTGCGCGACGCGGGCGGCGCCCTCCGCCTCGATGCGCGCGCGTTCGGCCTCCTGCCGGGCCGTCTCGATGGCCTGCTGCCGCTCGTTGGCGGCCTGGCGCTGCTGCTGCACGCGGGCGATGGACTCGCTCAGGCTGCCCGGGAGCGCGATGTTCCGGAGCAGCACGTCCTGCACCGTGATGCCGTAGGAGGGCAGCTCGCGGCCCGTGAGCTGGCGCTCCATGCGCCGCTTCACGAGCGAGACCATGCGGGCGCCCAGCTCCTCGCGGCGAGAGCTCACGGCGTCGACGGCCGTGTACTGGCGCACGGCGTCGCGGATGGCCGTGCGTACGGCGGGCTGCACGATGTTCGTCGCGTAGTCGTCGCCCAGGAGCCGGTAGATCTTCTGCGCCTGCCCGGCGTTGAGGAAGTAGGTGACCGTGACGTCCATGGTCATCGTCAGCTGGTCCGAGCTCATGGCCGTGAGCTGGCCGCCGGACGCGGCGCTCATGGTGAACTGCTGCGTCCGGATGCTCATGGCGTGCACCTCGGCCAGCGGGTTGATGATGTGGAAGCCCTCGGGAAGCGTGTAGTCCTGCACCTTTCCGAAGAGCGTGGGCACGCCCACGTGACCGGCGGGCACGCTGACCGCGGCGCCGGCGACGCCGACGCCCACGCTGAAGACGATGGCGCCGATGCCCACGGCCCGGGCGAGGCCCTTGGCGGCCGGGTCGATCGCGCCGGAGGCGGCGAGGGCGGCGAGGCCCAGGAGGAGGAGAACGGCGGCGGCGTAGATCATGGGCGGAGTATGGGGCCGGGCACGGAGGCGCGCGCGCTAAATCACGAGGGTCGAGGAAGATTCGAAGGAGGCACGTAACACGGCCGGCCGGCCGGCGTCCTCGGGCCATGCTGCCGTTGCGCACGTGCACCGCCTTCGTCGCCCTTCTCGGCCTGCTGGGCTGCTCGGGTGCCCCGGGCGACGCGCCCGAGCCCGCGGGCCCCACGGCCGCCGCCGTCCCGGAGCCCGCGCCCGCGGAGGAGCCCCCGGCTGCCGGTCCGATTCCGGAGGCCTGGG
>CALCTH010000540.1 GCA_937893795.1 uncultured Myxococcales bacterium | reverse complement strand
GACACCGCGAACGCGGAGCGAAGCGTCCACGACCGCCCCCGGGTCCGTGTCCGGCCCCGGGCGCCGGTCGGCAGCCGCGCCGAGCGCGCGGGGCACGCCGCCGCACGGCGCCGCGGCGGGGGTACGGAGCTCCACGAGCTTCGCGACCTCCAGCCGGGCGATCCCTTCAAGGCCATCGCCTGGAAGGCGAGCGCGCGGCGTGGGCGGCTGATGGTGCGCGAGGTCGAGCAGGAGGTGCAGGAGAGCCGATTCCTGCTCGTCGACGTGAGCGGCACCATGCGCGGGGGACCGCTCGGGCAGCGCGCCTTCGACGACGCGCTGGAGGTCGCCGCGAGCGAGGCCAGGCGGGGTCTCGACGCGGGGGATCAGGTGGGCCTCGTGACCTTCGGCTCGCGCGTCGTTCACCACGTCCCGGCGGGCGAGGGCGCCGCCCAGCGCCTCCGGCTCTATGACGCCCTGCTCGGGACCACGGATCTGGTCGACGAAGACCTCACGGACATCGACGCGAGCACCCTCGCCACGCGCGTCGCGCGCTACGTGCGAAAGCAGGACGGCGTCGATTACTTCCGCCGCGGCGCCCACGGACCCAAGGTCGACCTCGCGGGGCTCGTGGCGCACGCGCGGCAGGTGCTGGGCGACCTCCTCGACGCGCGCCGCGTGGTGGCCCGCGACCCGAGCGAGCGCGTGCTGCGGCGCTTCTGCCAGGAACGTGGGTTGCCGCTCCCGCATCGCGCCGACCCCGAAGAGGGGGCCAAGGCGGCGGCGCTAGCCGAGGGGCATAGGCTCACGGCGCGTGGACCCGCGGGGTCGATTGGCGTGCAGGCGGACGTCGAGGGCATTCGCGCCACGGAGGCGCTCGCCGGCGCGGTCCGCTTCGCGCGGTCGCGCGGCCATCGCGTGGTGTTTCAGCTCTACGACGCCTCGCGTTTCGTGGGCGCCGCCCCGGCCGGGGAGCTCGGCGACGTGCTCCGGAATCTGCAGGCACCGGCCGAACGGCGCCGCCTCCGGGAAGTGGCCCGGGGCGTTCGCGCCGCGGGGGCGAGGGCCGAGCTCGTGGGTCCGGGCGGGTGGGCCGCATGAGTGAGCGCTGGCGCGTGTTCGAAGACCCACGCCGTGTGCTTCGGCGCCACGGGCTCCACGCGAAGAAGCGCTACTCGCAGAACTTTCTCGTCGCCGAGGCGGTGGTGGAGGCCATCGCCGCCGCCGTGGGACCACGGGAGGGCGAGCACGTGGTCGAGCTGGGCCCGGGCCTCGGTACGCTCACCGCGGCGCTCTTACGCCGCGGCGCGCGAGTCCTGGCCCTCGAGCTCGACCCGGACATGCGCGCGGTGCTCGCCGACGAGCTGAGGGGTGCCCCCGCCGACGTGCGCGCTGGCGACGCCGCGGCGCTCGACCTGGAGGCCCTCGCGGCGGAGGGCGCGCTGCCTCGGACGGCCTTGCCCGTCGCCCTCACGGGGAATCTCCCCTACGCCGTGACCGGGGCCATTCTCCAGCGTCTGGTCGCCGAGGCGAGGCGCCTCGACCGGGCGGTGCTGATGGTCCAGCGGGAGGTGCTCCAGCGCCTCGTCGCGGAGCCCGGGACGAAGGCCTACGGCGTTCCCTCCGTGTTCGTGCAGGCGCGTTTCGAGGTGGAGGCGCTTCGCCAGGTGCCTGCCGGCGCCTTTCATCCGGCGCCCAAGGTCGCCTCGGCGGTGCTTCGCCTCCGGCCGCGCGTGGTCCCGCGCGCCGAAGAGACCCCGTCGCTCCGCGCCGTCGTGCGGGCCGCCTTCGGGCGCCGTCGCAAGACGCTGCGAAATGCGCTCTCCGTGCTCCCGGCGTCCGCCGACGCGCTGCTGGAGGGGGCGGGCATCGACGGCGCCCGCCGCGGGGAGACGCTGAGCGTCGAGGAGTTCGCGCGGCTCGCCGCGAGCTACGCGACGATCTCGTCCCAGCGCTCGCCCAGCTCGGCGTAGCCGAAGGGGCCGGGGCTCGCGAAGGCACCGGTGCTCTCCCGCGCCTGAAGCGCGTACACGCGGCCGCCAGCGACGCCGAGGGTCTCGCCGTGGACGCCCTCGGCGCGCTCCGAGAGCAGGTAGGCCATGAGCCTTGCCGGATGCTCGGGGCCGAGGCTTCCCTCGCGCACGCGCTTGAAGAGCGGGAGGTCTTCCGTGAGCCGGGAGCGCGCCGTCGGCGCGACGGCGTTCACGCGGATGTTCTGCCGGCGAAGCTCGAGCGCCGCCGAGCGCACGAAGGCCACGACGCCCGCCGCCGCGGCCGCGTGGTGGCTCTGGCGCGCCACACCGAAAAAGGCCGAGGGCGAGGTCGAGAGCACCACGGAGCCGGGCCGTCGCGCGTCGCCGAGGTGCCGAGCGAGGGCCCGCGGCAGCCGGACCGCTCCGACGAGGGGCACGAGCGCGTCCGTGACGTCTTCGTCCTTGAGCCGAAGCACGCTCCGGTCGCGGCGATGGCCGGCGCAGGCGGCGGCCCCGTCGAGGCCGCCGAGCGCGGCGGCCGCCTCGGCGAC
>CALCTH010000539.1 GCA_937893795.1 uncultured Myxococcales bacterium | reverse complement strand
GACGGCGCCGGTGCCCATGGCCGCGGGCGGTGTCGATGGCCGCGGGATCCCCAGCCCGCGGCGTCGATGGCCGCGGGATCCCCAGCCCGCGGCGTCGATGGCCGCGGGCGCCCCAACCCGCGGCGCCGTGCGCCGTGACGACGCCGCGTCTTCGCCCGGAGCTTCCGGCGCGAGGCGCGGCGTCGCGCGTTTCGGGGCCTCCCTCCCGTGGCCGTGGTAGGTGCCTCCGGTGCGCGGGCTATGGGCGGTTCTGAAGGACGCCTGGAACACCTACCTGGACCACGATGGCTCGCTGCACAGCGGAGCCCTGGCCTTCTACGCGCTGCTCTCCGTCGCGCCGCTCGCCGTCATCGCCGTGGGCGTCGCGGGCTTCTTTCTCGGCGAGGTGACGGCGACGGAGACCTTCGACGCCCAGGTCGAGACCTGGCTCGGGGACACCAAGGCCGCGAGCTTCATCGAGGAGCTGGTGGCCAAGCAGGAGCAGATCGTCGGGAGCGGCATCGCCCTCTACCTCTCGGGTGCCTTCGTGGTCTGGGCGGGCCTGCGCGTCTTCCTCATGCTCCGCGCGTCGCTGAACCACGTCTGGGGCATTCGCGTGGCGACGCCCCTCGGCTTCCGCGGGCTCCGCGGCCGCGTGCTGCTCCGGCGCCTCGCGTCCATCGCCATGCTCCCGGTGGTGGGCGCGTCCATCGTCGTGCTCGCCGTGCTCAAGGCCACGCTCTCGGCGGGGGAGGAGGACGTCAGCCGCATCCCCTTCGCGCTCCAGCTGCTCGAGACGGCGAGCAGCATCGCGCTGGTCGCCGTGCTCGTCGCGCTCGTCTACAAGCTGCTGCCGGACGCGCGCATCCACTGGAGAGACGCGCTCGTCGGCGGCCTCGCGACGAGCGTGCTCGCCTCCATCGGCGCCTACCTCATCGGCCTCTACCTGGCCTACGTGGGCCCGGCGAGCCTCTATGGCGCGGCCGGCTCCCTCGTCGTGCTGCTGCTCTGGGTCTACTACATGGCGCAGATCTTCTTCTTTGGCGCGAACGTGACCGCCGCCTGGGCCAAGCACCATGGCCACGGCATCGAGCCGCTCCCGCACGCGATGCGTCTCGTGCTGGCGGACGAGACCGCGCCGGGCCCCTGACGCCTCGACGGCGCGCGCTCGCGCCCCATGATGCGCTCATGGCTCTCACCGGTTCCAAGGGGCTGCCCGTCGGTACGCCCGCACCGTCGTTCACGCTGCCTGGCGTCGACGGCGCGACCCACTCCCTCGAGGACTTCGCCGACGCGCGCGCCCTCGTCGTCGTCTTCACCTGCAACCACTGCCCCTACGCCGTCGCCCTCGAGGACCGCTTCATCGCCCTCCAGGAGGAGACGCGGGACGCCGGCGTACGCCTCGTCGCCATCAGCGCCAACGACGCACGGAACTACCCTGCGGACTCCTTCGAGGCGATGAAGGAGCGGAGCGTCGCGAAGGGGTTCAACTTCCCCTACCTCTACGACGAGTCCCAGGCCGTCGCGCGGGCCTATGACGCGGCCTGTACGCCGGATCCCTTCGTCTTCGATGGCGCGCGGAAGCTCGTCTACAACGGGCGCGTGGACGACAGCTGGCGCGACGCCTCCCGGGTCACGCGCCGGGACCTGCGCGCCGCCATCGACCACGCGCTCGCCGGCACGCCGGTGGACTTCGAGGTGAAGCCGGCGATGGGGTGCTCGATCAAGTGGAAGTGAGGCGGGCGAGGCCTGCGTGCCGTCGCGGGCAGGGGCACGGGCAAAGGCAGGGGCAGGGAACTCGGCAGCGGAGGCACTCGTGAGGGTGCCGCCCTTCGAGATGCCGCGGCAGGAGATTCGCGACGAGCTCGATCGGCTGCGTCATCCCTTTCGGGTCGCGGTGGAGCGCGCGAAGAACCCCTTCAACATCGGCGCCATCGTGCGCACGGCGCATTCCTTTCTCGCCAAGGAGATCGTGCTCATCGGCACCGAGCCCTGGTACCAGCGCGCGGCCATGGGCATGCAGCGCTACGAGCGCATCGTGGAGCTCCCCACGACCGACGCCTTCCTCGCGCGCGCCCGCGAGCAACGCTGGCCGCTCATCGCCTTCGAGAAGGACGGAGCGACCACGGGGCTCTGGGAGGTCGACCTGCCCGAGGACGCCGTGCTCGTCTTCGGCAACGAGGATACGGGCGTGAGCCCGGAGCTCGCCGCGGCGGCGGACGCCGTGGTGGCCATTCCCATGTACGGGATCAACCACAGCTACCCCGTCTCCATCGCCGCCGGCATCGCGATGGCCGAGTGGGCCCGGCGCCGCTACGGGAAGGGGTCCCGCGTCGTGGTGCCTGGGGCCGAGGGCCAGGAGAAGCTCGGATGACCGGGCCGCGTTGCCACGGGCTTGCACCGGGCGCGGCGAGCGCTAGTCTCGGCGCCCTGTGGTGGCTGTAGCTCAGTGGTAGAGCACTGGATTGTGGCTCCGGGGGTCGCGGGTTCAAACCCCGTCAGTCACCCCAACGCCGGCGTCGCGAAAGCGGCGCCGGCGTTTCCTTGACAGCGAGGTGGAATCGGGTAAACCCGCCGTCCTCGCGCCCCGCGCGGGGCGCGATTCGCACCCGTAGCTCAGCTGGATAGAGCGCCGGACTTCGAATCCGTAGGTCGTAGGTTCGAATCCTACCGGGTGTGCCAGGGGCCGCTCGGCGAGCCCGCGCCGCCCCGGGCCTCGTGCCCTCCGGGTCATTAGCTCAATCGGTAGAGCAGTGGATTCTTAATCCATTGGCTGAAGGTTCGAGTCCTTCATGACCCACCCCACGCCCCGGTCCGCCGGGGCGTGGTCGTCTTCAGGTGCCCGCGCGCAGGCCGAGGAACGCTGCCAGGCCAAGCAGGAGCGCGAGCCCGAGCGACACGAGCAGCAGAACGAAGCCGAGCCAGAAGAAGGGGAGGGTCGCGCGCTTCCACCTCCGCTCCAGCAGGTCGGGGTGCTCGAAGCTGCGCGCGTACCAGCGCGGCGGTCGCGTTCCGCTGCGGCCGAGCCCAACGCCGAGCAGCGCGAAGTAGGCGAGCTCGGCCACGATGGCCAGGGAGCCCAGGACCATCAGCGCGATCCAGGCCGTTCGGAGCGCCGCCGCGTCGGTGGCGAAGAGCTGCACCGCGGCCCCCACCGCCCAGAGGCCGCTCACCAAGGCCAAGACCCACACGAGCTCGCGCACGGGGCGAAGCGTGGCCCCTTCGCCCCCCATGCGCCCGTCGCGGCCTCCGGGCCGTCTGCTACCGTGCACGCCGCGGTGCAGGAGCGGCGAGGCCAGACGACGGCGGGTACGAAGGACCTTCGCCCCGGCCGGGTGCTCGACGCGCGCTACGTCTTGCAGGAACCCCTCGGTGAGGGCGGGATGGCCGTCGTCTGGCGCGCCGAGGACCGGCGCCTGGGCCGGCCCGTGGCCGTGAAGTTCTTCCAGCGCGAAGGTCAGGACGCGGAGGAGCGCGAGAGCTTCCTCCGCGAGGCCCGCCTCGTGGCCGCGGTCCACCACCGGCACGTGGTGGACGTGCTCGACGTAGGCGAAGACGGCGACCTCGCCTTCGTGGTGATGGAGCTCCTCGAGGGTCGGAGCCTCGCGGCGCTCCTCGCGGAGGGCGCCGTGGCCCCGGCGGACGCGATCCGGCTCACGGCTCACATGCTCGGGGCCCTCGGCGCCGTGCACGACGCCGGCGTCGTGCACCGTGACCTGAAGCCCGAGAACATCTTCCTGGCCGAGGACGCGGACGGCGTGCTGCCGAAGCTCATCGACTTCGGCGTGAGCCGCTTCGTCGGCGGGCCCCTCGCCGAGACCGCGGGAAGGCGGCTTCGCTCGGTCCTTCCGACGACGCAGGACCGGATCATCGGGACGCCGGAGTACATGTCGCCGGAGCAGGCGCAGGCGCTGCCCGACGTCGACCAGCGGTCGGACCTCTACGCAGCGGGCGTGATGCTCTACGAGATGCTCGCCGGGGAGCTGCCTTTCGAAGCGCAGACGCGCGCGATCCTGCTCATCCGCGTCGTCACGGAGGACCCGCCGCCCCTCGAAGAGCGCCGGCCGGACCTCGCGGGGCCCGTCTCCGAGTTCCTCCAGCAGGCGCTCGCCAAGGCACCCGCGGAGCGCTTCCCGGACGCCCGGTCGATGCGCCTCGCGCTCATCCGCGCCACCGAGCGCTGGCTACGGATGACGGAGCGTCCCGACGCCGACAGCATCGCCCGCGCCATCGAAGCGGCGTACGAGCCCGGCGACTCGACGCTCATCCGGATTCGGAGTGCGTTGCCTCGGGACCCGCGGACCACGGCGGGCACGAAGGCGGGAGCTCGTGCGGCGGCCTCCGAGCTCGGCATGGAGGACGGGGGCGACGACACGCAGGACCAGGAGCCCGCGATGGTCGGTGGAGCGGTACGGGCGGGAGCCGACGAGGCCGCCTTCGCCGACGAGGAGACCGCTTGGGAGTCCGCGGATTCCGACGACGCCGATGCGGGCGGCTCGGTCCAGCCGCGGCGCGCGCGGCTCGCCCTGGCGGCGGCGCT
>CALCTH010000538.1 GCA_937893795.1 uncultured Myxococcales bacterium | reverse complement strand
TCTCCCGGCAGGGCTTCGCCGAGCGGCGGTCGCGTCCAGGCGGCATCGCGGACGCCTGACCGGGCCGCCTCGATGCGCGCGCCGAGTGCCTCCAGGTCCGCGGCCGGGCGGCGCACGAGGCCCCACCACGCTCCGCCGGCCACGAGCATCGCCAGGGTGCCGAGGACGGCCAGCACGCGACGAAGGGCGCTCCCGCTCATGGCCGGGACCTGTGGTCCTCGGCGCCCAGAGGCAACGCGCGGCGGGTGCCCCGTCCGCCGCGGCGCGGTACACCGGCTTCCCATGGCCGCCCGCCG
Organism: uncultured Myxococcales bacterium; assembly: GCA_937893795.1. Classification (GTDB taxonomy): domain Bacteria; phylum Myxococcota_A; class Polyangia; order Polyangiales; family Houyiibacteriaceae; genus CALCTH01. Next base: position 1,400 of record CALCTH010000538.1, on the reverse strand, counting down.
GGGCCCTCGCCCGTCGCCCTACATCACGCCGGAAGGCGCCGCCCGCTTTCGCGAGGAGCTCACGCTGCTCTGGACCGTGGAGCGCCCGCGGGTCACGCAGGGCGTCGCGGACGCGGCGGCCGAGGGGGATCGCTCGGAGAACGCCGAGTACATCTACGGCAAGAAGCGCCTCCGGCAGATCGACCGTCGCATCCGCTACCTGGAGAAGCGCCTCGACGAGCTCGAGGTCGTCGTGCCCGACGCCGGTCGCCGAGACGACACGCAGGTCTTCTTCGGCGCGTGGGTCCGCCTTGAGGACGACGAGGGTCGCGAGAGCGTGCATCGCATCGTCGGGGCCGACGAGACGGACATGGACCCGCACTACGTGAGCCTCGACGCGCCGCTCGCGAAGGCGCTCCTCCGGAAGCGCGTCGATGACGAGGTCACGGTGCGTACGCCGAAGGGCGTCCGGGAGCTCACCGTGCTCGAGGTGGCCTACGCGCGCTTCGACGACCTGCCCCCGCCGGAGACCGCGCCGACGCGTCGCTGGGGCGTCTAGAAGGGCTTCAGCGTCGGGCGCCGCCGGATCTCGGCGAAGCGCACCGCGGCGAGCCCCAGCACGAAGACGACGAGGCTCGCGGCGATGAACGCCGAGATGAGCACGTGCACGGGGCCGTCCGCGGGCCGGGCGAGGGCGAAGAGCACCATGACGAGTGCGTTCCAGCCGCCGAGCCACGAGGCCAGGCGCCAGAGCGCGCTGGTGTCCACCGGCGGCGGCGCCAGGAGCAGCCCGGCGAAGCGGAAGGACTTCACGGCCGCCGACATGCAGAGCGCCGCGACCAGGATTGCCGCGAGGCTGGTGCTCCCGTCGCCGCCTACCGGATGGGCCTGCGCAGCGAGCACCGTGAGGACGACCGGGGCGAGCGTCGCCGGGAAGGCGAGGAGGCCGAAGAGCCCCGTGATCCCGGCGACCAGCTGCAAGGGCCAGCGCGGTCCGCGCGGGTCGAGACCGGGGGTGGGGACCGGTCGCTCGTCGGGTTCCCGAAGGCCCACGGCGTCCGCCACGAGCAAAGCGAGGAGCAGCACGAAGGCCAGCGCGAGGAGAACCGTGGTCACGAGCGCCCGGAACCTACCAGCCGCCGGACAGCGACGCGACGCGCCACGCAACCGGCGCCGTTCCGCGGCGAAGACGCCCGCATGCGCTGCTTTCGCCGGGCTGCGGCCCACGCCCTTCTTCTCACCGCCTGTGCCGCCGGGCGGCCCCTCGCCGCCGCGCCGGACGCCGGTCCTCCGCACGCCGCGAGCCGGGACGCCGGGTCGCGCGAGGGTCACGTGGACGAGGCGCCCAGGCCCCCGGGTCTCCTCCTCGAGGTCGAGGGCCCGGCCGGGGCCGTGCGCATCGAGCGCGTCGGCACCACTCC
>CALCTH010000537.1 GCA_937893795.1 uncultured Myxococcales bacterium | reverse complement strand
GCCTCGCGCGCCTCGACGACGGCGCGCTCTCCGCGGCGGGGCTCTCGCGCGTCGCGCAGCAGCGACTCCGCGCCGCGCTCGCGCTCCACTTTCGCCTTCAGGAGGCGATCCCGCTCCGGGCGGCCCCGATCACGTCCAGCGTGGAGGCCTTCGCGGCCCTCGGACCGCGGCTCGGGCGGCTGCGGGTCGAGCACTTCATCGCCCTCCCCCTCGCCGCCACGGCGCGCCCGATGGGCGAGCACCTCGTGGCCAAGGGGACGCGCACGGCGTGCCTCGTCGCGCCCGCGGACGCCTACCGACCCCTCGTGACGGACGGGGCCGTCTCGGTGCTCTTCGCCCACAATCACCCGAGCGGCGACCCCTCGCCGAGCGTGGAGGATCTTGCGCTCACGGCTCGACTGGGACGGGCCGGCGCGCTGCTCGGGATCACGATGGTCGACCACGTGATCGTGGGCGCTGGCCGCTGCTTCAGCTTCCGGGATGCCGGCGCCCTCCCGAGCGGCGGCTTCGCGCCTTGACGGCACCAGGGGTGCATGCTTCGTTTCGCGACCCCGCAAGACCGGACCGCGCGGGGAACACTCCCCACGGAGACGACCCGTGAAGCGCACGTACCAGCCCCACCGAACTCGCCGCCTTCGCACGCACGGCTTTCGCGCCCGCATGAAGACGGCCGGCGGCCGCAAGGTCATCGCCGCCCGCCGCGCCAAGGGCCGCAAGCGCCTCGCCGTCGGCGTCTACAAGAAGTGACGACGCGGCCGCGCCCTGGCGGTGCGGCTTCGCGGCGAGAATCACGACCCGACCCGTGACGGTCCGCGAGCGCTACCGCCCGCGCGACCGCGTCCGAGCGCGAACGGACTATCGTCGCGTGCAGCGCCACGGCGTCAAGGTCCATACCCGCTCCTTCATCGTGATGGTCCACGTCCCCACGGTCGCGTCGACGGTCCCCACGCGGCTGGGCGTCACGGTCACGCGCAAGGTCGGCAACGCCGTGCAGCGCAACCGCATCAAACGCGTCGTGCGCGAGGTCTTCCGTCGCAACCGCGACCTCTTTCCGCCGGCCGACGTGGTCTTCGTGGCCAAGCGGGACGCCGCCGCGGTGCTCGGCTACGACGAGGTCCTGCGCCAGGTGAAGGGCGCCTCGCGGGCGCTCTCCCGGGCCGGGGAGAAGGCCGCCGAGCGCGCCCGCCAGCGGGCCGAAGCGGAGACGGCGTGAGAGGCGGCTGCCCCGCGCTCGCGCGCCGACTTGCACCCCCTGCGAAGCCGACCAACGCTGCCCCGCGCTCCTAGGTCATGGACGATCCGAAGCGACAGATGGTGATCCTGGCGGTGCTCGGCGTCGCCCTCGTCGGCTCCTTCCTCGTGTCGGACGCGCCCCCCGCGGAGCCCAGCGAGGACGCCGCCGCGGGGGCGAGCGTCCCGGCCGAGGAAGCCCCGGCCGAGGACGTCGCCGCCGCCGGGCCCACGGAGGCGGAGCGCCTCGCCGTCGAGCAGCGCTTCGCCATCGAGACCCAGGCCTTCCACGCCGAGCTCTCCAATTTGAACACGGGGCTCGTGAAGCTCGAGCCCCGCGAGCGCCGCTTCACCGACGGGCGCGGCGAGCCCCTCAACCTCGTCACCACCGACAAGGAGGCGTACTACGCCTTCCAGCTGGCGGTGCCCGGCGTCGACGTCCCCGCGGACGCGGTCTGGGAGGGCGAGCAGCTCTCGCCCCGGGCGGTTCGCTTCCGTTGGGAGGGCGACGGGGTGCGCATCAGCCGGCGCATCGAGGCCGGGAGCGGACCCTTCCAGCTCTGGTCCACGGTGCGTATCGAGAACCTCGGCGAGACCCCGCGCCCGGTGAGGGTGCGCTACTCGACCTTCCACTACGTGAGCAAGGAAGCCGAGGACGACGGCTTCATCGGGCGCCCCTCGACGGCGCTCAGCTTCGGCGTCTGCCTCCACTCGGAGAGCGACGAGGAGGAGGGCGAGGTCGAGCGCGAGCAGAGCGGCGACCTCGCCGAGGAGCCGGTGCGCTTCGAGGGCGGCGTTCGCTTCGCGGGCGTCGTCGACAGCTACTTCGCCAACGCCGTGGCGGCGGCCGACGGGCGCGCGGCCACCTGCCGCCTCGCCGCCTCGCTCCGGGGCCCGAGCCTCGACGAGGTCGTGGGGACGCTCCTCGAGACGGAGCTGACCTACGGCGAGGTCACCCTCGCCCCCGGCGGCGCGCACGTGGAGCGGAGCGTCGGCTTCGTCGGGCCCGCCGACCGCGACGCGCTCAGGAGCGCCGGGCACCACCTCCCGGAGATCGTCGACCTCGGCTGGTTCAGCTTCCTCGCCAACTGGCTCGTCGACCTGCTCCGGTGGATTCACGGCTTCGCCGGCAACTGGGGCCTCGCGATCATCCTCCTCACGATCCTCGTGAAGGCGGCCTTCTTCCCGCTCACGGTCCGCAGCTTCCAGAGCATGGCGAAGATGCGGACGCTCAAGCCGAAGCTCGACGCGCTCAACGAGAAGTACGCGGACGACCCGCAGCAAAAGGGCCAGGCGGTGATGGCCCTCTACAAGAAGGAGGGCGTCAATCCAGCCTCGGGCTGCCTGCCCATGCTGCTGCAGATGCCCGTGTGGTTCGCCCTTTACCGCAGCATCTCGACGAACCTCGAGCTGTACCACGCACCCTTCGTGGGCTGGGTTCAGGATCTGTCGGCGCCGGACCCCTACTTCATCCTGCCGGGCTTCGTGGCGCTGCTGATGCACGTGCAGCAGCGCATCACGCCCTCCACCATGGATCCCGCGCAGGCGCGGCTCTTCATGTACCTGATGCCCGTCATGATCGGCGGCTTCATGCTCTTCCTGCCGGCGGGCCTCTGCCTCTACATGGTCACGAACTCCACGCTCACGATGATCCAGCAGCGCATCATCTACGCGCGCATGGACGCCGAGGCCGCCGAGGCCCAGGAGGCGGCGCCGGAGGAAAACGACGCGAGCGAGGCCGACGAGCCCGCCCCCACCGACGAAACCGGGACTTCCCCGAGCGCGGGGCGCCCAGGAGGCGCCCCCGAGGACAACCGCAAAAAAGGGAAAAGCCCGGGGCGCAAGGAAGGACACGCC
>CALCTH010000536.1 GCA_937893795.1 uncultured Myxococcales bacterium | reverse complement strand
GCTACTCGGGCGGCGCACAGGGACCGTCGCTCTCCCAGGTCCACGCATCGCGGGCAGCGGCGTCGCCGATGGCGGCGGTCATGAGGCTACCCCGGGCCGTCGCCCGGTGGCCGGCAGCGCGGAGCCGACGCGCGAGATCCTCGGCGACCTCCTCGGTCGCGAGCTGCACCCGCCAAAGCCCGAGCGTCTCGCCGCTCACACTTCCGAAGCTACGGAGCTGGTCGCCCTGCCACTGCGCCGCGAAGACGAGCGCGATGAGGTCGCTGGCGCCCGTCGCACGCAAGACCGTGTACGTGAGCGCGGGGCCGAGCTCGGTCGTGGTTGCGGCGACGACGCCCTCGGGGGGCTCCGGCGCAGCGCAGGTCACGGGCACGCGGAGGGCGGGGCCGCTCCCGGGCCGGAAGGGGTCCCGCATGAACTCGGCGCTCGAAGCCGGCGCGTCCCCCGCGAGGGCCGCGACGATGGCGGCGTCGCCTCCCCCGAACCAGCGGTCCCATTGCCAGCGCGTACCGTAGAGATACGGCGCGATCTCCGAGGCCCAGACGATGGGGGCCGTCGTCAGCGCGAGCTCCTCCTGGAAGCTCTCGTCGAGGATGAGGAAGAGCTCCTCCCACTCGAAGCGGTCGATGCTCGGGGCGTCGGCACCCGCTCCCTCGATCCAGAAGGCCGTCTCGAGCTCGAAGAAGGTCGCTTCGCCTTCGACGAGGGCGAGCAGCGCGAAGTAGTCCTCCCAGGTGTCCGCGTCCTCGAGCGCCGACTCGAGGTCGGACTCCTCGTCCTGCGCGGCGTGGACGAGCTCGTGCACCAGCGTCGAGACGGCGTCGCGCGAGCGAAGCGAGCGACCACGGTCGATGATCGTCACGACCTTCGTGGCTGGCGTGTAGTAGGCAGCCGTGCCCGCGATGGCCTCCTCGAGCTGTGCGTCGCGAAGCTCGACGCCGGGCGGGATCAGCCCGAGCGCCGTGAGAACGGCATCCTCTTCGGCGAACTCCGTGGGCGGCATCATCATGGCGTCCACGGCGACCTCGGCCTCGAAGCGCGCCCGCGCGGTCTCGAGATCGATGACCTCGATGGTCGGCAGGGAGCTGACGGTGCGGCCCCGAACGCAGCCGAGGATCTCGACGAGGGCCTCCTGGCACGCGACGTTGCGGATGTCGCAGGTCGCGAGCGTGCGTTGGCGGCAGCTCGGCAGGGGACGAAGGTCCGCCGGCTCGTCCGCCGGGTCGCCTCCGGCGCACGCCAGCAGGGTGCCGAAAAGAAGCCAGCGCCACATGGACGGCAGCCTAGCGGCCCGAGGTCAGAACGCTCGTGCTGGCCGCCAGAACGGCGTCAATCGCTGAAGAGCGCGTCCACGTCCTTGCGCGTCAGGCCCTTGAGCGGGCTGCCCTCGGTGGAGAGCACGCTCTCCATGAGCGCCCGCTTCTTCGCGCTGAGCTCGAGGATCTTCTCCTCGACGGTACCCTTCGCGATGATCCGGTAGACGTTGACGTGACGCTGCTGGCCGATGCGGTGAGCCCGGTCCGTCGCCTGGTCCTCCACCGCCGGGTTCCACCACGGGTCGAAGTGCACCACGGTATCGGCGCCCGTCAGGTTGAGCCCGGTGCCGCCGGCCTTGAGGCTGATCAGGAAGACGCCGATGGAGTCGTCCTCGTTGAAGCGGTCCACGCGCTCGGCCCGGTCCTTGGTCGAGCCGTCGAGGTACTCGTAGGTGATCCCGTCCTCCTCGAGCGCGTCCCGGATGTGCTTGAGCATCGTGACGAACTGGCTGAAGACCAGGACCCGGTGCCCGCCATGCACGGCGTTGAGCAGGATCTCCCGAAGCGCCGAGAGCTTGCCCGAGTCGTCGTCCTCGAAGTCCTTGTTCTCGAGCTTCATGAGGCGCGGGTCACAGGCCACCTGCCGGAGCCGCGTGAGCGCCGCGAGGATCTGAATCTGCGCCTTGGAGACGCCCTTCTCCTCGACCTCGCTGAGCACGCTCTTTCGCACCTCGGCGAGGATCTGCTTGTAGAGGAGCGACTGCTCCTCGCTCATCGGAACGACGAGCTCGTGCTCGATCTTCTCCGGCAGGTCGTCGGCGACGTCGGACTTGAGCCGGCGCAGGACGAAGGGCTGGATGGTGTTGCGGAGCCGCTTCGCGGTCTCTTCGTCGCCACGGTCGATGGGCCGCGCGACCTTCTCCTCGAAGTTCTTCAGGTCCCCGAGGAGCCCCGGCGACGCGAAGTCGAAGATGCTCCACATCTCGCTGAGCCGGTTCTCGATGGGCGTTCCCGTGAGCGCCAGCCGCCGGTCGCTGGTGAGCTTCTTCGCCGCACGCGCCGTGTGGCTCGCCGGGTTCTTGATGTGCTGCGCCTCGTCGAGGATCGCGTAGCGGAGGTCGAGGCGGCCCAGAAGCTCCTCATCGCGGCGCATGAGCGCGTAGGACGTGATCATCACGTCCGCGTCTTCGAGCTCATCCTCGCGGTCGAAGCGGTTCGGCCCGTGCCACACCACCGTCGAGAGCGAGGGCGCGAACTTGTTGAGCTCGCGCTCCCAGTTCGGCACCACGCTCGTCGGCGCGACGACCAGGTTCAGCTTCCCCTTCTCCTTGTTCTTGGCCCAGAGGAGGAGCGCGATGGCCTGCAGCGTCTTCCCGAGCCCCATGTCGTCGGCGAGGATGCCCCCGCTGCCGAGCTGGTGAAGGAAGGCCAGCCAGCTGAAGCCCTTCTTCTGGTAGGGGCGTAGCGTCGCCTTGAGGTTGCGCGGCTTCGGCACCGCCGGCACCTCGTCGATGTCCTCGAGCTTGCCGAAGAGATCCTTGGCGGTGCTCGAGACCTTGGCGTCGGGCACCAGCGCGATGAGGTCCTGGATGCGCCCCGCCTGGGAGAGCGGGACCTTCTTGCCCTGGCCGGCGTTCGCGTAGATCTCGGCCATGCGCTCGAGCACCTCGCCGACCTCGTCCGGGTCGATGGGCGCGTAGGTGCCGTCGTCCAGCTTCACGATGCGGCGGCCGCCCTCGAGGGCGGCGCGGAGCTCCTCCTCGCGCACGACCGTCGCGCCGACCTTGAAGACCATGTCGAGGCTCAGCCAATCGACGCCGCTCGAGACCCGCATCTGCGTCGAGACGCCGTCGTCGCGCACGGTCACGCCGGCGAGGTCGTTCGGGACGTAGCGGTCCCAGGACTCGGGCAGCTCGCCAAGACCTTCGCTCCAGAAGCCGATGGCGTCGTCGCCCTCGGCCACGAGGCAGCCTTCGTCCTCGTCGACCTCGAAGCCCATGTTCAGGATCGTCTGCACCGCGGCCATCTCGGCGCCCACGTCCCGGCGCACCACACGCGGCCGACCGTCTTCCTCCGTCGGCGGCAGGAAGGCGAGCGGCTGCGGGAAGCCGGCGACGGGCACGTCGAACTCGCTCTCGGCGTAGCTGACCTTAAGCCGCACCTTGGCCTCGATGATGTCGCCTTCGCCCCAGAGCTGGAGCGCCGGCGCCGCGTCCACGAGGTCCGCCACGTCGTCCAGATTCGGAAGCTCGGCCTTGAGCGCGGCGGCGACGCGGGGGATGTGGTCGGCGAGGAGTCGCGGCATCTCGCTGGTCGGATGCACGAGCGAGGGGCTGCGGTAGAGCCGTGTCAGCCAGCCCGGCGTCACGTGGAGCGCGATGGGCCGCGCCACGCCATCGGAGCCGTCGATGTGCCAGCCCGGCGTTCCCTCGAACCACGCCCCGCTCGAGAGCGGAAAGCGTCGCTTCGACTCGGCGGACTCGAAGGCCACGCGCGTGCGCAGCGTCTCGCCATTCACCGCATCGAGCTCGACGCGCGGGAGGCGCTCCTCGTCGGAGAAGCGGAGCTCCATGGACGCGGGCTCGAGGAGCACGCGCCGTCCCCGGAGCATGCCGAGGACCTCGGAGGCGTCCTCGCCGCGCGCCTCGGCGGTCGCCGGGTTGCCGCGGTTCGTATGGCGCGCGAGCGCGCGGAGCAGCTCCCGCTCCTCCGGGGGCACCATGTTGAAGGCTTGCAGCGCGTCGGCGATGGGTACCGCGTTCCGCGTGCCCGCGATCACCGGGGTGATGGCGAGGGAGGCGCTCCGGACCGTGACGCGGTATTCGAACTCGTAGGGCTTGGGCAGCGCATCCGGCGGGAGCCAGGCGTCGATGGCGCCGCGAGACTCGACCTTCGGCGCCGCGAGGTCCCGCGCGGCGACGACCTCGAGCTTCTCGGCCACGCCGCCGCCCCCACGGCGCCGGCGTCGCGAGCGGCGTCGCTTGCCGCCGACGCTGACCGTCTGCGGCACGTGGACCGGCGGGGTCTTTTCCTTGTTCTTCTTCTTCTTCGACTTCTTCTGTCCCGAGGGCTGCTTGTCGCCGCTGCCCTCGGTCTTCGGCTTGGGCGGCCGCTCCCGGTCGCGGAGGGCCACGAGCACGGCGGCCACGTGCTTGCAGTGACCCGTCGGGCCGCGCCAGCCCGGGCACGTGCACGCGGAGAGGAAGCTTCCGTCCTCCTGGAGCGTGACCTTCGTGCGGTAGGGCTCCTCCTGCGAGCGGATGTGGATCGCGCCGGAGACCGAGTGACCGTCCGTACGGAGGTCGTCCACGGACTTACGCCGGGCATAGAGTCGACCCCGGAGAAAGGCGTTCCCGCCGACGACGCGCTGGATCGCGCGGTCGGACATCTGGCCCACCCGTTCGACGATGGGCGGTTTCGGGCCCGCGGGCGCTTCCTCCCCGTGGGTCTTCGCGTCGCTGTCGTCCTGAGCTGGATCGCTCAGTCCACCTTCGGCCATCGATGGCGCCTCCAGGCCGCGGTACGCGGGCGACGTGCCCGACGCGGCCTCTGGCCGGAAACCCGGCCCGCTTCTCGCTCTTGAAGAGTCGGGTGCCGCGGGTGACCGCGGCGGCTCGGGCGGCCCGAGCCTTGGCGCGTCTTCGCTCGGCTCCCAAGAGAGCGGCGGCGACGCGCTCGACGCTCGGGAACCCCCCGCGCGTCGTAGGTGGGGCTGGCCACGGGCGGGAGGGAGGCGCAAGAGGCCGCCCTCGCGGGGGCCATTCGCCCGCCACCACGGGCGACGAGTACGCTCGCCGCAATGCACCTCTACCTCGTTCGTCATGCGACGGCGGAAGCGCGGGGCGCGGGCTGGGACGACGCCGAGCGCCCCCTGACCCTCGACGGCATCGAACGCTTCGACCGCGTGGTGAAAGGGCTTCGGGCCCTCCGCGTCGAGCTGGACGTGGTGGTCCACAGCCCCTGGCGGCGCGCCGTGGAGACCGCGCATCGCCTGACCCCGCTGATGGCGCAGGGCCAGCGGGTGGAGACGTCGGCGCTCGCGGCCTCCCCGAGCGACGGGCTGCTCGACGCGATCGCCGGGGAACGGGTCGCTCTCGTGGGCCACGAGCCCTGGATGGGCGAGCTTTTGGCCTGGCTCGTCACGGGGGACCCCTTTTTGGGCGCGCACTTCGTCTTCAAGAAGGGCGGCGTGGCATGGCTCGAAGGCGACGCGCGGCCCGGCCGCTGCACCCTCCGAGCGCTCTGGACGCCGCGGTCGCTCCGGGAGGCGGCCTAGGACGTGAGATGACGCGGTCTTACACCCCGGCGAAGGTGAGCTAGACTCGCCGCCGCGTGCGCTGCTGCCCCCACTGCCATCGGGTTTGGGTCGACGAGAGCGAATTTTGCCCGGCGGACGGGACCGCGCCCCTCGCGCTGCCCGAGCCGGGCGATCGCGAGGCGCCGGACCCGCTTCGCGGCGTCGTGCTCGGCGGCCGCTACAAGCTCCTCGAAATGTTGGGCTCGGGAGGCATGGGCTTCGTCTACGTCGCCGAGCAGAAGGGTCTCCGCCGCCAGGTCGCGGTCAAGATGCTCTACGCCGAGCGCACCCGGGACCCCGCGAGCCTCCGGCGTTTCGCGCGCGAGGCCCAGGCCCTCGCCAACCTGGACCATCCCGCGCTGGTCCGCGTGCTCGACCACGGCGAGGGCACACTCCCCTACATCGCCATGGAGCTCGTGCTCGGGCAGCCCCTCGACGAGGTCCTCGACCGGCAGGGGACGCTCACCGCCGCGCAGACGGTCGCCGTGGGGCGCCAGCTCGCGGAGGCGCTCCACGCCGCCCACGAGCGGGACATCACGCACCGGGATCTCAAGCCCAGCAACGTGCACCTCTCGCGGCGGGATGGGCGCCTCCAGGTCCGCGTCCTCGACTTCGGCTTGGCGCTCATGGGTGACGGGGTCGCCGGCGCGTCGACGACGCGGCGCACGCGTGTGGGCTTGGTGGCGGGAACGCCGGAGTATATGGCCCCCGAGCAGGTGCGCGGGCAGGACCTCGATGGGCGAGCGGATCTCTACGCGCTCGGCGTGCTGCTCCACGAATGCCTCACCGGCGAGCCGCCCTTCGTCGGCGGGCCGCCGAGCCTCGTGGTGTCGCGGCATCTCGAAGAGGAACCTCCGCCCCTGCCCGAGATCCCGGGCGTGCCCGCGACGCTCCAGCTCCGCCTCGGGGCCTTCCTTCGGCGGCTGATGGCCAAGCACCGCGCGGACCGGCCGCGAAGTGGGGCGGAGGTGGCGGAGATCCTTCGCGCCTTCGAGGACGAGCTGGGCCCGCCGGAAGACCTCACCGCCATCACGCGGGACGGAGCCGCGGGATCCGGGCTCATGCACGTGGCCAGCCTCGACCTCACGGAGGAGGCCCAGACGCCCTCGGACGAGTGGCCCGAGGCGGCGTCGCCCAACGACGTGGCGTTCCCGGAGGACCGCGAAGGCACGGCGACGGACGCCAGCACCGTGGACGCCTTCGACCGCGCCTCGAGCGCGCGCGCCGCCGAAGAGACGCTGCGCGTCGAGCGACGTCGCTACCGCATGGCGCGCGCCGCGATCGCCGTCGCCGCCGTGGGGATGGCCGCGGTGCTCATCCCGAGCGCCCGCGCGCGGCTCACCGCGCCTCCGGCCGCGCCCGCGGGCGGCACGGCGCGCAACCTGCGCACCGCCGGCGACTAACCGCTCGAGCTCGCGCCCGAGCCCGCCGGCGAGGGGCTCTGGTGGAAGCTACTCGCCGGTACGGTGCGGCTCGGCGCCGGCGCCGAGCAGC
>CALCTH010000535.1 GCA_937893795.1 uncultured Myxococcales bacterium | reverse complement strand
GGGGGGGGGGGGGTGGGGGGGGTGTGGTGCTGGGGGGGGGGGTGCGCTCGTGGGGGGGGGGTGGCGGGGCGCCTGGGTTTCCGGGGCTGGGGCTGGGGCACGGGCAGGGGATTCGTCCGTGGCGCCTCTGGTGGCTGCGCCGACGGCGAGGACCAAGATCGCCGCCGCGAAGCTGGCGGCGGCGGCGAGGGCGACGGTGGCGCGGGTGCCGAGCTCGGGGACGAGGTAGAGGCCGGTGAGCCCGGCGCCGAGCACGGCGCCGAGGGTGTTGGTCGCGTAGAGCGAGGTGGCGGCCGCGCTCCAGGCCACGCCGCGGCGGGCCACGGCCGCGACGAGCACGGGCAGCGTGGCCCCCATGGCGAGCGTGGGTGGCAGCAGCACCAGGAAGGCGAGCAGGAAGCGCAGCAGCGTGAGCGTCCCGAACCCGGCGTCGCTGCCGAGGCCGGCGTAGAGGTCGTGGATGCGCGGCACGAGCGCGAGGGACGCGACGGCCCAGGCGCCGATGCCGATCTCGAGCAGCGCGTAGAGCCGCACGGGCCCGCGAAACCGCCGCACGAGCTTCTCGCCCAGCACGGACCCGACCCCGAGCCCGAGAAAGAAGCTCGCGAGCACGGTCGCGATGGCCTGGTCGCTGACCCCGAAGACCCGCTGGAGCATCCGCCCCCACGTGGCCTGGTAGGACAGCGCCGCCGCCCCGCTGAGGAAGAGCGCGGGGTAGAGGGCGGTGAGGACCAGGCGTCGGGCGGTGGCGGGGGTCACGGGGATGGGCCGCGGGATGCGCGTTGCCGGGCGGGCGCGGGGAACCTTTCAGGCGGGTGCGGGGTGGTCAACTGCGCGCGCGTGAGCTCGAGTGACCCTCGCCGCACGTGCTGACTTACGTGCGCGGTCGACGGGGGTCGAGGCGCACTCCCGCTGTTGGCAGCGGAGGGAGCATCGGACCCCGCCTCCTCGGCACCGGACCGAGCCGTAGGGGGGTACACTCGGTTCACGTGAAGGAGCACGATCGGGTACGCGAGGAGAGCGTGCCGCCGGCGCGCAGGCCGCGTGCGCGGAGTCGTCGTCCGAAGGGCCCGTGGAGCCCATGCATGGCGTCGACGATGGCCAGCGTTCTGGTGGCTGCGTCGGCCTGTCGTGATCCGGACGCTTGGACCGACCTCTACGTTTACCCAGGGTCGCCCCCGCCCCGCGACTGCACCCGCGATGTGGAGTGCGTGGTGGCCCCCACTCTCGACCCCCGTGGCTGCTGCCTTTCGAGTCTCGGAGCGCAGACTCGCGCATTCTACGACTACTCGATGCGGCGAAGGGAAGAGCAGTGTGAAGAAATATGCTGGTCCCCGAGGCTGGCGGAGTCGGCACGCAGCCTGGACGTCACGGTAGGTGTTTGCCGTGCCGGGCGCTGTACTCGCAAAAGAGATCCAGCCGTGGTGCCCGCTGCAAAGCAGTGATTGAACGAACCGTCACACCCTGGCCGAGGGTCACGATACCTGCCGAGGGCCACGGTGCCTGGGACGGATTGTCCGTGACCCGTCTTCGAGAAGCGGACCTGTAGATGAGTTTGGAAGGGGATCGTCTCTGACCAGGAGCAATCGGTCGAACTGTATTGGTATCGCCATGACGAACGATATCCTCAATTCCCTTGCCGAACGGATTCTGGGCGGCGAAGGACAAGGCCATATCGACATCGACTTGTCGCGACAGTTATCATCCAAGGGTAGGGTCTGTCCTCCGGGATGTTGGTTGGTTCTGCTACGCAAGCGGAAGGCGCTGTCCAGACTCAGTGCTATGTCAGCTCTTGGTTTGTTCGCAGTTGATGGGGACAGACGCCACGCATTGCACTACGCAGCGGAGCACAATGCGGGCAGTCTTATCTCTGCTATGAAACAGCACGCAGACTTCCGGGAAGCGTGCAGCATGACGGACAGACACGGGATGCTCCCCTTTGATTACGGCATGAAGTTCGGGTCTCGACTGGCACGTAGGCTCGAGGCGCCGCCGAGGGATCCGGACTGCTCCATCGTATTCGCAACCCAGGCATTTCTGAAGGTGAAACCGGCCTTGGAGCTGCGTCATCCCAGCAACGCTCTTGAATCCCTTCTCTATCTTCGGCGGAATGCTGCGATGGGACTGGTTCCGGCGGGTGGTCACGACCGAGATATTGATGACTTGATCGAGGCCGTTCGCGTAATCCGTTCTCAAGGCGGCGAGATAGGCGAGCGTTCGTTCGGCGACTTCATGTTCTTTGAGAGCAAGAAGCTAGGACACGCCTTTCTCGATGGAGTGACACAAGGGGAGAGGGAGATCGTTCGCCGGGAGATTGGCCTTTATGTCGAGGACGACAACGATGCGACCGTGGCTTACGGAAAATGGCTGAGCTCGTCTCTGTTGCCCTAAGGGCAAGGGGCAGAAGAGAAGCCAGAAGAGAAGCCGTCTGAGGTACGGCCGCGGCAGAAGAGAAGCCGTCTGAGATACGGCCGCGGAAGAGAACAGGAGCGGTCCCAGGAACAGGCGAACAGGAGCGGTCCCAGGTACGGCCGCGTACCTGGAACGGTCCGAGGTACGGCCGCCGGGCGAGAACAGGAGCGGTCCCAGGTACGGCCAAGACCTGGAAGGGTCCGGAACAGGAGCGGTCCCAGGTACGGCCAAGACCTGGAAGGGTCCGAGGTACGGCCGCCGGGCGGCCGGCCCGCCGGCTCATGGTCAGGCGTGCGGCGGACCTGCAGCCGGCGCCCGGCCCCTGAACGTCGACCGATGACGGGCGTTCCGACGCGCGAGCGCACCACGTTCGGCGGAGCGCCCTCTACGACGCGTCAGGTGGCGGGGACCGGCGCGTCGCCGTCGCCCGCCAGCCGTCGCTGCGGATTCGTCGGTGTTCTCGTGGTGCGTTTCTTTGGCACGGCGCCTGAAGAGTCGGGCCACCGTGACGGCTCCCCGCATCGTGGTGCGCGGCGCGACCATGGCGCTGACGCGGCGGACGACGTTCCGGAAGGCGTTTCTCGCGGACTGGGCGCCGGAGGTGGAAGGCGTATGGCTCTACGCTCTAGCGGACGCCGCGCGCGAGCATCGGGTGGCGGTACATCACGCGGTGCGCGTGGTGACGCATCACCACCTGACGGTGACGCTCACGGAGCCGAACCTGGGCGCCTTCCTTCGGCGGTTTCACCGCGAGCTGAGCTGTGGGCTGAACGTGTTGCTAGCGGCGTACGGCTTCGACGCCCCGAAGAGCGTCTTCGACGCGCGACCGACGCACGCGATGCGGCTCCTGAACTGGGAGGCCGAAGCCGAGCATCTCATCTACGAGCGGCTGAACCCGGTCGCCGCGGGCCTGGTCGACACGGCGCGTGAGATGCCCGGGCTCGGCCTCGGCCTCGAGCGATGGGGCCGAGGCGCGCTGGTGGTGAAGCGGCCGGACGTCTACTTCGGCACGGACCGCCCGCAGGAGCTCCGGCTGGAGCTCACACCGCCGCCCGCGCTCCTTCGCGCGGGCGACGGGGACGTGGTCCGGCTGCGAAAGGCGCTCCTCAAGGAGGCGGACCGTGGCGAAGCCCAGCTGCGTCGCGAGCGTGTCCGCCCTGCGCTGGGCCCCTACGCCCTGCGGTCCATCCACCCGTGGCAGGAGCCGAAGACGCTGGCGGAGCCGGGCGGCGGCCGGGTGCCGCGTTTCAAGGTGGGAGGCCGCGGCCCCGAGGCGCAGGCGCTTCGCCTCCGCGCCAGCGTGGAGTGGAAGCGCTGGAAGGGTGGCTATTGGGGCAGCCTCGACCACTGGCCCGAGAACCGGGCGACGCCCTTCCCGTACGGGACCTACGAGATGCGGCGGCTTCACCGCGTGAACGTAGCGGACCCCGCGCCGGACGCGCTGCTGGCCGCGCCCGGCAACGTGGAGGGCATCGAGCCGGCAGGTCGAGATGCCCTCCGTGACGCCGCCCAGACGGGCGCAGACGACACCCTCGAGGCGATGCAGACGGCTCAGAAGCTCGCGGCCGACGATGTCGCGCGCGGCGAACCGGAGGTACGCCACCGCTTCACGAAACGCGCCCCCGACCCGGACGCGCCACGCTTGGTGGTGCACCGCGACCGCCGTCGTGACCGACCGAGCCCGTGGGCACCGCGCGCGCCCGACGACCCGCCCACGCCACCCCGATGAACCCAGCGGGCGTTCCAGCGCCCCTCCTCGCTCGGAACCGGACCGGGCCGACGGGCTGGTACGCTTCGGTGAGGTGAAGGGGCTGCATTTAGCGCGGAACCAGGCGGGTCAGCTGGAGGCGCTGGCCACGTGGCCGGCCTCTAGGCCGGGACGGGCGCCTTGCAGAAGCCGCGGCGAGCTGCCGGCTTCCTTTGTGGCAACTGTACCTTGCTTTGTGGCAACTGTACCTTGGACGGATCCTCTTACGAGAGTGCAGGGTTCCGGGTCTACGCTGACCCCACTAGAAACTTCCCGAACCACCATCGTATAGTGCATCCGTTGGGTGCTGCCGGATGGACCGAGGAAAATGTCCGAAGGCTGGCGGCAGTGTTCACAGAGCATGCTACTCCGCCTCCAGGTGACGCGTCGGAACAACAACAAGAGCCTGTCGCTGAGTCGGGTAACGATGCTGCCAGCGACGAGGGTGGCAACGACTAGATAGCGATCGTGACGGTGTCAGCCATAAGAGCGGGACCTATGGATGCATACATGCTCGTGTCAGCAGCCGGAGTCGTACTGTGCAGACTTGATGGTAAAACGGTCGAGAGGCCTGCGTACAACGAATCTGGGATGGTCGATGGGACGCAGCTCGTCCTTCTCGCGCGCATCGTCTCAGGGCGAGTGCCGGACGACGTGATGATGGCGGCCGACGTATTCAGGGAATGCGTCGAAGAAGGCACTCTGTCACTCTTGGCAGAGTCTGACCGCTTCATCGAGTCTATGGGTCTGACCATATGCCATGCAGAAACGCAGACAGTACTGCGTGTTGTGCAAATGGCGCGGTCAGAGGATACTTGGACGCTGTACCTCGAAGAAACGGAGCGCGGCTAAGGTTAGCGTCTCAGAGAGAGGGTGACGGCGACACCACGTGCACCGCAAAGAGGATCACCAAAGAGGATCGGTCCCACGTACGGTCAACCAAGCGCTAAGTAGGCGGGTCTCTTGGCCACCGACGGATCCGCAAGACGCTTCCGTCACTTCGAATTTCGGCCGCTGACGCGGCGCGTTCCCACCCGGCCACCCGGAAAGAGGCCGTTTCTCCACGGGCAGACGTACGTCGCCCTCGGCTCGGTCCAGCTCCGAGCAGGGAAGGGCCCCGCGGGCCCGCTGGAAAGAAGAGGATCGATCCCACGTACGGTCAGCCAAGCGCTAAGTAGGCGGGTCTCTGGGCCGCCGACGGATCCGCAAGCCGCTTCCGTCGCTTCGAGTTTCGGCCGCTGACGCGGCGCGTTCCCACCCGGCCACCCGGAAAGAGGCCGTTTC
>CALCTH010000534.1 GCA_937893795.1 uncultured Myxococcales bacterium | reverse complement strand
GCCACGTGGCCTCTAAACGGCGTTGGCGGCGGCCACGGAGCGCACGTTCGGCGCACGGCTCACGCCTTGCGGCGCCAAAGCGGTGCGAGTGCGAGCAGGATGGCGTCGAAAGGCTCGACGTGGGCCGTGGCGGCACCGCGAAGGGTCGTCAGCAGCGTCCAGCGTGCGCTCTCTTCGAGGTGGAAGACTTCGAGCGTTTCGACGGCACGGTCGACGAGCCAGGCGTGCTTCACGCCGGCCGAGGCGTAGAGCGGCATCTTGTCGGCGCGGTCGATGGCTTCCGTACGCGGCGACAGCACCTCGCATAGCCAGTCCGGCGCGAGGGTGAAGTAGGCGGCGTCGGGAAGCTCAGGCAGGCGGTCGACGCGCCAGCCGGCGAGGTCGGGCACCACCGGGCGGCCGACGGCTTCGAGGTGAAGCTCCGGCTCGTCGAGAATCCACCAGCCGCCGGGGCCATCGCCGTCCACGTCGAAGGGCCCGAGGCTCTGCCCGAGCCGTGACCCGGTGCGGGCGTGGCGCGGGCCGGGCCGAGGCGTGAGCACGAGCTCGCCGCCGATGATCTCAGCGACCATGTGGCTCGGCGCCGCGAGAACGTCCTCGTATGTCGCCGCCTTCCGGACGGGCTTGCTCACGGAGAGAGGCTAACAGGCGCACCTCCGTGACCCGGGGAGCGTGGGCGACCGAGCGAGCCGGCGGAGGGCTTGTACGACAAGACTGGCGCGCCCGCGCGGACCCCCGCGTCATCGAAAGGCCATCCCGGCGTGTCGGTCTGCCGGCTTCGCGATCGAAGCTGCCTCGAACGCATGTGGGCCCTCCCCGCCGCCTTCGAGGGCTCTCGAAGGCATTGGGGAGCCCAAAGAGGCGTTCGCAGTCGCTTTCGAAGGCGCATGGGCGGGTCAAAGCGCAGCCACGGGGCTCGCAGGCGGCCCTTCGACCTCGGCGTCCAGCCGCCCCGGCCGCCGGCTCGAAGGGCGCACGCGCGCGGCCAGCTCGGGCTCATCCGCGCGCTCGAAGGCGGTGAAGAGCGAGGAGGCGAAGTGGGTGAAGGCGCGGTCGTAGGTGGCCATGGCGCCGGTCTTGGCCGTGAGCGTGACCTGCGCCTCGCGGGCTTCGCGGGCGACGACCTCGAGGGCGGCTTCGAGCGTGTCTCGGCCCTCCCGCAGCTGCTGCACGATGGCGGCGGCGTCCACGGTGGCGCCGGTGACGCGGGGCGGAGGAAGCGGGTTCGACTCGAGGCGCGCGGCGACCTCGCCGGCCTGGCGGGCGAGCACGACGGGGTCCGGCGATGCGCTTCCGGAGAAGAGCGCCCGTTCGGCGAGCGGACCGTAGACCCCGCGGACGATCTCGCGGAGCGTCACGAGGCGCTCGCGCAGCGTGGCGGTGGCCACGTCGCGGGCCTCGCGGGCGCCGGGATCGTCGCCCAGCTCGGCCTCATGCGCTTCGTCGGCATCGATCATGCCGTCCCGAGCTTCGGCGACGCGAGAGGCGAGCGTGCTCAAGTAGGCAAGGCCGGCGTCGGCCCCGGCCTCCCCAAGCTCGGCGCGGAGCCCGCTCCGCAGGCGAGCGCCTTGAGCGTCGAGAATGGCAAGGGCGAGGGAAGCGGATTTCTGTCGGTCAGTGACCATCTTCGAGGCCATGGCGTGGCTCCTGGGTTCGAGTGAAAGGAACCCAGAGCTGAGCGCAGAGTCGGAAACTCCGCCATGGTCCGAATGGGGGGTGAGAGCGTCGCTGGACCGGGAACGCGACCCCCATGATGCTCCTGCCCTGGACCCCACGCGAAAGGCCTCCCGTGACCCGCCCGGTCGTGTTTCCGAGCCAGATGTTCGAGCCCAAAACGGTGGACGACTCGTTTGCGCCTCAGCGGCGTGCCGCCGAGGCCGCGGGGCTGCCGACGTTCTTGGTGAACCAGGAGCACCTCGACGAGGGCAGCTTCGGCCGGGCCGTGCGACGCATCGACGCCTCGGGAACCGGAATCTACCGGGGATGGATGCTTGGCGTGGAGCAGTACGCGGGGCTTCATTCCGCTTTGGCCGAGCGCGGGCTCTCGCTCATCAACACGCCCGCGCAGTACCGGCACTGCCACTACCTCCCCGAGTCCTTCGCCCTCATCGAAAGCAGGTCCCCCGCTTCGGTGTGGGTACCGCTTGGTGAAGGGGGCATGGACGTGGATGCCGTCGTTCAGGCGGCCCAGGCGTTCGGTGACGCGCCCGTGGTCATCAAGGACTACGTGAAGTCACGGAAACACGAATGGGAAGAGGCCTGCTTCGTGCCGTCGGCCATCGACGAGGACCGGCTGCGCCGCGTCGTCTGCACCTTCGTCGAACGTCAGGGCGACTTCCTCTCGGGCGGTGTGGTGGTGCGCGAGTTCGTCGAGCTGGAGACCGTCGGAACCCACCCCAAAAGCGGAATGCCCCTCACCCGTGAGCATCGCGTCTTCGTGCTCGACGGCGAGCCACTCCTCGCGGGTCGCTACTGGGCCGACGCCGAGTACGAAAGCGGCGAGCTGCCACTCGCGCAGTTCGCCACGATCATGCGCTCGATTCGGAGCCGCTTCTTCACCATGGACCTCGCCCGGGGCAAGGACGGCACCTGGAGGATCATCGAGCTGGGGGACGGACAGGTCGCCGGCCTCCTCGACACCATCGCGCCCGAGGACTTCTTCGCGCGACTCGCCGAGCGCTCGTCCGACGCTCCAACGTAGTCCGCAGCCGCGGCCCGGAAGCGGCCCGCGACGTCGTCCTCACACCTTCGCGAACGTGAACTCCTCCCCGTCCACGTCCACGCGAATCGTGTCCCCGCCCTGGTACCCGCCTTCCAGCATCGCCTGGGCCATGGGGTCCTGGAGCTCTTTCAGAATGACCCGCTTGAGCGGCCGCGCACCGAAGGCTGGCTCGTAGCCGAGCTCGACGATGCGGCCCTTTGCGTCGTCGGTGACCTCGAGCTCGATGCGGCGGTGGGCCAGGAGCTTGCCGAGGCCGCGGAGCTGGATGTTCGCGATGCCCAGCAGATCGTTCTTGTCGAGCGGGTCGAAGATCACGATGTCGTCCACCCGGTTCAGGAACTCCGGGCGGTAGTGCTTGTGGATCTCCACCTCGACCTTTTCACGGAGCTCCTCGTTGGTGCCCTCGTGGTCCAAGATGAGGTGGCTGCCGACGTTGCTGGTCATGATGATGACCGTGTCGGCGAAGTGGGCCGGGCGGCCGCGTGAGTCCGTCAGCCGTCCGTCGTCGAGCACCTGGAGGCAGATGTTGAAGACGTCCGGGTGCGCCTTCTCCATCTCGTCGAAGAGGACGACCGAGTAGGGCCGGTTGCGCACCGCCTCCGTCAGAAAGCCGCCCGCGTCCGAGTCCTTGTAGCCGGGCGGCGCGCCGAGGAGCCGCGCCACCATGTGCTTCTCCATGAACTCGCTCATGTCGAGCCTGGTGAGCGACGCCTCGTCGTCGAAGAGGAACTCTGCGAGCGCCTTCGCGAGCTCGGTCTTGCCCACGCCCGTCGGGCCCAAGAAGAGGAAGCTGCCGATGGGCTTCCGCGGATCGCGGAGGCCGACCCGACCGCGGCGCACGGCCTTGCTGATCGCCGTCACGGCCACGTCCTGGCCGATGACGCGCTCCTTCAGCGAGTCCTCCATGCGGAGCAGCTTCGCGGTCTCCTCCTCCATCATCTTGGAGACGGGCACGCCGGTCCACGCCGCCACCACGTCCGCCACGTCCTGCGGCGTGACCGTGTCGTGCACCATGGTCTGCGTCGGGTCGTCGAGGTGCTTGATGCCCTCCGACGCCTCTTCGAGCTGCTTCTCGAGCAGCGGAATCGTCCCGAAGCGTAGCTCCCCGGCGCGCGCGTGGTCGCCGCTGCCGCGCACCTGCTCGAGCTCGCGGTTCGCCGCCGCCAGCTCCTCCTTCAGCCGCCGCACCTCGCCGACGCCCTCGAGCTCGGCCTTCCAGCGCGCGTCCATCTCCTCGAGGCGCGGCCGGAGCTCCGCCGCCTCGGCCGCGAGCTTCTCCTTCGCGTGTGAGGAGTCCGCGTCGTGGTCGTCCTCGAGCGCCCGCACCTGAATCTCGATGGCCTCGAGGCGCCGGCGCAGCCGGTCGAGCTCCTCGGGCTCGCTCTCCATCTCCACGCGCACGCGCGCGGCCGCCTCGTCGATGAGGTCGATGGCGCTCTTCGGGAGCTGCACGGTGGGTACGTAGCGCCGCGCGAAGGTCACGGCGGCCACGAGCGCCGGGTCGCCGATGCGCACGCCGTGGTCGATCTCGAAGCGCTCCACCACGCCGCGGAGCACGGCCACGGCCTCGCTCGGCGTCGGCGGCTCCACGGGAATCGCCACGAAGCGCCGCTGGAGTGAGCTGTTTTTGTTGAAGGTTTTTTGTATTGTGTTTGGTGTTGTTATTGTGAGTGTTTTTTGTATTGGTATTTTCAGTAATGGGTACACTAATTGC
>CALCTH010000533.1 GCA_937893795.1 uncultured Myxococcales bacterium | reverse complement strand
CGGCCCTCGCGAGCGGCCGCCCCGGCGATGCGCGCGTGGCGCGCGCACCGCTGGCCGATCGTCGCCCCGACCATTCGCCGACCTTCGCGCTCCTCGCGCACGCGCGCCAGCTCGAAGGGGACGCGCAGGGCGCGCGTCGAGCCGCGGCCGTGGCGCTGGGCCTGAACCCCTTCGACCCGCGCCCTCACTGCGTGCTGGCCGAGGTCGCGCGGGATCCCACGGAACGGGCGGAGGAGGCACGCTGGTGCGCGCGCCTGGGCACCGCGGCGGGTCCTTGAGGCCTCGCTGAAGCCTCGTCGCGGCACGAAAAAGCCGTGCGTTCACCGGCGCCTGGGCTACAACGAGCGGGTGACCGAGCCGGCCCTCGAGCGACCTTCGCCGTCCCCCGGTGACGCGCCGACGGAGACTGCCCCGGACCTCGGCGCAGCGACGGTGAGGTCGGCGGAGCCCGTCGATGCGCCGGACCCCGGCGACGTCGCCTCGGGCGCCGAGGAGGACGTGGCGCGCGTCCAGCGTCTCGGCGCGGCCCGGACCCGCATCCTCACGGAGGTCAAGAAGCGCATCGTCGGGCAGGAGGACGTGATCGAGCTGCTCCTCATCGCGCTCTTCGCGCGAGGTCACGGTCTCTTCGTGGGCGTGCCCGGCTTGGCCAAGACCCTGCTCATCCAGACCTTGGCGGACGTCCTCAGCCTCGCCTCGAACCGCATCCAGTTCACGCCGGACCTGATGCCGGCGGACATCACGGGCACGGACGTCCTCGAGGACGATCCGGAGACCGGTCGTCGCCGTTTTCGCTTCGTGCCCGGCCCGGTCTTCACCAACGTCCTCCTCGCGGACGAGATCAACCGGACGCCGCCGAAGACGCAGGCCGCGCTGCTCCAGGCCATGGCCGAGGGCCGGGTCACGGCCGGCGGACGCACCTACCCCCTCGAGGCCCCCTACCTCGTCTTCGCGACGCAGAACCCCATCGAGCAGGAGGGCACCTACCCCCTTCCCGAAGCGCAGCTCGACCGTTTCCTCGTGCAGGTCGAGGTGGGGTACCCGAGCGCCGAGGAAGAGGAAGAGATCGTGCGGCGCACCACCGCGCCGCCGCGCGAGAGCCCCGAGCCCGTGCTCGGCCGCGAGGAGAGCCTGGCGCTGCAGACGCTGGTTCCCCGCGTGCCCGCGGCGGACCACGTCGTGGCGCATGCCGTCGCGCTCGCCCGTGCGAGCCGACCCGAGTCGCCCGGCGCGCCGGAGCTCGTACGCCGCTACCTGGCCTTCGGCGCCGGTCCACGCGCGAGCCAGGCGCTGGTGCTGGGCGCGAAGGCCCGCGCCGTGCTCGACGGTCGCTTCGCGGCGGAGGTCGATGACGTCCGGGCTCTCGCGGCACCTGTGCTTCGCCACCGGCTCGTGCCGAGCTTCCGCGCGGAGGCCGAAGGCGTAGGGCCGGAGACCTTCGTCGAGTCTCTGCTCTCGCACGTCGTGCCCTGAGACGCTGGTGGCGCCGCCGACCGCCTCCGACCCTCCTCCGCCGCCGGCCGTCCGCGGGACGCTGGCGCCGGAGACCGTGGAACGCGTCGCGGCGCTCGAGCTGCGCGTGCGGGAAGCCGTGGAGGGGCTCCTGAGCGGGATGCACCGCTCGCCGCATCGGGGTGCGAGCGTGGTCTTCGTCGAGCATCGCGAGTACCGCCCGGGGGACGACCCGCGGCTCCTCGACTGGCGCGTCTTCGCCCGTACGGACCGCCACGGCATCAAGCGCTTCGAGCAGGAGACGCAGCTCGAGGCGACGCTGCTGCTCGACCGTTCGGCGAGCATGCGCTGGGCGGGGCTCGACCCCGCATCGCGGCGCGGCGCGGCGAAGGACCTGCACGCGATGGTCCTCCTCGGCGCGCTCGCCCATCTCCTCCACCGGCAGGGCGACGCCGTGGGGTTCCTCGGCTTCGATGTGGAGCCACACGACGACGCCCTTCCGCCGCGCAGACGCCCGGCGCATCTCGAGGCCCTGCAGGCCGCGCTCTTCACCGACCGTCCGGCTCACCCCGAAACGAACCTCGCCGCCGGCATCGCGGCGCTTGCGGAGCGCCGGGCGCCGCGGGGCGTGGTCGTGCTCGCGAGCGATCTCCTCGACGAGCGACCGGACGCCCTCGCGCCCCTGGCGCGCCTGCGCGCCAGGGGGCACCAGGTGCTGGTTCTCCAGGTGCTTCACCCCGACGAGCTGGACCTCGGCGCCGCGCGCGGCGCCGCGCGCGTCCATGGGCTCGAGGGAGAGACGCCCATCGACGCCGACCTCGACACCGTACGGGAGGCCTATGGGCGCGAGGTGCAGGCCTTCCTCGACCGGAGCCGTCGTCGATGCCTCGCCGCAGGGGCTCGGCACCTGCTCGCCCGCACGGACGAGGCACCGGAGACCACGCTCGCCCGCGCCCTGCTCCGAGGCGGCCACTGATGGGCTTCACGGCGCCGCTGGCCCTGCTGGGGCTCCTCGCGCTCGCGGGGCCCGTGATGGCGCACCTGCTCCGGCGCCAGCGCCTTCAGCGGCGCACGCTGCCGACCGTGGCGCTCCTCGAGCGCGCCCGGGCGGAGAGCGACGCTCGTCTGCGGGTGGCCGACCCGCTGCTTCTCATGCTCCGCATGCTCGCGTTGGCGCTCCTCGCGCTGGGGCTCGCGGAGCCCTTCGTCTCGACCACCGAGGCCTTCTCCGACGGTAGGCGCGCCAGCCTGGCGCTGGTTCTCGACGACTCGATGTCCATGGGACAGCGCCACGGACGCTCGACGGCATTCGCCGAGGCCCGGGAACGGGCCGTCGCCGCCGTCGAGGGCCTCGGCGACGGATCGGAGGTGGCGCTCGTGCTCGCGGGTGCGCCGGCCCGGCTGGCCGTCCCCCGGACGAAGGACCGCGCCTCCGTCATCCTGGCGCTTCGTGCCCTCGAGGGGCCCGGAGCGCGCGGCACGGACCTGGGCGCGGGCGTTCAGCTGGCGCAGCGCGCCCTCGCCGGAGCACCGGAGCGGCGACGGCTCTGGCTGCTCTCGGATTTCGCGGGCTCGACGCCGCCGCGATGGCCGCCCCCGGGGATGGCCGCCGAGGCGACGCGCATCGGTCCCGATACGCAGCCCGTGAACGTTGCGCTGACGGAAGCGACCGCGGCTCCCGATCCGACGCTCGGCGGTGCGCTACGCGTCCGCGTGGTCGCGCGCGGCGCGCCGGGCCGCTACCCGCTGCGTCTGGAGCGCCGCGGCGAGACCCTCATGGAGGGCACGCTCGACGTGCTCGAGGCCGTGGGCGCCGAAGGCGCCGCGCCGAGCGCCATCGGGCGAGGCGAGCTCACGCTGACGCTGGACGAAGGAGGCGGGGACCCCGCGCTGACGGCCCATCTCGTCGTGCAAGACGCCCTCGCCGCCGACGACCGGCGCGGCGTGCTGCTCCGGCCTCCGGCGTCGCTCCGCGTGCTGGTCGTGCGGGGCGGGGCGCTTCGAGACCGACGCGCCGAAGCCACCCGCTTCATCTCCCGCGCCCTCGAGGTCGTGCCGCGCCGCGCCGGACATCGCGTCGTCGACCGCGGGGCGTTTCGCGTCGCGGACCTGGGCGATGCCGACGTCGTGCTCTGGGCGAACGCGCGCCTCCCGAGGGCCGCCGATGCCCGCGCGCTCCGTGCGTGGACCGAGGCCGGAGGCGGCCTCTTCGTCGCCGCCGGGGAGCGGTGCCCTCCCCGTGCCCTCCGGGCACGCCTCGGCGACGTGCTTCCCGCGGTGCCGGGGACCGCCGTGGTCGAGGGGACACGGCTCGAGGCGGTCTCGGACGCTGCGCCAGCGGGCCTCGGGGCCACCGAGGTACGGCGCCGCCATCCGCTGGAGCCCGCGCCCGGCGCCGACGTCTGGCTCGCGGCCGGTGGGG
>CALCTH010000532.1 GCA_937893795.1 uncultured Myxococcales bacterium | reverse complement strand
GCGCCACGACGCCGCCGACGAGAATCAGCGAGAGGAACCAAAGATGGATGCGCGGCCCATAGAGCCACATCTCCGGCTTCGCCCAACCGAAGGCGGCCTGGCCATGCCGCTGCGCGTAGAGCGCGCGCTCTCCGACGAAGAGAAGCGACCAGAAGGCCCAGGGAACGAGGAGCCGGTCGACGCGGCGGCGCACGAAGCGTCCCGTTGGCCGCGGCTCGCCCTTCGACACGCCGAGGGCCACGGCGAGCATGAGGAAGAGGGGAAGGCCGAAGCCGAAGAAGACGTGCTTGCCGGCCACGTGGCTGCCCACGGTATCCAGCGCCGCGATCACCCGTAGCCGGTCCCATCCCTCGAGACGCACGCGCCCCGGCGGGCGGAGGGTGGCCTCGGGACGCATGGGCGGGGAATGCCACCGAGAGCCGGAGGGCTCAAGGCACGGAGCCGTCGCGGGCGAGAACGGAGACGGAGAGGGTCCCTGACCCGAGCGCGGGAACTGGCGCGAGCCCCGGTGGACTCAGCAGGCCCGGACGTCCACGTGGAGCAGGTCCTCGTCCGCACGCTCGAGGTCCGCCGCGGTGAAGGCGGGAGCCTGCGTATCCGCGGCGTCGAGGAGCGCAGCGAGGGGGAGGCCGCGGCATGCGGCCACGCGCCGAAGGCGCGCCCGGAGCGCGGTCGGGAGCGTGGAGAGGTCCGTCGTCATGGCGGCCGGGATGTGGACCCGCCGGATCCGGCCGACAACGTCATGGCATGAGCGAGCGCACCCGGCGTGAGCAGCCTCCCGTCGCCGGTCCTCAGCCCGGCAGGGGGGCCGAGTCGCAGCGACGAAACTGCCCCGTCTCCAGGCCCACGCGGAACCAGCGCACGCGCTCGGCGCTGCTCCCGTGCGTGAAGCTCTCCGGCTGCACCCGGCCGCCCGAGCGTCGCTGGAGCGTGTCGTCTCCGATGGCTGAAGCGGCGCGGAGACCCTCCTCGATGTCCCCGCGCTCGAGCACCTGCCGCTGCGCGTGCGCGTGATGCGCCCACACGCCCGCGAAGCAGTCCGCCTGAAGCTCCTGCGCCACGCTGAGCCGGTTCTGGTCGGTCTGGGACCGCCCTCGCTTCAGCTGCCTCAGCCGGTCGCTGATGCCGAGCACCGTTTGGACGTGGTGTCCGACCTCGTGCGCCACCACGTAGGCCTGGGCGAAGTCACCCGGGGCACCGAAGCGCCGATCCAGATCCGAGAAGAACTGAAGGTCGATGTACACCTGGCGGTCCGCCGGGCAGTAGAAGGGTCCAACGGCCGACGAGGCCATGCCGCAGGCCGAGCGCACCGCGCCGCTGAAGAGCACCAGCGTGGGCGCCGGGTAGCGGGCCTGCAGCTGTTGCGCGAAGAGCGGCCCCCACGTGTCCTCCGTATCCGCGAGGACCACGGAGACGAAGTCCGCGAGGCGCTCCTCCTGCGCCGTGGGCTGGTAGGGCGGCGCGCTGCCTGCGCCACCCTCACCGGGGGCACCGACGCCGGCACCGGCCGCCGCGGCGAGCACGGCGCTGGGGTCCCCGCCCGCGAGCTTCACGACCACTGCGACCAGCAGCAGCAGCCGCGTGCCGCCGGCTCCGAGCTTGGCGCCGCCGCCGCGGCCCGCGCGCCGCCCGCGACGATCCTCGATGTTGCTACTTCGTCGACCGTCGCGCCGCATGCGCGCGAGTATGCACCCGAAACGACGCGAGGGGCCCCGGCTCCGGGACCCCTCGCGAAGAAGCCAAAGATCAGCCGCTCAGCGGCGGTCGGCCTCGATGCACTGACCCGGCGTGGCGCTCGGGCAGTAGTAGATTCCCTTGATCTGACCGTAGAGACCCGTCCGGACGTACCAGGTCCCCCCGGTGTTGTTGCTCTCGGTGGCGCTCGTCTGAGAGACGAAGCTGCAGCCGAGGAGGAGCGGCGTGGCCAGGAGGCCGAGGGCGAGGAAGGCGTGAGCGAAGCGCTTGAACATGGTGATTCTCCTTCCGCTCACTGCTCGACGACCGGCGTGCACACGGGGCGGGCCCCGGGCTGCACGACGCAGTGATAAAGCTCGCCGCCGAAGCCGCTGTTCACGGCGACGAAGGTCCCCGTGTCCGTCGACGTCGCCTGCAGGTTGCCGTACGAGCAGCCCACGAGGGCCGGTACGGCGAGGGTCAGGGCAAGAAATGCCTGCCCGATTCGCTTGTTCATGGTGCGGTTCATGGAAGTCTCCCCAAAGTCACTGCGCTGCTGCACAGTGAGGGGCGACTACCGTCCGCGCTGGACGCCTGTCAATGGTCGCGGGCCCGCGGTGGGAAGCACGTCGGGGGTCGGCGCGAAGCGGGGCGGCCGAAGGAGCTCGACGTGCGAGGGCGGCGTGCTTCAGTCCGGCTCGGCGAGATCCGACTCGCCCATGAGGAACTCGTCGATGGCCCGCGCGGCGCCTCGGCCCTCGGCGATGGCCCACACGACGAGGCTCTGACCCCGGCGTACGTCGCCGGCGGCGAAGATGCCCTCGGCGCTCGTCGCGTAGCGGCCGTAGTCCGCCGCGACGTTGCCGCGCGCGTCCCGCGCGAGCTCGAGATGCGCGAGCGCCGTCTCCTCCGGCCCGACGAAGCCCATGGCGAGGAGCACCAGATCCGCCTCCCAGCGCTCCTCGGAGCCGGGCACGTCCTCCATGCGCCAGCGTCCCTCGTCGTCCCGGCTCCAGCGCACGCGCACCGTCTCCACGCCGCATACGCGACCCGCGTCGTCGCCGACGAAGCGCTTGGTGCGGATGGCGAACTCACGCGGGTCCTGGCCGAAGACCGCGGCGGCCTCCGCGTGGCCGTAGTCGACCTTGAAGACCTGCGGGAACTCGGGCCACGGGTTGTCCGGCGCCCGCTCGGGGGGCTTCGGGTCCAGGAGCTCGAAGTTCACGAGCGAGGCGCAGCCGTGCCGGAGCGAGGTGCCGAGGCAGTCCGTCCCCGTATCCCCGCCGCCGATGACCAGCACCCTACGACCCTTCGCCGAGAGGTGGTCGGCCGCCGCGCCCTCGAGCGTGTAGCCGTGGTCCATCAGCGCCTTCGTGTTCGGGCGCAGGAAGTCCATGGCGAAGTGAATCCCGGCGAGCTCCCGTCCTTCCACGGGCAGGTCCCGGGGCCGGGTCGCGCCCATGGCGAGGAGCACGGCGTCGTTCTGCTGCCAGAGGTGCTCCATCGGGAGATCCCGGCCCACCTCGATGCCCGTCACGAAGGTCACGCCCTCCTCGCGGAGCTGCTCGAGGCGTCGTTCGAGCACGCGCTTGTCGAGCTTCATGTTCGGGATGCCGTACATCATGAGGCCGCCCACGCGATCGTCGCGCTCGTAGACGGTCACCCGGTGCCCGACACGCCGGAGCTGCTGCGCGGCCGCGAGGCCCGCCGGCCCGGAGCCGACGATGGCGACGCTCTTCTGCGTCTCGCGCTCCGGCGGCCGGGGCACGATCCACCCCTCCGCGAAGCCCCGGTCGACGATGGCCTGCTCGAGGTTCTTGATGGTCACGGGGGGCTCGTGGATGCCCAGCACGCAGGCCCCCTCGCAGGGCGCCGGGCACACGCGACCCGTGACCTCCGGGAAGTTGTTGGTCTTATGGAGGCGGTCGCAGGCCTCGCGCCACATGCCCCGGTAGACGAGGTCGTTCCACTCGGGGATGAGGTTGTCGACGGGGCAGCCCGTGTCGCTCATGCAGAAGGGCACGCCGCAGTCCATGCAGCGGGCCCCCTGCAACGCGAGGTGTCCCTCCTCCGGGGGCAGCGTGAACTCCTCGAAGGTCGCGAGACGGAGCTTGGGGTCCGCGCTCGGCACCACCGCGCGATCGAACTCCTTGAAGCCGGTCGGCTTGCCCATCAGACGCGCTCCTCCACGGCCGCGGGCGCCGCCGACGCGCCCGACGCCGCCTTCGCCCGCTCGCGGAGCACCCGCGCGTAGTCGTTCGGCATCACCTTCACGAACTGCTGGATGGCGAAGTCCCAGGTGTCGAGGACCCGCGCCGCCACGTCGCTCCCGGTGAGCTCGGCGTGGCGCTGCACGAGGCGCCGCACCTCCATGCGCTCCTCGGGGCTCGTGACCTTCTCGAGGCTCACCATTTCGCCGTTCACCCGGCGGACGAAGCCGCCGCTCACGTCCCATACGTAAGCGATGCCGCCGCTCATGCCCGCGGCGAAGTTCCGCCCGGTGGGCCCGAGCACGACGACGCGGCCACCGGTCATGTACTCGCAGCCATGGTCCCCGACGCCCTCGACGACGGCGACGGCGCCGCTGTTCCGGACGCAGAATCGCTCGGCGGCGCGTCCACGGAAGAAGGCCTCGCCGCCCGTCGCCCCGTAGAGGCAGACGTTGCCGACGATGATGTTCTCGCTCGGCGCGAAGGTCGCCTCGCGGTCCGGGTAAACGACGACCCGCCCGCCGCTGAGGCCCTTGCCGACGTAGTCGTTGGCGTCCCCCTCAAGCTCCAGCGTCACGCCGCGGGCGAGCCACGCGCCGAAGCTCTGGCCCGCCGAGCCGCGGAAGCGAAAGTGGATCGCGCCGTCGTCGAGCAAGGCCTCGCCCTTCGCCTTGGCGATGGCGTGGCTGAGCATGGTGCCGACGGTGCGGTTCGTGTTCTCGATCTTCATCTCGGCGCGGACCGCCTCGCCGGCCTCGATGGCCGGGCGGGCGAGCTCGATGAGCCGGTTGTCGAGGGCCTTCTCGAGCCCGTGGTCCTGCCGGCGCGTCATGAAGACGTCGGCGTCCGGGTAGGGCAGCTCCGCCGGGAGGAGCACCGGCGTCAAATCCACGCCCTGGGCCTTCCAGTGCTGGATGGCGTCATCGACCTCGAGCACCTCCACGCGGCCGATCATCTCCTCGATGGTGGTGAAGCCGAGCGTCGCCATGATCTCCCGCGCCTCCTCGGCGACCATGAAGAGGTAGCGCACGACGTGCTCCGGCTCGCCGCGGAACTTCTGCCGGAGCTCCGGGTCCTGCGTCGCGATGCCCACCGGACAGGTGTTGAGGTGGCACTTGCGCATCATGATGCAGCCGAGCGTGATGAGCGGCGCCGTGGAGAAGCCGTACTCCTCCGCGCCGAGGAGCGCCGCGATGACCACGTCGCGGCCCGTCTTCATCTGCCCGTCGGTCTGAAGCACGACGCGGCTCCTGAGATCGTTCAGCACCAGCGTCTGGTGCGCCTCGGCGAGGCCGATCTCCCACGGCATGCCGGCATGCTTCACGCTGGTCAGCGGGCTCGCGCCGGTGCCGCCGTCGTGGCCGCTGATGAGGATGTGGTCCGCGTGGGCCTTCGCGACGCCCGCGGCGACGGTGCCGACGCCGACCTCGCTCACGAGCTTCACGGAGATGCGCGCGTCCGGGTTGGCGTTCTTCAGGTCGTAGATGAGCTGCGCGAGGTCCTCGATGGAGTAGATGTCGTGGTGCGGCGGTGGGCTGATCAGTCCCACGCCGGGCGTCGAGTAGCGGATGCGCGCGATGACCTCGTCGACCTTCTTGCCCGGTAGCTCACCGCCCTCGCCGGGCTTGGCGCCCTGGGCCATCTTGATCTGCAGCTCGTCGGCGTTGGTCAGGTAGTTGATGGTCACGCCGAAGCGGCCGCTCGCGATCTGCTTGATGGCGCTGCGCCGCGGGTTCGACCCGCCGGTGGCAAGCGGCGCGTAGCGCGCCGGGTCCTCACCGCCCTCACCGGTGTTCGACTTGCCGCCGAGCTGGTTCATCGCGACGGCCAGCGATTCGTGGGCCTCCGCGCTGATGGAGCCGAAGCTCATCGCACCGGTGACGAAGCGCTTCACGATGGCCTCGGCCGGCTCGACCTCTTCCGTGGGGATGGGCGTGGTGCTCTTGAAGCGGAGCAGCCCGCGGAGGGTGCAGCGCGTGCGCTCGCTCGCGTTCACGTGGTTCGCGAAGCGCCGGTAGGCGTCCGGGTCACCCTCCCGGGCCGCGCGCTGGACGCTCTGGATGGAGATGGGATCCCAGGCGTGCTTTTCCCCGCGAGCGCGCCAGTGGAACTGCCCGTCGTTGGGCAGCACCTTGAGGTGCGGCGACGCGAAGCCGCTCTCGCCGCCGGTGGGGTAGCCGAGCTCGTGCCGGCGCACCGCCTCCTCGGCGAGGACGTCGAAGCCGACGCCCTCGATGCGGCTCGTGGTGCCGGCGAAGCAGCGCGCGATGACGGGCTTGGCGAGGCCGACCGCCTCGAAGATCTGCGCGCCCTTGTAGGACTGGAGCGTGCTGATCCCCATCTTGCCCATCACCTTGAGCATCCCCTTGGTGACGGCCTTCCGGTACGCCGCGACGAGCGCGTGGTCGTCCTGCAGCTCGGGATCCTCGAGCATGCCGTCCCGGCGCGCCTGCCAGAGCGCCTCGAAGGCCAGGTAGGGATTGATGGCGTCGGCGCCGAAGCCGATGAGGCAGCAGTGGTGGTGCACCTCGCGGGCCTCGCCGGTTTCGACGAAGCGCCCGACGCGGGTCCGCTTGCTGACCTTCACGAGGTGCGTGTGCACGGCGCCCGTCGCGAGGAAGGCGCTCACGGGCACCCGGTCCGCGCTCGTCCCGCGGTCCGAGAGGATGAGCATCGCGTAGCCTTCGTCGACCGCGGCTTCGGCCTCGCGAGCGATGCGCCGCAGCGTGTCATCGAGGCCGGCGGCGCCGCGCACGCGCGCCCAGGTCGTGTCGATGACCTTCGTGCGCCAGCCTCGGTGGTCCGCCGCGCGGATCGCCGCGAGCTCCTCGTTGTTCAGGATGGGGTGCGGGAGGAGCAGGCGCGCGGAGTGCTTCGGCCCGGGCTCGAGGAGGTTGCCCTCGGGGCCGCAGTAGCACTGCATGCTCATGATCACTTCCTCGCGGATCGAGTCGATCGGCGGGTTCGTGACCTGGGCGAAGAGCTGCTTGAAGTAGTCGTAGACGAGCCGCGGCTGGTCGCTCAGGCACGCGAGCGCCGAGTCGTTCCCCATGGACCCGACGGGGTCACGCTTTTGCGTGACCATCGGGAGCAGCATGAACTGGAGCGTCTCCGTCGTGTACCCGAAGGCCTGGAGCCGCGGCACGAGCGTAGCCGGGTCGAAGGCTTCGCCGGGGACGCCGAGCGGCATGGTGGGCGACGCGGCCGGGTCCGTCGTCGGCGCCGGCGCGAGGCTCTCCCGCGGATGCGGCGCGGGGAAGTCCGCCGGCCCGGGCGCCGGGTGCTCTCCGCTCACGTGGTCGCGGCGCGCCTTGAGCAGCTCCCGGAGCGTGAGGCGGTTCGCGTCGAGCCACCTCCGGTAGGGGCGCTGGGTGGAGATGAGGTGCTTGACCTCCTCGTCCGGGATGAGCCGCCCCGCCTGGAAGTCGACGAGGAACATCTTCCCCGGCTGCAGCCGGCCCTTCGCCTTGATGCGCTGCGGTTCCATCGGGAGCACGCCTACTTCGCTCGCCATCACGACCTTGTCGTCGTGCGTGACGACGTAGCGGCTCGGGCGGAGGCCGTTCCGGTCGAGCACCGCGCCGATGTAGCGACCGTCGGTGAAGGCGATGGAGGCGGGCCCGTCCCAGGGCTCCATGAGGCAGCTGTTGTACTCGTAGAAGGCGCGCTTCTCCGGGCTCATGGCCCGGTCCTTCTGCCAGGCCTCCGGGACCATCATCATGACGGCTTCCGGGAGGGGCCGGCCGCCCATGAGGAGGAGCTCGAGGACGTTGTCGAAGTTGCCGCTGTCGCTCGTGGTCGGCTCCGCGATGGGGAAGCACTTCCGGAGGTCATCGCCGAAGAGCTCGCTCTCGAGGAGCCCCTCGCGGTCGTTCATGGAGGCCACGTTGCCACGGAGCGTGTTGATCTCCCCGTTGTGGCTCATGGTCCGGAGCGGCTGCGCGCGCTCCCAGCTCGGGAAGGTGTTGGTCGAGAAGCGCGAATGCACCATCGCGAGGTGCGAGCGGTACTCCCAGTCGGCCAGGTCCGGGTAGAAGGGGAAGAGCTGCGTCGGCGTGAGCATCCCCTTGTAGACGATGACCCGCGTCGAAAGGCTGCAGACGTAGACCTTCCGCGCCTCGCGAAGGCGCGCGTCCTTGCGGAGCGCCGTCCCGGCGCGCTTCCTCAGCACGTAGAGCTGGCGCTCGAAGGCGTCGTCGCTCGTACCCTCGGGCGCGACGAGGAAGATCTGCTCGATGGCCGGCATGGACGCCCGAGCCGTCGGCCCGATGTCCGCGCCGTCCGCATCGATGGGCACTTCGCGCCAGCCGACGAGCGCCAGGCCCTGCTCGCCCGCGATGCGCGCGAAGGTGCGCTTGCAGTGCGCCCGCTCTCGGGCGTCCCGGGGGAGAAAGACGTTGCCGGCGGCGAAGCGGCCCGCCTCGGGCAGCGAGATGCCGAGGTCTTCCCGTGCCCGGCGGCGGAGCAGCTCGTGCGGGAGCGCCGTCAGGATGCCCGCGCCGTCCCCGGTGTTGCCTTCGGCGCCACACGCGCCGCGATGCTCCATGCGCCGAAGCACCGTGTCCCCGTCGAGGACGATTTGGTGCGAGCGGCGGCCGCGGATGTCCGCGACGAAGCCGACGCCGCAGGCGTCGTGCTCGAAGCGCGGGTCATAGAGGCCGCGGCGGCCAGGTGCGGAGGTACCGGTGGCAGGGCGGGTCTTCGGTGGGAACGTCGTGCGCTTCATCGAGGTCGTCGTGGCGGCGGGCGCGCCGCCGGTCGGTCGGGACCCGGGACGGGGCCCCTCGGGCGGACGCGCGAGACGCTTCCGCCGCGTTTCCCCGGCCGGAGCGGCCGGGCCGAGGGTCGGCGTGGAGGCCCCTCGGGTCCTCCGTAGCCAGGTCTGAGCCGAACGTTATTAGGCGCTGGCGCAGCCGGGCCTAACGGATAGGTTATGTGACGCGGTGTGTCAACCGGTGTCGAGGGGGCCGCGTGGGCTCCTCGGCGTCGTCCCGAAGAGTGCTAGGGTCAGCGCGATGCGCGACGACGAGGCCGCGGTGCGGGCCGTCCTGGAGGACGTGGTGAACCCGCTTCTGCGGACGGCGGGAGCAGGCGTCGAGCTCGTGGAGCTGACGGAGGACACCCTGACGCTGCGCCTGCTGGGCGAGGCGGCCTTCGGACCCGGGGCCGCGCTGCTGCGCGAGGACGTGGTGGAGGCCGCCTTGGCGTCGCTGCGCGGGGCGCGCGCCCTCGCCTACGAGAGCGGCGCCGGGGAAGCGCGCGGGCTCGATGCCGGCCGGGGAGACGTGTCCTCGTGAGCGCACCGCTCCTTCGCATCGAAGGGCTCAAGACGTATTTCCACGGCGAAGAGCGCATCACGCGCGCCGTGGACGGCATCGACCTCGAGGTCCGCGCGGGGCGTACGCTGGGGCTCGTGGGCGAGAGCGGGTCCGGCAAGTCCGTGACCTCGCTGACCGTGATGCAGCTGCTGCCGGACTTCGTGGCGCAGGTGGAGGCCGGCCGCGTGTCCTTCCTGGGACGCGACCTGGTGAGGCTCCCCGAGCGGGAGCTTCGGGGGCTGCGCGGGAACGACCTGGCCATGATCTTCCAGGAGCCCGGCACCTCTTTGAACCCCGTGATGCGCGTGGGCGCCCAGGTCATGGAGGCCGTCCAGACGCACGAGGGCGTGGGCAAGGCGCAGGCCCGAGAGCGCGCCGTCGCGCTCTTCCGCGAGGTCGGCATCCCGGACCCGGAGCGCCGCATCGACGCCTACCCGCACGAGATGAGCGGCGGCCAGAAGCAGCGCGTGATGATCGCGATGGCCCTGGCCTGCAATCCCAAGCTCCTCATCGCGGACGAGCCGACCACCGCCCTCGACGTCACCATCCAGGCGCAGATCCTGGACCTGATCCGAAGGCTCCGAGACGAGCGGGCCATGGGCATCCTCTTCATCACCCACGACCTCGGGGTGATCGCGGAGATCGCCGACGACGTGGCCGTGATGTTCCGCGGCCGCATCGTGGAGGTCGGCGACGTCGAGTCCATCTTCGCCTCGCCCTCGCATCCCTACACGAAGGGGCTGCTCTCCTGCCGGCCACGCCTCGAGACCTCGTGGCGACGGCTGCCCACGGTGGCGGACTTCATGGACGTCGAGGACGAAGGCGACGAGGTGCGCATCGTCCCGAAGCCCGGTCCGGATCTGCACGAGCCTCCGGGTGCCACCGAGGGGCCCTTTCACCGAGGCCGCGGCCGGCTGCTGCATCCGCCCCAGCGCCTCGAGGCGCTGGGCTACCCGGACGCGCTCGCGGGCGACGCGACGTGCGTTCCGGAAGATGCGGAGCCGCTCCTCGAGGTGGAGGGGCTGAAGGTGCACTACCCCATCCGAGGTGGGCTGCTCCGCCGCGTGACGGACCACGTGCGCGCCGTCGACGGAATCGACTTCCGTATCTATCGAGGACAGACGCTGGGCCTCGTCGGCGAGTCGGGCTGTGGGAAGACCACGACGGGCCGCGCGATTCTGCGGCTCCAGCCCAAGACCGGCGGCGTCATCCGCTACGACGGCGACGACGTGCACGCGCTCCGGGGGCCGGCGCTGAAGGCGTGGCGCCGGCGCATCCAGATCATCTTCCAGGATCCCTATGGCTCCTTGAACCCGCGCATGACGGTCGGGGGTGCCCTCGTCGAGGCCATGACCATCCATGGTCTGGGCGGAGACCCCGCCGCGCGACGCGAGCGCGCGGGGGAGCTCCTCGAGGAGGTGGGGCTTCGGCGCGAGCACCTGACGCGCTATCCGCACGAGTTCAGCGGCGGCCAGCGTCAGCGCATCGGCATCGCTCGGGCCCTCGCCGTGGAGCCGGAGCTCATCGTCTGCGACGAGAGCGTCTCGGCGCTCGACGTGAGCGTGCAGGCGCAGGTGCTCAACCTGCTCCGGGACCTCCAGGAGGAGCGTGGGTTGACCTACCTCTTCATCAGCCACGACCTCAGCGTGGTGAAGTTCATGAGCGACATGATGGCGGTCATGAACGCCGGGAAGATCGTGGAGCTCGGGCCCGCGGACGCCGTCTACGCGGCGCCCCGCGAGGACTACACGCGCCGGCTCATCGACGCGATCCCCGACGACTCGCTCGCGAACATCCGGCGCCGCCGCGCCGACCGCGAAGCCGCCGCCGGCTAGGGGACGGACCGTACCAAGGAAACCAACGGGCTCGGAAAGCGCAGCGGTTTCGGCGTCGTGCGTTCCGAGCCCGCGCCCACGTCAGCTCGCGCGGCGTGGCCGACGTCGGCGACGCAGCCCGAGACCCAGCGCGAGGAGCACGGGAGCCCACGTCGCCGTGGCCCCGGCGAGGCTGCAGGCCACGCCCTCGGGCGTGGTCCAGCCGGCTTCTGCGGCCCACTCGTCGCGCGCAGCCCGCGAACAGTCCTCCGGGTCCGGCGGCGGCGCCTGGTAGAAGAGCGAGTCGTCGGAGGGCGGGTCGCTCGCGAGATAGGTCCGCGTCTCGGTGAAGGTGCGGCCCTCACCCCCAGGAATGGCGTTGCCGGCGCAGCAGGCGCGCGCGATTCGGACGCGCGTCGCACGTGTCTCCTCGGGCCTGAGGAGGGTGTCCGGGCCAGGCACGAGCGCCGCGTCCACGCGCGTCGCGTCGGCGAGGCGACGCTCGAAGTGGAGGTGCGTGACCCAGCCGTTCAAGAGCCCGAAGGGCTCGAGGGGCGAGCCCTCCTCGAGGGCGAAGGGCATGGCGCCCAAGGTCCGCGCGAAGCCGTCGACGGGAGCGCGGCGCCCCGGCGCGAGCACGAGCACATCCGTCTCGATGACCCCACCCACGGCGCCGTCGAAGCTCAGCTCGTGCGTCATCACGAAGCGTTCCGCCGGCCAGCTCACCACCAGCGGCGCCAGCGGCGCCGGCTCCGCGTCCTCGGGCGGCGCGACGTTCAGCGCGACGAACCAGTGGTCCTCGCCGACGTAGCGCGCGAACGCGGCGTCGTCGCTCGCGTCGTGGGCGAAGCCGTTGTCGTCGAGCCAGCGCGTCAGCGCTCCGAGGTCCGTCGCCGAGAGCACGGTAACCTGATAGGCGTCCGTCAACGCGATCTCCTCGAAGGTCACGCTGCCTCCGTCGACGTAGTCGACCACCGACGCATCGAAGCCCGCGAGCCCGGGGCGATAGAAGCCGTCGCCGTCGCCGCAGCCATAGAGCGCGAGCGGAGCGGCCAAGGCCGCGGGCGGTGCCGCCGAGTAGTGCGGGTCCGAACACTGGAAACCGAGGCTCGCGTCCTCGACGAACTCGAGGTTCTCGGTGACCTCCGCGACGACCAGATCGCGGGCCGCGCCGAAGAGGCCCTCTGGCGCGAGGTTCACGTCGGCGCGCGCGGGCACGGGCATGATGAGCCCGGCGTTCCCGCCGCCGCCCAGGATACGGGGCTGAACCACCGCGTGGACGAGCGTGCCGAGCACCGGAGCCGCGCTGGACCCGTCGGCACAGACCCAGGTGCTTCCGGCCCACGGCGCGTCGGCGGGCGCCGGCTCCTCCCGCGGCACGGACCCGTCGCCACAGGTGTGGTCCACGAGCTGTTCGGGCGCTTCGACGACGAGCACCGCGGTCTCCTCGTCGAAGCGTACGGCGCTCCCGGAGAGCGGCTCCACGACGCGGCAGATGGCGGCGGCGCCCAGGGGGACGAAGGCCAGGGCCAGCGCGGGGGCGAGAACGCGCACGACGGCGGGGCGGCGCGCCCCGGGGCGCCGCTTCGAAGCAAAGGCAAGCATGAGAGTCTCCTCGGCGCGGGGTGAGGCACCGCGTCGCCCCGATGGTCTTCAAGAGCGATGCCAGCGGCCGAACGCCGGGGAGCAGGAGCGTCGGCGGGGTGAAACCGGACACGCGGCGCGGCCGGTGGCACGGGTCGGCGCAGTTTTGGGTACACGGAGGCGGCGCGTCTCTCGGGTCGCGTGGATTCGGCGTGGACGTGGACGACTCACGTGGACGTGGACGACTCACGTGGACGTGGACGACTCACGTGGACGTGGACGTGGGACGCGGACGTAGGACGCGGACGTGGACGGACAACGGCTCACGTTCACGTCCTTGTCCGCGCCCTGCTCAGCGGCAGGCTTTCCAGACCGCGTCGCTCAGGCGGGTCAGGGTCGAAAGCTCCTCGAAGTCCGCGGGGGTCAACCAGCGGAACTCGTCGTGCTCCTCGGACACGCGGACCTCTCCGCCGACCCAGAGGGCGCGGTAGACGATCACCGTCATCGGAACGCCCCCGCGCTCCGCGACGTAGACGTCGATGGGGCGGGTCTCAACGGTCACGGCCAGCCCGGACTCCTCGATGATCTCCCGGCGCACGGCCGCCAGCGGCGCTTCCCCGGGGCTGACCCGCCCGCTGAGGGTCTCCCAGAGGCCGGCCCCGGCGTCCTTCGTCGAGGCGCGGCGCATGGCGAGCACACGCCCGTCCCGCACCACCACCGCCGCGACGGCGACGAGCTGGAGATCCTCCCCCATCGCCGGAGCATGCCAGGGCGTGCGCATCGGCCCAAGAAGCCGACGGCCGTTGGCCTGTCGGGGGACGCCACGTAGCCTCAGGCCGGGACATGGGCGTTCCGGACCGGGGCCCGGCGCGAGGCGAAGCTCGGGCCGGAG
>CALCTH010000531.1 GCA_937893795.1 uncultured Myxococcales bacterium | reverse complement strand
GGCCCTACTCCCTCCCCGTCTCCTTCGCCTCCTTCCCCCGCGCGCCCGCCGCGGCCGTCCCTTTCCCCGCGCGCGGGGCTCTCCCTTCGCCCCCGCGAGGGGGTGGAGGCGCCGACCGGATTCGAACCGGTGAATGGAGGTTTTGCAAACCTCTGCCTTACCACTTGGCTACGGCGCCGAAGCGCTCCGGGGAGCGCGAGGAGCGTCGGAATGCCACCGGGGGGAGGGCCTGTCAACCGCCGTCGCGGCGCCCCGACGCGTCGAGCCCCGCGCGGCCAGTCGGCCGGCGGGGCTCGGGTGAGTAGAAGAGCCGATGCGGCTTACTTCTTGGACGTCTTACGCCGCGAGCCCTTGCGAGAAGCCGTCTTCTTGGCCGGCCCGCGACCGCGAACCTTCTTCACGTCCGAGCCGTCTTCGCTGACGGTGAGCCCGAGGAACTTCCACGCTTCGGGCGTGAACTTGTGCGCGGCCTGCATCTTGCCGACGGCGTCCTCCACCTCGGCCGTGAGGTCGATCTTTCGCGCCTTGGCGCCCTGCTTTCGCAGGCTGGAAAGCGACTCACCCAGCGCCATCAGCTCGTCGACGTGCTTCAGAGCTTCCGCGGGCTTGAGCTCCTGACCGCTCTTGCCCTCAGCGAGCTCCTTGATGAGGCGCTTGCGGCGCTTTTCGGTGCGGCCATCGAGCTTCGGGCTCGAGGACCCGCCCTCGCTGAGGAGGGTGTTGAGCTGCCGCGCGACGCGCCGCTTCTCGATGGCCTCGGCGCTGCCGCGGCCGCCGCTGGACTTCTTGGAGGACTTGCGTGCCTTCGCCATGGAAAGACTCCCTTGCTTGAGTGGTGCTGTATGCGATCGCTGTGCGAAATCGCCCAGGTCTTCGCGCCCGCACCCTGACGCGATGGCCGCGAGGAGAAAGCTGCTTCCTCGCACCGAGTCCCGTCCCACGGTCGGAACCCGATGTCAACGTTTCGGGACCAACTTTCGCGTATGAAGTGGTCCACAGGTGCCATGCATTTCGTTTGAGCATGGCGCCCGGCGATCGCCGGATGTCCACCTCGCGGAAGGCGGCGCGCGGCACCCGCTCGGGGCGTTGGTACGCGGCCACGAGTCGCCGTGTTAGGACGTCCGCATGAAGCGCTCCATGGACACCTTCGAGAGCCGCGCGACGCTCGCCATCGACGGTCGGCGCGTCGACCTCTTTCGCCTCGACGCCATGAGCCGAGCGGGCCTCGGCGATGCGTCTCGGCTTCCCTACTCCATCCGGGTTCTCCTGGAGAATCTGCTTCGGCATGAGGACGGGACGACCGTGACGAAGGCCGACATCGAGGCGGTGGCGAGCTGGGACCCCAAGGCGACCCCTTCGCAGGAGATCGCCTTCCGCCCGTCCCGGGTGCTCCTCCAGGACTTCACCGGCGTTCCCGCCGTCGTGGACCTCGCGGCCATGCGCGAGGCTTTCGCACGCCTCGGCGGAGATCCGGCGCGCATCAATCCCCTTCAGCCGGCCGACCTGGTCATCGACCATTCCGTTCAGGTGGACAGCTACGGCCTGCTGCGTTCCTTCGAGGACAACGTCCGGCGCGAGTTCGAGCGAA
This sequence comes from uncultured Myxococcales bacterium, assembly GCA_937893795.1. GTDB lineage: Bacteria > Myxococcota_A > Polyangia > Polyangiales > Houyiibacteriaceae > CALCTH01. The sequence continues at coordinate 11,967 of CALCTH010000531.1, read as the reverse complement.
ACCAGGAGCGCTATCAGTTCCTGAAGTGGGGGCAGAGCGCCTTCGAGAACATGCAGGTCGTCCCCCCCGGGACGGGCATCGTGCACCAGGTGAACCTCGAGTACCTCGCTCGCTGCGTGTTCACCCGCGAAGACGAGGCCGGGAACCTCGTGGCCTATCCGGACTCCCTCGTGGGCACGGACTCGCACACCACGATGATCAATGGCCTGGGCGTGCTCGGGTGGGGCGTCGGCGGCATCGAGGCGGAAGCCGCCATGCTCGGCCAGCCCATCGCGATGCTTCTTCCGCAGGTCGTCGGCTTCGAGCTCACGGGCAAGCTGCCGGAAGGTGCGACCGCGACGGACCTCGTGCTCACGGTGACCAACATGCTCCGGGCGCGGGGAGTGGTCGGGAAGTTCGTCGAGTTCTACGGCGCAGGCATGGAGGCGCTCTCGCTGCCGGACCGCGCGACCATCGCCAACATGGCGCCGGAGTACGGCGCGACCATGGGCTTCTTCCCCGTGGACGCCGAGACGCTCGCGTACCTTCGCTTCACGAACCGGAGCGCGGAGCACGTGGATCTTTGCGAGCGCGTGCTCAAGGAGCAGGGGCTCTTCCATACGCCGGACTCGCCCGCGCCAGAGTTCACCGACACCCTGAAGCTCGACCTTGCGGACGTGGTGCCGTCCATCGCTGGCCCGAAGCGTCCCCAGGACCGCATCGCGCTGAGCGACGCCAAGCACGCGTATCGGAAGGTCGAGGAGGCCGTACGGGCCAACCTCCCGAGCGACGCCGCGACCTCCGCCGAGGTTCATCTGGTGCGCGAAGACCAGGACGAGACCTTCGCCCTCGCGAACGGCGCGGTCGTCATCGCGGCCATCACGAGCTGCACCAACACCTCGAACCCGGCGGTGATGCTCGGGGCGGGGCTCCTCGCGCGGAACGCGAGGGCCCGGGGACTCGATGTGAAGCCTTGGGTGAAAACCTCGCTGGCGCCGGGCTCCCAGGTCGTCACGGAGTACCTGAAGCGCTCGCAGCTCATGGACGACTTCGAGGCGCTCCGCTTTCACCTCGTGGGCTACGGCTGCACGACCTGCATCGGTAACAGCGGCCCTCTGGACCCGGCCATCGCGAAGGCCATCGAGGACCACCACCTCGTCGTCACGAGCGCGCTCAGCGGAAACCGAAACTTCGAGGGCCGCGTCAGCCCCCATACGCGGGCCAACTATCTGGCGTCGCCCATGCTCGTCGTGGCCTACGCGCTCGCCGGGACGATGAACATCGACTTCGCCTCGGACCCCATCGGCCAGGATGCGGAGGGCGAGGACGTCTTCCTCCGGGACATCTGGCCGAGCACCCGGGAGATCACGGAGACGGTGCGCCACGCCGTCACCACGGCGCAGTTCGAAGAGCGCTACGCCGCGGTCTTCGAGGGCACGGCCCAGTGGCGGGAGGTCGAGGTCCCGAGCGGGAGCCGCTACGCCTGGGACGACGCCTCCACCTACATCCGCAACCCGCCCTTCTTCGACGCTGTCGAGAAGGGGGAGCCGCCGCCGCTGGCCGACGTGCAGGGCGCGCGGGTGCTCGCGCTCCTCGGGGACACGGTGACCACGGACCACATCTCGCCGGCCGGCGCCATCGCCTCCGACAGCCCGGCCGCCGCGTACCTCCGCGCGCACGGGGTCTCGCCGCGGGACTTCAACTCCTACGGAAGTCGCCGCGGCAACCACGAGGTCATGATGCGCGGCACCTTCGCCAACATTCGCCTCCGGAACCTCCTCGCGCCCGGCACGGAGGGCGGCCTCACGCGCCACCTCCCGGACGGCGAGCAGATGTCCATCTTCGACGCGTCCATGAAGTACCAGGCGGCCGGCACGCCCCTCGTCGTCATCGCCGGCAAGGAATACGGTACGGGCTCGAGCCGCGATTGGGCCGCCAAGGGCACCTTCCTGCTGGGCGTGAAGGCCGTGATCACGAAGAGCTACGAGCGCATTCATCGCTCGAACCTCATCGGGATGGGGGTCCTGCCCCTCGAGTTCTCGCCCGGTGAGGGGCGCGAAGAGCTCGGGCTGAGCGGGGAAGAGGTCTTCTCCATCACGGGCATCGCCGAGGGCCTCGAGCCCGGCAAGCGGCTGAGCGTGACCGCGGACGCGGGCCAGAGCTTCACCGTGGTCACCCGCCTCGATACCCCTCAGGAGGTCGAGTACTACCGCCACGGAGGCATCCTTCAGTACGTGCTGCGGCAGCTCGCGGGCTGAGTCACGGACGCCCGCGTCGGGCGTCCTTCCCCGTGCGGGGGCTCGGCCGGCTCTTCCTTCGCCGGGCCTCCCCGGCCGCTCTTCCCTTGCCTGGGACGACGCCGGGCGCCACGTCCCGGAAGCCAACCGCGCCGAAGCGCGCCCAAGGCGAAAGCGCAACCATGAGCGATCAGATCCACGAGCAGCTGAAGTCCCTCGTCGAGAGCCACCCCGTGGTGCTCTTCATGAAGGGCGACCGTCAGGCGCCGCAGTGCGGGTTCTCGGCCCGCGTCGTCGAGATCCTCGACGAGTACCTGCCCGAGTACGCGACGGTGAACGTCCTCGCGGACCCGGCGGTGCGCTCTGGCATCAAGGAGTTCTCCAGCTGGCCGACGATTCCGCAGCTCTACGTGAACGCGAAGTTCGTGGGCGGCTGCGACATCGTCACCGAGATGAGCCAGAACGGTGAGCTCGACGACGTGCTCGGCATGAAGCGCGCCGAGGTGCCCGTGCCCGAGGTGTTCGTGAGCGACGCGGCCCTCGAGAAGCTGACGCATTTCTACGACGGAGAAGGGGCGCCCACCGTGCGCCTCGAGATCGGCCCACAGTGGCAGTACGGCCTCGACTTCTCCGAGCCGCGTCCGAAGGACGTGGTCGTGGAGGGCACGGCGTGGCGCTTCGTCATGAGCCGCGCCGCGGCGCGGAAGGCCGACGGGCTGAAGATCGATTTCGTGGAGAGCGCCGAGGGCGGCGGCTTCAAGATCGACAACCCGAACGAGCCCGCGCGCGTCAACCAGCTCATGCCCGAGGAGCTCAAGGCCTGGATGGACGGGAACAAGCCCGTCGAGGTCTTCGACGTCCGTACCCCCGAGGAGCGTGCGACGGCGTCCATCGTCGGGACGACGCTGCTGGACGAGGCCGGGGCCAAGCGCCTCGAGGCCCTCGAGCGCGACGTGACCCTGGTCTTCCACTGCCACCACGGCGGCCGGAGCCAGCGGGCGGCGCAGCAGGCGTTGCAGCTGGGCTTCACCGACGTGCACAACCTGGCCGGCGGCATCGACGGGTGGTCCCAGCGCGTCGACGACACCGTGCCGCGGTACTGACCCTGCCGCGCCTCCTTCTGGTTCCGCTCGCGATGGGCGCCGCGCTGGCGCTCGCCTGCGGCCCCAACCGCGACGGTCAGCTCCAGCGCTTCGACGCGGAGAGCGCCCGCCTCGCCGCGGCCGAGTGCGCGTGCGGCGCGCCGCCGGCCAGCGAGGACTGTGCCGCTCGCCGCGAGCTGGCCACGGGCTTCGACGCGGCCTGCTTCGCGAACGCCTTCGACCTCGACCCCTCGGCGAGTGTCTCCATCGGCTGCGAGATCGGCGTGATCCGTCGCCTGGCCGACTGCCTCGAAGCGGACTGCGGCTGTGGCGACGAGGAGGCGCTGCGCGCTCAGCTCGACGACTGTGGCCTTCGCGGCGACGCCTTCGGGGGCGTGTTTTGGGGCAACTACGTGGACTGCTTCACGGCGCCCGGATCCGGGACCTGTCCGAACAGCGTTCGCCTCGAGGGGTCAGGGCCCTTCGGTTTTCCCGACGTGACCCGCTTCACGGACACGGTCACTCCGGCGTGTGCGACCCACCGCGGACTTCCCGACCTCAGCTACCTCGTCGAGAGTGAGCCCGGCACGCGCCAGGTGACCGTGGTTCTCGCGGCCGGGCCCCAGAGCGAGCAGGCCGTCACCGTCGCGGCGTACGACGGCGACTGCGACGGCCGAGCGCTTGGGTGTGTCGCGCTTCGCCCCGGCGAGCCTACGACCCTCACGGTGCAGGCCCTCGGTCCTTTCGTCCTGGTCATCGACGGCCACCTTCGCGACGGCGGCGAGCTCACCATTACGGCGCCCTGAGCGGGCTCAGCGAGCGTTCAGTGAGTCGCGGAGGAGCACGTCGCAGTAGTAGCGAAGCCGGCGCACCGCCTTCTTCGCGGCGGGGCGCGCGCTGACCTGCGCCCGCGCCGCGAGCATCACGCGGCGCTGGAAGGTGTAGTCGTTGCGCGGCGGCTTCGGTGGCGGCCGCTGCGCGCCGGCCTCGAGGGGAGCCCAGAGCGCGTCGCGCGCGTGGCCCCAGGCGGCGAGATCCGCGTCGCTCAGCCGGGCGATCATCCGTTCGGCCAGGGCGCGCTTCGCGGGATCATGGGCGAGCTCCGCGGCCCACTTCTCGACGCTCGCCGTCGTCGGCGCCGAGCGGCGGTCGACCTGGATGGGATCGCCCATGCCCGAAGGGGGCGGTGCCTTGTCGCCATAGCGCACGGCGTCCGGGTCGTTCGGGAGGTCGAGGAAGGAGAAGAGCTTCGCGAGCTCCGCCTCGGGGGTCGCGACGAGCGCCTCGTAGCGCACGTGCATCCACGGCACGCGCGCCCCCTCCCCGCGGAGCTGCCGGGCCAGCGCCGGTACGTAGCGCTCGAGCAGGGGGTTGAAGGCGTGGGCCGCCTCCCAGTCTCCGTCGTAGAAGCTCTGCGCGTAGGAGCTGAAGACGGCCAGCGGGTGCCGCGTGAGCAGGATGTAGCGCGCCCTCGGGAAGATCCGCATCAGGAAGGGCAGGACGAGCGCATAGGCCGGTGTCTTGTCGACGAAACGCGCCTTCCCCGTCGCGGCGAGGGCGCGGCCGTAGAGGGTGGTCGCGTAGGCGCGGAGCGCGTCGACGTAGTCGTCTTCGCCGGCCGGGAGCGCGTCGACGAAGGCCCGGATGGCCTCGGCACCGTTCACGTGGTCGTAGGGCGCCGCGTCGACGGTGTCGTGATAGCCGAGGAAGGCGAGCGGCGTGATGAGGTGCGGCTCCGGCAGCGTGGCCACGGCTTCGTGGGCGCCGAGCATGCGCTGGAGCAAGGTGGATCCCGCCCGGGGCGGGCTGATCACGAAGACGAGGCGCTGCTCGACCTCGGCGGGGGTCAGGTCGCTCACGCGCAACGTCTCGCAGCGGGGAGCGGGGACGTCAACGCGTCCGCGCGTCCCTCTGGCGATGCCGTGAGGAGGGCCAGAGGCCGCCGCTGCGGGCCGTGCTAGAGGCCGCCCTGCGACGTCGCATCCCTTTCCCCCTAGAGTGGTGTCATGGAACTCCCCGTCCTCGATGAAGCCCCGCGCCCCCCGGTCCGGCCCCCGGCCGACCCCTCCAGCTATGCTCATCGTGAGCTGCGCGACGGAGAGTGGTGGCGGCGCATTCCGGCCTTCGCGGACGTCGACCGGCAGACCTTCCTGGACCACCGCTGGCAGGCCAAGCACACGATCACCAAGGCGTCGAAGCTCCTCGACGCCCTCGAGGGTCTCGCGAGCCCGGGCTTTCTGAGCGACGCCGCGGAGGCCTTCGTGCGGGCCCCAATGGCCGTGCGCGTCTCGCCCTACCTCCTCTCGCTCGTCGATTGGGACCACCCCTACGAGGATCCGATCCGGACGCAGTTCATCCCGACCAAGTCGACGCGCCTTCCGGCCCCTCCGCAGCTCACCTTCGACTCCCTCGGCGAGCAGTCCGACGCGCCGGTGCCCGGCCTGACGCATCGCTACCCGGACAAGGCGCTCTTCCTCGCCCTCGACACCTGCCCCGTCTACTGTCGCTTCTGCACGCGCTCCTATGCCGTCGGCCCGGACCAGGAGATGGTCGAGAAGGTCAGCCTCAAGGCGTCGCCGAAGCGCTGGGAGACCATCTTCGAGTACATCGCCACGCGGCCGGAGCTCGAGGACATCGTCATCAGCGGGGGCGACACCTGGAACCTGCGCGCCAAGCAGATCGAGCTGCTCGGCGAGCGGCTACTCGCCATCCCGCACGTGCGGCGCATCCGCTTCGCCTCGAAGGGGCCTGCGGTCATGCCGCAGAAGGTGCTCACCGACGACGAGTGGTTCCGCGCGCTCGTGGGCGTGGCCGAGAAGGGCCGCAAGCTCCGCAAGGACGTGATGCTCCACACGCACTTCAACCATCCGAACGAGATCACCGCCATCACGGCGGAGGCCATGGGCCGGCTCTTCGAGGAGGGGTTGCACGTGCGCAATCAGACGGTTCTCCAGCGAGGCGTCAACGACGACTTCGCCACGATGCTCATGCTCGTGCGGCGCTGCGCCTTCGTGAACGTGCACCCCTACTACGTGTACCAGCACGACCTCGTGAAGGGCGTCGAGGAGCTCCGGACCACGGTGCATACGGCGGAGGTGCTCGAGAAGCAGATCCGCGGCGCGACGGCCGGCTTCAACACGCCGACCTTCGTGGTCGACGCGCCCGGCGGGGGCGGCAAGCGCGGCGTGCACAGCTACGAGGTCTACGACCGCACCACGGGCATCAGCGTGTACACGGCGCCCTCGGTCAAGCCGGGTCAGTTCTTCTTCTACTACGACCCCATCGACCAGCTTCCGGAGGCCGGTCAGGCCCGCTGGGCAGACCCGGAGGAGCACGAGGCGATGCACGACGAGGCGCTTCAGGCGGCGATGGCCCGCTCCGCGCCGCACTGAACGCGTCGGCTCGCCCGGGCCGCGTCGCCGCTCGCCGTCAGCGTCCTCGCTTGCGCGCGACGATGACCTGGCTCTCGTGAAAGGGAGCTAAGGCGTCGCCCTCCCAATCGCCCTCGTGCCGCTCGATGGCGAAGCCGTTGTAGTGGAGGAGCGCCTCGATCTCCTGCGGGAAGAAGTGGCGGTGCGTGAGCGTCTGGAGCTCGAACTCCGTGGGGTCCGCTGCGCCGAGGAAGGCGAGGTCGACGTGCTGGACCTGCGCCGCGGGATCCCAGCGAAAGCGCTCCCGGTAGCGGTAGCGCACACCGCCGCGGCTCACATGGCCCACGGAGTAGACGCGGCCGGGATCGCGACCGAGGGAGACCGGGTCGGGCAGCAGCACGTCGAAGGCGAAGCGCGCGCCGCGCTTCAGATGCGCTCCCACCGTCGCCAGGGCCTGCTCCACGTCGCGCCGCCGGTAGAGGTGCATGAAGACGTTGAAGGGGCTGATCACGAGGTCGAAGCGTTCGCCCAGCCGCACGCGGCGCAGGTCGCCGCGCACCAGGGTGAGCCGCTCCCGGACCCGGCGCGGTCGCTTGCCCCGGCGGGCCTCGGCGCGCGCGAGCATCGGCGCCATCGCGTCCACGCCGACCACGGAGAAGCCGGCGTCGGCGAGGGCCAGGCCCACGCGCCCGGTGCCGCAGCCGAGCTCGAGGATGCGGGCCCCAGGCGAGAGCCGCGCCTCGGCGAGGGCGACGTACCAGCGCCGGTCTTCCGCGCGACGCCGATAGGCCTGGTCGTAGTAGCCGGCGTCCCGGTAATGACTCTCGCTTCCTTCCCGGAGCGTCTCGTCGTCCTCCGCCATCGACCGCGCGCCCCCTACTCCTCGAGCTTCAGTAGCTCCGGAACCTCGCTGAGGATCGGTCCGAAGGTGAGGTCTTCGACGCGCCATGCCTCGCCCTCGGGGGCGGTCACGAACTCGAGGGCACGCTCGTAGGGTGCGTCGAGAAAGGTGCCCTCCGCCGTGCCGCGGAGCGCCAGACGGCCCCGCGGGAGCCGCTCGCTCTCCTCCACGAAGAACGCGAGGCGGTCGGCGGCCATCGCGTCCCACACCTTCTGCTTCAGCTCGCGTTCGGGTCCCGCCAGCGCCTCGTCCTCTGCCGCCCGCGCGCGCACCCGGGCGAGGGCCGAACCCGTCGCCAGCCGCGCCGCCACGTCGTGCTCGCGTTTCCGCCAGGCGTCCAGGAACGACTCGGCCACGTGCTCGGGCGTGTCGTCCAGCACGTCCACCCGGGTGACGGCGGGATCTGGTGCCGCCGGCTCGTTGCCACGCGTCGCGAGGAGCGCGAGCACGCCCACGCTCATCATCGCGCTCACGAGGGTCAGCACGACGGGCGTCGAGACGCGCGCCTCGCGGGGGGCATCCGCGCTCACGCGGCCCCTCCGGCACGGTCGCGCGCCGCGAGGATGGCGCGGGCGAGCTCTGCGAAGCCGCGACCGCGGTCGTTCCGCGTCACGTAAGCCGGACGAGACGCCAGCCGCGGAAGGTGATCCACCACGTTGGCCACGCCCACGCTCGGGGAGAAGGCCGCGAAGGCGGCGGCGTCGTTGCCGCTGTCGCCGACGAAGAGCCAGCGGCCATGCTCCGCCGGCAGCTCGCCGCCCAGCACGGCGGCGGCCGCGGTGCGGGCGCCCCGGGCCTCGTCCCAGGCTCCCGGGCCGGCGGGTCTGTGGACCGAGCTCGTGGTCGCCCGCGCACCCTCGGCCTCGATGAGCGCCACGAGCGCCGCGCGCTCCGTAGGGCCGAGGGTCGCCTCCTCGCCAACGTCGAAGGCGAGGTCGCAGCGCCGCGCTTCCTGGTCGGCGGCCGGCCGCACGTGCGGCATCTCGCGAGCGACCCGGGCCGCGATGCGCTCCAGCGTGGCGCGCTGACGTCGTCGCGTGAGGTCGTCGTCGGCGTAGCCGATGCGGAAGCTGCCCCCGTGGCGGGACGCCCAGCCGGCGCCGTTCTCCCCGACGCTGAAGGCGACGGGCCACTGCTGCGCGTAGACGTCCGCCCAGCCGAGCGGCCGGCCGGTCACCGCGGCCAGCACGAGGCCGGCCTCGGCGAGCTCGTGGAGCGCGGCGTAGGCCTCGGCCTCGAGCACCCCGTCGCGCGTCAGCGTGTCGTCCACGTCGAAGATCACGCCGCGCAGCGCGGCGAGGACCTCCGCCCGCAGCGACGTCAGCGGCGCCGGTACGCTCCGGGGTTCCGCGCCGCTCACCGGTCCTCGACCTGAAGAAAGGCGGCCTTGAGGTAGCGGCCCTCGGGGAAGGCCGGCGGCGTCGGGTGATCTTCGCCGGGGCCGTGGAGCGCGAGGAGCCGGACGCGCTTGCCCGCATCGCTCGCCGCTTCGGCCACGATCCGCGTCAACGCCTCCGGGCGAAGCGCCCCGCTGCACGAGCACGTGATCAGCAGGCCGCCCGAGCGCACGAGGCCGAGGCCCAGAGCGTTGAGCTTCCGATAGGCGCGCTGCGCCCGTGGGAGCGAGCGCTTCGTGGGCGCGAGCTTGGGCGGGTCGAGCACGACCACGTCGAAGCGCTCCCGAGCCTGCAGGAGCGCCGGCAGCGCGCGCTTCACGTCCTCCTTGCGGAAGGCGATGCGGTCTTCGAAGCCCGCATGCGCTGCCTGGGCGGCCCCGGCCGCGACGGCCGTCGCCGAGCTCTCGAGGGCGATGACCTCTTCGGCGCCGCCGACGCACGCATTCAGCCCCATGCTGCCGACATAGGCATAGGCGTCGAGCACCCGCCGGGCTCCGCTGCGCTCGACCCAGCGCCTCAGACGCGCCCGATTCGACCGCTGGTCGAGGTAGTAGCCGGTCTTCTGACCCAGGGAGGCCGGGAGCCGCAGCTCCAGCCCGAGCTCGCGGAAGGCGAGCTCCGAGGGCGCCGGGCCGCGAAGCACGCGAGCCTCGCTCGCGAAGCCTTCGGAACGGGAGACGTCCACGGGTGCCCCGAGCACCGTCGTGGCGCCGGTCACCCGCTCCACGTGGCCCGCGAGGAGCTCCTCCCGGCGCATCATGCCGGCCGTACCCAGCTGCATCACGGCGACGTCACCGAGCACGTCCACGACGAGGCCCGGCAGCGCATCGCCCTCGGCGTTGACGAGTCGGTAGGCCGTCGAGGCGGCGTCAGGCAGCCCGAGGGACGTCTCCCGCAAGGCCTTGGCGGCGTCCAGGCGTCGCGCCAGCGCGCCCGCGGCCTCCTCGCCGAAGACCTCGTCCGGGTCACGGCTCAGGATCCGCACCGGGATGGCGCTCTTCGGCGAGTAGAAGCCGAGCCCGAGCGTCTTCCCCTCGGGGTCGATGACGCTCACGAGGTCCCCCGGGGCCGGGGCGCCCTCGACGCCGGCGACCGCCTGGGCATAGACCCACGGATGGCCGGCCCAGAGCGGCCGCACGTGGCCCCGGCGGAGGCGGACCCGTCCCATCGCCCGCTCATAGCACGGGCGCCTCGCCTTGCTCCTCCGAGTCCCGGCCCGTAGGTTCGAGCTGTGGCGGCGCTGCCCGGCGCGCCGGCACTGGAGCCCTACGTGATGCCCCAGTTTCTCATCGGCACGCCCGGCATGGGCGAGCTTCTCGTCATCCTCTTCATCGTGGTGCTGGTCTTCGGCGCGAGCCGTCTCCCCCAGCTCGGCGAGGGCGTGGGCAAGGCCATCCGCAACCTCAAGCGCGGCCTGAACGAGAACGACGACATCGACGTGACGCCGACCTCGAAGCAGGTCGAAGAGGGCGCCACGGCGGCCCGCGACGAAGTCGCCGAGGCCGACCTCGTCGACCGCTGAGCGCCGTCGCGGGAGCGCTTCCGCGTCTCAGTGGAGCGTCGGGCGGCGCGCCGCCTGCAGGGACAGGGGGGAGAGGGGGGGGGGGTGGGGGGGGGGGGGCGCGCCGGCAGGGGGCGGGCGGGGGCGGGCAGGGCGGTATCGAGGGAGGCCGCGCGCCCGAGCCGTCTCGCGTCCGAGCGCCGAAGGAGCGCCACGCAGGCGAGGGCGATGTCTCGCGGGCAGTGGGGGTTTTGCAGCAGCGCTGCCCGGACGGCGTAGCGCACGACCCATCGCGGGCTCTGGAACACGCGCGCGAGGGCTTCGGGGTGGGCCGGCCGCCGGGCGACCAGTCGTACGATGTCGGCCTCGGTGAGCGTCGGGTTGCCGAGCAGGATCCGGACGACCGCGGGGTGCGGGTCCTGGAGGACGCGCTGGAGGAGCGTGCGGTCCCGACCGCGGGCGAGGGATTTACGCTCCCCGAGGGGCAGCGGACGCCCCTTTCGGAAGTCGGGCACGGGCAAGGTGCCAGCCTCCGGGATCTCGGGGTTTGGAGGGCGGAGCAACCCGGCCGTGAGGGTCCGGGCGCGGCGCTGGGCCAGGGCGGCGGCCTCCCGACGTAGCGCCAGGTGACGCGGATCCTGGAGCGCGACCACGACGGAGAGCAGCAGCGTCGCCTGGTCCGGCGTCCGCGCCACGCCCTCGCCCACGACGTCGATCTCCGATGCGAGCCGCTCCGCGTCATAAGCCTCGAGCGCGCGGGAGACGTAGCCAATGCGCAGCGCCATGTCCGGCACGGCCGCCACGCGACGGGCGAGCGCGGAGAAGGCCGGTCCGGGCGCCGGCCCGGTGGGGGCCTTCGGCGGGGCGCGCGAGCGACTCACGGGGAGAGCATAGCGGGCGACGCCGCGCGAACCATGGCGGGCTCCATGGCCGGGCCGGGGCGCGCTCTTGACGCAGCGCGTAAAGCCACGCTATCGCGTTCGAGCGTCGGAGCGATGGCTTCGCCGCGACCCAGGAGCCACGCACCCCGTGAGCGCAAGCCCCTCCGACAGCGCGAGTCCCTCCGAGCGCCCCGGCGCGGCTCCGCCTGCGGACGCTGGGGCGGCGCCCTCCGGCGACGCGCCCCGCGAAGCGCGCCTCATCAAGCGCTACGCGAACCGGAAGCTCTATGACACCCGCGACAGCCGCTACGTGACGCTCCAGCAGGTCGCCGTCTTCGTTCGGGAGGGCGAAGACGTGAAGATCATCGACAACAAGTCGAAGGAAGACCTCACGAACGTCACCCTCGCCCAGATCATCTACGAGGAAGAGAAGAAGGGCGAGAGCGAGACCCGGAAGAGCACGCTTCGCTCCTTCATCCAGGACGGCCGCGAGCGCAGCATCACGTCGCTGCCCGCCTCGATTTCGAAGCTGGTCCGCCGCGAGGACGACGAGAGCGCGCCCCATCCCGAAGGGGTCGCAGAGGCCGCTCAGGCCGTGGCGGAGGCCGTGGCGGCAGC
>CALCTH010000530.1 GCA_937893795.1 uncultured Myxococcales bacterium | reverse complement strand
CCCCCGCCCGCCGCCGCGGGCGCCCCGCCCCCCCCCTCGCCCCCCCCGCCCCCCCCCCCCCCCCGGCTCTTTGGCCCGCCGCTCCGGCGCTGGCCGCGGCCGACACCCTGGAGCCTGGGACGTACCCGGGGCTTCCTCGCCGGCGCCTTCGACGTGGGCTTCATCTACGCCCGGCCGCGCATCCGCGCGGGCTGGGGGAGGCCGCACGACGATTGGGTGGGCATCGATGTGAACCCGATCGTCACGCCGAACTCCGCCGGAGCCTACGGAGGTATCCGGGCGCGCTACGGGTTCTTCGACCTGCGCGTGGGCACCCGCTACGGGGTCGCCAACGCGGGGAGCTACCTCAGCGCGCCCCGGCAGGGGGACGCAGACGAGTACACGACGCGCGCGTTCGCCATCCGGGATGGAACCGTCGCGAGCTATCTGTCCAACGAGGCCGAGCTCACGCTGGCGATCCCCGTCGGGCCCGGGGCCATCGTCAGCGAGACGTCCGTCACCTACGTGAGCCGCGTGCCCTCGGAGGACATCGACGACGACGGCGACGGGGAGCCCGATCGCTTTGGCGTCGACCGTCGGGTGTACGAGAGCACGCTGAAGATCATCGTCGATCCCCCCTGGGTCTGGCGGACGCGCGTGGGCTATGCCTTCCGCTTCGGCCCCGCCAAGTCGCTGGCCCTGGGGCTCGTGGGCGAGCTCGTCGGGAACCCGGACCGGGATCTCGTCGTGCTGCGCGCGGGCGCGACCTTTCGCGCGAACATCAACGCTCGCCTCCAGCTCCGCATGGCCTACATCCCGCCGGCCGTGGCCCGAGACAACCTCGGTCGCCGAGGCGGCGATTTCGGCCTGCTGAGCCTTCGCTACCGCTGGGCCACGGGCGCCGGCAACCTCAACCGCCGCGAGTTCTTCCGCCCGACCCCCGTGGACCTGCGCGACGCCGACGCGATCTCGGCCGCCGCGTTCTGACGCGCGCCGAGGCGCGCGTCAGCGGTAGGGACCGACCTGACGCTCCGCGCCCAGGTGGCCGGCGAGCGCGTCCACCAGCGCGCCGGCGCGACGTGGAAGCTCCGCCGTGGGGGCCTCGGGGACCAGGTCGAGGCCCGCCTCCCAGCCGTCGGTGATGGCGAAGCCTGCGAGGCCGACCGCCAGGAGCGAGTTGAGCAGCGCCTCGCCCTGCGTCGGGTCCACCCCGCGCAGCCGATGCGCCCGAAGCCAGCGCGTCGAGGCCGCGGGAGCGAGCGTTCGCGGGAGGCCCCGCGCGGGGCCGGAGGCGGGGCCGAGGTCCAGCGGGCGCCCCAGCGGGGGGTAGCGCAGCTGGATTCCTCGGCCGGAAGCCCAGGCACGCACCTCGCCCCGCGCCGCGAGGAGCGGCGGCGCCGTCCAGGGCGGCGGCGTTCCCAGCACGGGGATGTCCGCCACCGCCGCGAGCGCGCGCGGCGCTCCCTCGACCTCCAGGCGCAGGGTCAGGCGCCAGCGCACCTCGGGCGCGCGCGCTCGACTCGGCGGCCCCTGACGCGCGACGGGCAGATAGAGCCGGCGCTGCGGCAGCCGCAGGTGCTCCTCGCTCAGGTGCTCGGCCCACTGCAGGCGCTCGATGCCCGCTTCGATGCAGGAGAGCGTGGCCGCGAAGCTCCGGTAGCGGCCGAGGGCCGCGTTGTGAAGCCGGAGCTCTACCGTGAGCACGCCGCCGAGGTGCGCCACGCCATCCGGCAGCCGTGCGCGAAAGCCGAAGCGGCGACCGTCCATGCGCTCCGCGGTCAGCACGCGGGCTTCGCGTGGGCTGACGTCTTCCAAGGCTTCGACGTGGACGGGACGCACGAGCGGCTCGCGCCGCGGCGCCTGGAGCAAGAGGGCATAGCGAAGCCAGCCGGCGAGGCCCTCGTGACTCGGGAGGACCTCGCGGGGCAGCACGAGGGAGAGCGCGTGGTGGCCGTCCGCCAGCGCATCGCGCGCGATCTGCCGCTCGAGCACCAGGTCGCGTTGGGCCTGGGCGTCACCGAGCAGGCGCCGGCTTCGCGTGAGGCGGAGCGTCAGCGGGCGGGGCACACCGCCGCGCGGGTCGAGCTCGAGGCTGACGCGAAAGGGCGAACCGGGGCGAATCCGCGCCGGCCCGTGGAGGCGGAGCCGTCGCACCTGGAAAGGCTAGCCACGCCTCGGGCGCCATGCCCGGAGCTTCGGTCGAAGGCGGCGTAGTTTCCGTTCGATGCCTTCCGGCGGGGAGGCCACTCGACGCCTCGGACGAAGCATCGACGCGATCCCCCGCGACGTCGCTGCCTCGTGCCCCGACGCTAGGCCAGGAGCGCAGGCGCCGCCGGCTTGCCTCGGAGCGCGAGCGTGGCCGCGGCGAGCTGCGCGCGCGCGTCCTCCTCGACGACGTCGCCGTGGGCCATGACGAGGCGCTCGAAGGGAAGCGCGAGGATCGCGTCGAGGCTGGCAGCCGCCGCCGGCCGGTCCTTGGTCAGCCAGCGAAGGAGCCCGCTCACCGCCACGCGGCCATAGGCACGCGAGACGTATTTCAGGATGAAGCGCGTCAGCCCCGTGTGCGCCCGGTGCATGTTGAAGACCAGGTCCGTGACCACGAGCGTTCCGCTCGGGCGGTGGAAGAGGGCGTGCTCCTCGAGCTTCGGCATGCCCGCCACGCGGTGCACCTCGACGCCGGGTAGCGACGAGGGATCACCATCGATGGTCAGCCCCGGCCGCTTCGACCGAAGGCCCGGTGGCGCGAGGACCTTCGCCTCGGGCCAGCGCGCCGTCGCCGCCTCGAGGAAGAGGTGATGGAAGAGGTTCGGGGCCACCAGGAAGGTCACGGCGCCAAGCGCGTCGATGCGCGCCGCGGTCTCGTCGTCGAAGCCCAGCGGCGAGACGAGCGCGAGGCCCTCGCCGGTATCGACGAGCGTCGAGCGCACCGGGAAGTGGATCCCCGGCGAAAGGCGGAGGCGTCCCTCGACGTGCCAGACGCCGGGGGCCAGCGGCGAGGGGCCGCGAAGATCGGGAGTGACGTCGGTCATGCATCTAATAAAGAGTCCTTAATCATTTTAGTCAAGCGCTCTTTATCAACTTCCTCGCAACGCCTAGCCTGCGGTCATGACCCCTGGGTTCGAAGACGAGCTTCGCGCGGCCAAGGACGGCAGCTTGCTGCAGCGCCTCTTTCGCTGCGCGCGTTTGCTCAACGAGCACGCGCTCCGGACGCTCCCCGTCGCGGCGGGCCCGACGCCACGCCCGGCGCACATGGCGCTCTTCCCGCACATCGACCTCGCGGGCACCCGGCCATCGGAGCTGGCGGAGAAGCTCGGCATCTCGAGGCAGGCCGTGGCGCAGCTCGTCGGCGACCTCGAAGCCATGGGCATGGTCGAGCGCCGGCCGGACCCCGACGACGGCCGGGCACGTCGCGTGGCGTTCACGACGGCCGGGCGCCGCGGCATGCTCGAGGGCCTCGTCCATCTGGCGACCATCGAAGCCGAGGTCGCTGCGGAGCTCGACGCCGCCACCATGGCCAAGCTCAAGGAGGCCATCCCCGCCCTCGAAGCCGTCGCCGAAGCCCTCGCCGCCCGCTCCACCCGAGGGGACGGACCGTACTAACGAAACCAACGCCCCGCGTTTTCGCAGTCTTTCCGGGCAGCCGCGCGTACGACGCATCCCGCTCACGGAACGACGGGCCGAGTCTCTTGTCGGGCGACGCGGACTCGGCTAGTAAATGAACGCTCATTCACCGCGTCCGCCGGGTTGGAGCGCGGTGCCGGGGATCCCATGACGACTACGCCCTACTCGACGCCCTACGCGGAGGAGCACGACCTCTTCCGAAAGACCGTTCGCGACTTCGCCGAGAAGGAGCTCGCGCCGCACGTGGACGAATGGGAGGAGGCGAAGATCTTCCCCCGCTCGGTCTTCGAGCGCGCCGGCGAGCTCGGGATCCTCGGCGCGCACTACTCCGAGGACGTCGGCGGCGCGGGCGGCGACTTCTGGTTCGCCGTCGTGGCGAGCGAGGAGCTGCCCCGCTGCAACGCCGCCGGCGTGACCATGGGTCTGCTGGTGCAGGCCGCCATGGCCACCCCGGCCATCGCCGACCTCGCGACCGACGAGCAGAAGAAGGAGTTCCTGGAGCCGGCCATCCGCGGCGAGAAGATCGCGGCGCTCGGCGTGAGCGAGCCGGGCGCCGGCTCGGACGTCGCAGGCCTCCGGACCACGGCGATCGTGGACGGCGACGACTACGTCATCAACGGCTCGAAGACGTACATCACCAACGGCACGCAGGCAGACTTCGTCACGCTGATGGTGAAGACGAACCCCGACGCTGGGCACAACGGCATCTCCATCCTGCTCTGCCCGACCGACGTGAAGGGCTTCGCCGTCTCCAAGAAGCTCGAGAAGCTCGGCAACTGGTCGAGCGACACCGCGGAGCTCTTCTTCGAGGACGTCCGCATCCCGCGGCGCTACCTCCTCGGGAAGGAAGGCATGGGCTTCATGTACCTCATGCAGAACTTCCAGTCGGAGCGCGTCGTCGGCTGCACCTCGGGCCTCGCCGGCGCCAAGATGGCCCTCGACCGCAGCGTCCAGTGGGGCCGCGAGCGCCAGGCCTTCGGCAAGCCGCTCATCAAGCGCGAGTACTGGCAGCAGAAGCTCGTCGACCTCTACGCCAAGTACGAGGCCGCGCACGCCCTCACCTACCGAGCCGCCGAGGCCTACAACAACGAGAAGCACGTCAAGAAGTCGCCCATCTCGATGGAGACCACGCGACTGATCTCCATGGCCAAGGCCTACGTCGGCGACGTGACGGGCGAGATCATGGACGAATGCCTCCAGTTCCACGGCGGCATGGGCTACCTCGAAGAGCTCTGGGTCGCGCGGGCCTGGCGCGACGCGCGCCTGCTGCGTATCGGCGGCGGCACCACCGAGGTCATGCGCTACGCCACCGCCCGCATCATGGGCTTCTGAGCGCCGTGAAAGCGACCCGCCAGGAAGGACCGAGTCGATGACCGAGGCATACATCGTGGACGCCGCGCGCACGCCGCGCGGACGCGGCAAGGCCGGCAAGGGCGCGCTCAGCGGCATCCACCCGCAAGAGCTCATGGCCCAGACGCTCAACGCCCTGGCCGACAAGACGGGCATCCCGAAGGCGAAGGTCGACGACGTGGTCGTCGGCTGCGTGAGCCAGGCCAAGGAGCAGGGCGCCTGCATCGCCCGCAACGCCATCCTCGCCGCCGACTGGCCCGAGGAGGTCACCGGCGTGACCCTCAACCGCTTCTGCGGCTCCGGGCTCCAGGCCGTGAACTTCGCGGCCATGGGCGTGATGAGCGGCCAGCAGGACCTCGTGGTCGGCGGCGGCGTCGAGAGCATGAGCCGGGTCCCCATGGGCTCGGACCAGGCGGGCATCGACGGGAACAATCACCACCTACGGAAGCGGCACTTCCAGGTGCCCCAGGGAATCAGCGCGGACCTCATCGCGACGCTCGAGGGCATCTCGCGCGCGGACGTCGACGCCTTCGCCCTCGAGAGCCAGCGCCGCGCCGCGGCGGCCATCGAGGCACGGGCCTTCGAGGGCTCCATCCTTCCGGTGAACGACCCCGAGTCCGGCGAGCTCGCGCTCGATCGCGACGAGCACCCGCGGCCCGGAACGACGGCGGAATCGCTCGCCACGCTCGCGCCGGCCTTCGAGCGCATGGGCGCCATGGCCATCGGCCCGCAGGGCGAGACGATGGACCAGATCGCGCTTCAGAAGTACCCGGAGGCCGGCACGATTCAGCACGTGCACACGGCCGGGAACTCGAGCGGCATCGTGGACGGCGCCGCTGGCGTGCTCCTCGCGTCGAAGCGCGGCCTCGACAGCTTCGGCCTCACGGCGCGCGCACGCATTCGCGCCATCGCCACGGTCGGCGCCGAGCCCGTGATCATGCTGACGGCCCCCGCGCCGGCCTCGGAGAAGGCGCGCTGAAGATGGCCGGGATGACGCCGGCCGACATCGACCTCTGGGAGATCAACGAGGCCTTTGCCGTCGTGCCGCTCCAGACCATGCGGAAGCTGGGCGTGGACCGGGACAAGGTGAACGTCGCCGGTGGCGCCATCGCCCTCGGGCACCCGCTCGGCGCCACGGGGGCGATGCTGCTCCAGACGGCCGTGGACGAGCTCGAGCGCCGGGATCTGCAGACGGCGCTCGTGACCCTCTGCATCGGCGGCGGCATGGGCATCGCCACCGTGCTCGAGCGCGTCTAGCTGGCCCGGTGCAGCACCATCGTCGCGTGTTTCTCGCTCGGTTCAGCGAACCCGAGCCGGGCGTAGAAGCGCTGAGCGTCCTTGGTCATCAGGAAGACGCGCTGGCACCCGCGGAGCGCGGGGTGGTCGAGGAGGCGGCGCAGGAGGGCCGTGCCGAGGCCGCGGCCCTGATGCGCCGGCGCGACGGCCACGTCGTAGATCCAGGCGTTCTTCCCGTCGGCCTGCGCGCGAGCCGTGGCGCGCACCTCGCCCCTCTCCTCGATGACCATCCAGGCGCTGCTGCCCTCATGCCCTTTCGCGACGACGTCCCGGGGCACGCCGACGTTCCAGTAGGCCTGCGCGACGAGCGCCACCGCCGCCTCGAGCGCCGCCGCCCCCGGCCGGACGCGAAGCACGCCCTCGGGCACCGCTAGGCAGTCCGGTCGGAGCTCGGCCGGATGCGCCGCGCGGACCGCCTCGAGCGTGTCGAGGTCCCCGGGCCCGCCACGGCGCCAGAGCCCCTCGAGCACCTTCTCCATGCGCGCGGCGGGCTTCTGCTGATGCAGCTTGAAGCGCGCTTCGAGGCGTCGAGGCGCCACGCGGATCACGACCAGGCGCCGGAGCTCCTTCGCGTAGCGCGGTTCGCGCGCGTCGACGGGAAGGTGGCCCCCCTCGGGCTGCTGGCGCTCCATGAGCGCCTGGAGCGCGGCGGCCTTCGCGGCGGGGTCGTCGACGCTCTCTGCCACGCCCCACGCCATGGCGCTCCGGTAGTAGGTGGTCGCGGGGCACGCGAGCTCGGGGTCGACGAAGGTGCTCGGAATGGTGGCGAGGTGCTCCTCGGCCGCCACGACCACCGGCCGCCCGACCATGGCCACCTTCTCACCCGCGCGGCCGCCGTGCACGACGAGGGCGCCGGCATGTACCACGCCGTTGAGGGTGCGGAGCACGGGCGCGCCGTCCCCGTCCGTGAAGGCGAAGCGATGCAGCGCCGTCCGCGCGAAGAGAGCCCAGGCGTCCTCCGTCGAGCCCCGATAGGCGGGCACGGGAGGGCGCGGGCCAGCGCGGAGGCGAGGGGGCGAAGACGGGTGCGAGGTCGATGAGGTCATGGCGCGAAGGTGGTCGCAGCTGGCTCCTCCAATGGAGCCAGATGAGCAAAATCGAGGGGACCAGTTCTTCGCGTGCGCGCCTTCGCCTGATAAGCCGAGCTCATGGCCTGGCAGCTCGAGCTGGAGACCGCCGAAGACGCGCAAGCGCTCTACGTGCGCATCGCCGACGCGCTCCGGCGCGACGCGCTCCGGGGCCGACTCGTCGCCGGGCAGCGGCTGCCGGGAGCCCGCACCCTGGCGGCGCAGCTCGGCGTACACCGCAAGACCGTCACGGCCGCCTACGACGAGCTCGAAGCCCAGGGCTGGCTCCGCACCGAAGCCGCGCGCGGGCGCTTCGTCACGGACGTCGCGCCCGAGCGCTTCGCCCGGGGCGAACGCGAGTTCGTGCCTGGAAGCGCCGCCTACGCGCTCGGGGCGCCGCCACCCACACCGCGGCCCTGGCCCGACGCGCGGCACGACCTCGGCAGCGGTCTCCCGGACCTACGCCTGCTCCCGACGGAGGCGCTGGCCCGCGCCTACCGCCGGGTGCTGGCACGCGCGGGCCGGCGCTGGCTCGACTATGGCCCGCCGGAGGGTCATCCGCGCCTCCGGGCCGCGCTGGCCGAGATGCTCGCGACGCGGCGCGGGCTCGCCACGCGGGCCGAGGACGTGCTCGTGGTGCGCGGGAGCCAGATGGGCCTCTGGCTCGTGGCGCGCACGCTCTTGTCCAAGGGCGACGTCGTGGCCGTGGAGTCCTACGGGTATCGGCCGGCGTGGGACGCCTTTCGCTCGGAGGGTGCGAGCCTCCTGCCGGTCCCCGTGGATCGCGAGGGACTCGACGTGCAGGCGCTCGCCACCCTCGCGGACCGACGACGGCTCCGCGCCGTCTACCTGACGCCGCACCACCAGTACCCCACGACGGCCCTGCTCTCGGCGCCGCGCCGCCAGGCCCTGCTTGCCCTCGCGCGCCGCCACCGCCTCGCCGTCATCGAGGACGACTACGACCACGAGCTCCACTACGAAGGCCGGCCCGTACTGCCCGTGGCGAGCCGGGACACCAGCGGCTCGGTCATCTACGTGGGCACGCTCTCCAAGGTGCTCGCGCCCGGGCCACGCGTCGGCTTCGTGGTCGCGCCGCCGGCGGTGCTCGAGCGCATGGCGCGCTGGCGCGAGATCGTGGACCGGCAGGGCGACCTCGCGGTCGAGGCGGCCATCGCCGAGCTCCTCGAGGAGGGAGAGCTGCAGCGACACGTCGGCCGCATGCGCAAGGCCTATGCGGCGCGCCGCGACGCTCTCGTCGACGCCGCGACCCGCGACCTTCCGCAGCTTTCGCTCCACGTGCCGCGGGGCGGGCTCGCGCTCTGGGCCGATGCCGCCCCGGACCTCGACGTCGAGGCCTGGAAGAAGCGCGCGCTCGGCCAGGGCGTGCGCATCCGGACGGCCGCGGACTTCACCTTCGACGGCGCGCCGGCACCGGCGCTGCGCCTGAGCTTCGCCAAGGGCACCGAGGGCGAGCTCCGCGACGCGGTGCGCGCGCTGCGTCGCGCGCTACCGCGACGCCGCTAGCGATCCCCGGGCGGCGTGTAGCCGAGCGTCTCGAAGAGCTCCGGGCTCTGCTTCAAATAGCGCGGCGCGTTCGTCTCCATGAAGAAGGCCTCGGCGACCCGGTCGTTGTTCTGCAGCCGGGCGTCGCCCCAACGCGTCGTGAACGTGAAGCGACGCCAGTCCTCGTTGATGAGACTGATGGCCTTGATGTTCTTCGCGTAGGCGAAGGAGAAGAGGTTCACGAACCACGTGTTCCACGCGCGATCGCTCCGCTCCGAGATGCCCTCGGTCGGCGTGGCCTCCCCGACCATCACGGGCTTCCGCTGCTGGAGCGCGAAGTCGAGCACGGCCTCGAGGTCGCGGCTCGGCCTCGAGGAGTACATGTGCCCGAAGAGCGAGATGCCGACCCAGTCGACGTACTCGGCGCCGGGCCACCACGCCGTGACGGGTCGCCCGCCGAAGGGCGTCGCGGCGTAGGAGTGCCAGACGAAGGCCACGTTCTCGACCTCGTCCTCGCGGAGCAGATCGACGATGCGGCGGTAGGCCGCGACGTAGTCGCTCGGCTCGAGCTCGTTGTGGGGCCCGTCGAACTCGTAACCGATGCGGAGGTAGATGGGCCGCTCGGTGCTCTTCGCCCACGCCCCGAAGGCGCGCACCACGTCGTCGTAGCTCCCGGCCGCCGTATCCTTGGCCACGTCCCAGGTGCCGACCATCCAGAGGCCGCTCTGGAGCACCGTATTCGGGAAGCGGTCGACGAGCTGCTGGTGGTTCTGCCGGCCGCCCGTGTCGCTCAGGGAGGTCTCGGTGAGCCCGTCCGTGCTCGGAATGCCCCAGTAGGCCGCCCAGCCGCCGGGAAGCGGCTCGTCCGGGAAGCTCGCGACGTGCTCGTCGATGCCGCCGAGGGTCTGCCCGATGACGAGCAGGGTCTGCCCGGCCGGCGGCACGAAGCGCGCGCCCTCGTACGCGATCTCGTACTCCGGCTCCACGTCGCGGCGAATCCGCGCGACCATCTGCTCGACGGTCTCGGGAGCGCCTGCGTCGACGCGCGCATCGGTCGCGGCCGAGGCGTCCGCCTCGTCGTCGCCGGACCCTGCGTCGACGGTCCCGCCGTGCGTGGAGGTGGTGCACGCGAGCGCGAAGCCGATCAGGGGAAGGAGCTTCCTCGGAGGCATGGAGTGGGTCTAGCACGCCGCGGGGACGGCCGGATCGGTCCATCAGACGAAGGTGAGCCCTCGCCACGAGCCGGCCGGCTGGCCTTCAGGGCGCCGCGTCGCCCCCGCAGGGGCGCCCGGGGAGCGGCACCTCCCACGCGCGGAGCGTCCGGGCCGCGTGGACGCACACGACGCGAGCGGGGTTTCCGGGGAAGTGCCCCGCATCGCCCAGCAGGCGTTTCAGCCGGGCGATGTTGGCGCTCGACTCGAAGGGAACGAGGGCGCTCGCGGCCATCGCGCGACGCGCGACCTCGGGATGCTCGAGGCGCCGCAGCAGCAGGGCCTCGGTCTCGGGATCCGCCGGGAGACGCAGCGAGACCGTGGTCCCGAAGGCCGCGCTCTCGAGCGGCACGATCACCGGCCTCGGCGGCCAGCGCGGCGGCGTGCCCCGCCCGGCCCCCACGATCTCGCCGAGGGCGTCGAGCCCTTCCACCACGCGTCCGTCACGGAGAAAGGCGCGCGCGTGCCCCGCGCGAAAGAGCGTCCTCAGCTCCAGCCGGTGGCCATCCTCGCTCCGCGCGCCGAAGGCGATGACCCGCTGCCCCGGGGCGAGGGCCGCGCCGGGATCGTCGGTCTCGAGGAAGGCCGCGGCGCGGTGCACCACCATGCTGGCCACGCGTCGATGCGGTCCAGCCTCGCCCACCGTGAGAAGCCAGTCTGGGCCGGCGCCGTAGCGGCGCCACCGGCGCACCTCGCCCGGCTCGACGGCGTCGGCGCTCGCCAGCAGCCAGGGCAGGCTGTCCACGACGGCCAGGTCCGCCCGGGTGGGCATCGCGACGGCCACGAAGGCCACTCCGAGGAGCACGGCGGCACCCCGCATGCTCAGCGCTTCCCCTTCAGCAGCACCCCGCAGCTCATGGGCCGCACCGCCACGCGGAAGGGGTCCGCCATGCGCCACGCCCTCAGCGCGTCGCCCAACGCGACGACTGCCTCGTCGAGGTCGCCCCAGTCATGCACCTCGACGTGGTGGAGCGTGACGCTCGCCGCGTTGTCCATCGCAGCGAGCCGAGCCTGCAGGTCCGTCGCGAAGAGACCGATGCCCACCTCCGCGCAGGGATCGTCCGGAGCCGCGTAGGGGCCGCAGGGCCGCTGCGGCGTGCCACCGACCCGCAGGCGGCGCCGGCTCCTGGCGCCGCTCACGCGGAGCTCGAAGGTGACGACCTGCGGCTCCGCCGCGGGCAGCTCGCGCACGTGGAGCGTGTAGCCGTGAAGGTCGCGCTCGCCGGCCTCGAGCGACGCCTCTGCGCGGGCCCCGGAGGGCGTGCGGCAAACGTCGGGCAGCGACGTGGGAGTCGGCGGCGCGGCCGCGCCACCCGCGCATCCCGGCGCATGCGCCAGCAGCCCGAGAGCGACCCCCACCGACCGAAGCATGCGACCATCATCGCGCGCCAGGACCGCGCCGCAACACACGCGCGAGAGCCAACGAAGACGCGCGCTCAGCGCTCCACGAAGCGGTGCGCGACGGGCTCCCACCAGTCGCTCGTGCCGATGAGGTCGACGATGAAGATCGCTTCGGCCGCCGCGCGGTCCGCGCGAAGCTTGCTGCGACGGAGCCGCCGCTCGATGTGCCGCGCCACCCAGAGCCGCGTCACGAGCTCCCGGCGGAGCTGCGCGAAGCTGCAGTAGCTCGTCCAATAGAGGTTCCAGACCGCGTCCTCGATCCAGTCGCGGTACATCTCCGTCGGCGTACCCGTCGGCACCGGCGTCTTCTCCTCCACGCGGTCGAAGGCGCCGGCCCAGGGGCGCTTGCGGCGGCCGGCGCGCCCCCCGTGGAAGGCGCGGATGGCGTCGCCGAAGTAGCGGCGCGCCTCGTCGGCGCGCGTCGTCCCCTCGATCTCCACCATGCCCGTGGCGATGCGCTCCCAGGTGACGCCCTCGCCCGTCAGCGCGCCGAAGGGCGCCACGTCGAAGGCGTCGGCGGGGTCCTCCGCCATCTGCAGCGCCTCGCGGAAGGGCGTCTCCGCCTCCTCCACGTAGCGCGCGAAGCTCACCTCGTGGTCACGCGTCAGCGGCACCTGGTCCACGTGAAAGGCGGTGCGTACCTGGCCGCTCGGGTCCCGCAGCGCCGGCGTCGCGCCCTCGACGGTGAGCTCGGGACGCTCGCCCATGGTGCGGCAGGGGCAGCGATGCTCCGTGGTCACGCGCCCGCCCTCGGGCGTGGCGACGAGGCCGATGGGAAAGCGGTGGCAGGCGTAGGGCTTGAGCGCGCCGCCCATGGGCGCGTGCAGCGCGCAGAGGTCGTCGTCGCCGAGGAAGTAGCAGCGCCCGCCGGGGTCCATGGCCATCACGAAGCCCTCGATGGCGTCGCTGTATTGAACGACCCGCTCGTCGACGAGGCGCAGCTTCGCGGCCTCCTTCTTCGACAGCTCACCGATCGCGTGGATGTCCGTGCAGCAGAGGCCGGCGCCCTGGCACTGGTAGCGCACGCCGGGGCGTACGCGGAGGGGCCGAACGCGCGTGTCGGCGTCGGTCGCGCCGGCTTCCGTACTTTCACTCACCGGCGGGCTCTATCAGCCGCGTGGCGCCCTGTCGCGCGCGCGCTCAGAGGCTCGGATCTTCGGCGAGGTAGACGACCTCGGCGCTCGCGGGCACGGCAAAGTCGTCCGGCGGGTTCACGCGGTGCTGCTCGCCCTGGCAAAGCCCCACCACCATGACGCCGTGGGTCTCCCGCAGCGAGTGGGCCACCTGCTTGAAGCTCTCCCCGGCAAGCTCCGGCGGTACGGGTCCCACGTAGAAGTTCTGCGCCCCCGCGCCGACGATGCGGCTCGTGACGTTGCCGACGCCTGGATAGGCCACGGCATGGGCGATCATGGAGAAGCCCAGGCGCCGCGTCTCGATGACCTCGTCGGCGCCGCTGGTGCGCGCGTGCGCGACGTTCTCGGCATCGAGGATCTCGGCCACGACGTGGAGCGGCTTCCGCCGGGGCACGTCCTTGTCGGCGAGGTAGGAGCGAATCGTGAAGAGCGTGAGCAGCGTGATCGCGTCCGCGGCCTGCGGTGAGGGCGAGCGGCGCCCGATGACCACGACGTCGCCGGCGTGGGTGAGCCGCACCTTGTCCAGCTCGCTCCGCTTGGTGGGATCGCCTTCCACCCAGACGAAGCTCGCCGGCAGCTCCGGGGGTCGCTCGCCGGGCCCGAAGAGCACGACCTGTCGGACGTCGGCGTCGATCTCTTCCACGAGCTCCTTGAGGAGCAGCGACGCCCCGGGCTCGTAGCCACACACCACGACGTGGTCGACGTATCCGCTCATGCGAAAGGACTCCTCGCGGATGGAGAGCACCGCGTTCAAGAGGCTGTGGCCGGCGATACCGGCGAAGAGCGCGAGGGTGAACATGCCCCCGACCATCAGCGCGCCGGCGACGACGCGGCCGAGGTCCGTGACCGGCGTGATGTCGCCGTAGCCCACCGTCGTGATGGTCACGAGGGCCCACCAGAGCCCCTCGCCCACGGAGTCGATGGCGCCCTCGGCGCCGCGCTCGACGAGGTAGAGGCTGATGCCGCCGACGACCGTCTCCACGCCCAGCACCGTGAAGGCGAAGGCGAAGAGCACCTTGTCGGCGCGGAACGCCGTGACGAGGCCCTCGAAGGGGTTGCCGTAGCGAAAGACCCGCGCCGTCTTGACCAGGCGGAGCAGGCGCACGGCGCGAAGCCCGCGGAGCTGCGGAACGACGGCGAGCACGGTGACCAGGTCCACCAGCAGGAGCGGCTGGAGCAGGAGCGAGAGACGACCCACGAGGTGAGCTCGCAGGCGGCCCAAGGGGCCGAACTGGAAGACCGCGAGCTCGGGCGGCCGGTAGCTCAGGACCCGAAGGAGGAGCTCGACGGCGAAGGTGCCGAGGATCACCTTGTCGAGGAGCGCGAGGCTCTGCCCGAGCGGCGAGCTCCGCTCCACGGCGCCCTCGGCCGCGAGCAGCGCCACGCTGACGAGCACGAGGAGCCACACGGCCGCCTCGACGCCACGGTAGGCGCCCGTGGTCGGGCGGTGGAACGCATCGTGGAGCCAGTCGCCCACGCCCCCACGCTAGCCGATCGAGGGGCTTTCCTTCGCCTTCTTGGCAGCCACGCTCAGACCGCGTAGCCGAGCACCAGGCCCCGGGCGAGCAGTGTCCAGCCGTCGACGAGCACGAAGAGGAGGAGCTTGAAGGGCAGGCTGACCGTGGTGGGCGAGAGCATGTGCATGCCGAGCGCGAGGAGCACGTTGGCGACCACCATGTCGATGACCAGGAAGGGGAGAAAGACCAGGAATCCGATCTGAAAGGCCTCGCTCAGCTCGCTCACCAAGAACGCGGGCAGCACGACGAGGAAGTCCTCGGCGGCGACGTCGGCCCGGCGATCCGGCGCCCGGGTGCGCCGCGCGAGATCGACGAAGAGCTCCTGCTCTCGGTCGCCGGCGTGGCGCGCGAGGAACGCACGGAGCGGCTCCTTGCCCGCGTCGAAGGCCTCGCGAAGCGCCGTGAGCTCGTCGGGGCCGGCGGGGGCGGTGGGGTCGACGCGCGAGGCCGCCGGCGCCGCGGCCTCGGCCATGGCCTCGCCCACGGGCGTCATCACGTAGAGCGTGAGGATGAGCGAGAGCCCGGTGATCACCGTCCCCGACGGCACCTGACCGGTGCCGAGACCGTTGCGCAGGATGGAGAGGACGACGCTGATCTTCACGAAGCTCGTCGCGACCACGAACGCGAAAGGGAGCAGCGACAGCCCCGCGAGGACGAGAAGCGCGGCGATGGGCTGCTCGGAGAGCATGGCGGGAGAATCCGCGCCGAGATGCACCAGCGTCAACGCCGCAGCTCCACCGGCCCGCGCAAAAAGGAGGGCCCGAGAGCCGCGGCTGGAAACGTCCGTCGCGCCGTGACGTACTGCGCCCCGTGCTCCGCCGGCTCGGCCCCTCTCTGCTCGCGTGCGCTCTCCTGGCCAGCGTGCCGGTACCGGCCGCCGCCGAGGACCCGGCCCCGCGCCCCTACACGCTGGGGGCTCGCCTCGACAACGACGTCTTCGGCGACTCGGACCGCTACTTCACGAACCTCTTCGCGCTGACCTTCAACGCCCGGCTCGCCACCCTCGCGCTGCGCCGCTGGGGCCCGAGCGCGCTCAGCCTCGACGTGGCGGCGGTGCAGTCCATCTACACGCCGCGCTTTCTTCGGCTCCCGGCCCCCACCTGGGGCGACCGGCCCTACGCGGGCTGGCTCCGCGGACGAGTCGGCGCGGTGCTCCAGGGACGCCGGGACGCGCTCGGCCGCTACCTGAGCGCCGGCGTCGTCGGTCCAGGGGCACTCGGGAAGCAGACGCAGCGCGCCGTTCATACGGTGCTGGGCAGCTACCAGCCCGAAGGCTGGGCCACGCAGCTGCCCTCGCGGGTCAGCGTGCAGGTGGCGCTCGAACGCGCCCACGCGCGCGGCGCGGCCTTTGGCGACGGCGGACGGGCCGGCGCGACGGTCTGGGGCGCCGGCGACCTGGGGACCATCCGGCGCGAGGGCGCGGCCGGCGCGGGCGCCTTCGTGCGCTGGCGCCTCGCAGACGTCGAGAACGTAGCCGTCTTCTCGCCTCGGCTCAGCGCGCCCGCCTTCGACTCGCAGAAACGGGTCGGCCTCGCCTTCGCCGGTGCGTACGTGCAACGCCTCGTCCTCTACGACCATCTGCTCGAGACGCGGCCGGCGAGCGTGAATCACGACGTCGAGGGCGCGCCCGTGCTGCACGAGCTTCGCCTCGTGGCCGTCATGCGCTACCGGCGGGTGCGGGTGCGCTACGCGCAGGTGGTCCAGTCCCGGGTCTTCGAGCGCCAGCGCCGGGCGCACATCTGGGGCATCGCCGAGGTCGCCCTCACCTTCTGAGGACACCTGGAGGGCCCCTCCCCGATCGAGGCCCCTCAAAGCCCCGGGGCCCCGGCCGTTCGCTCGAAAGGTGGGACGGACGAAGGAGAAAAGAGGAGGAGCCCGCGCGCTGCTCCGGCTCTTGCGCGGCGGACGTCGTCGCACGAGCGAGGCCGCGACCGCCCCGCGCTCCGAGCCCCGGCGCAAACGCACGCCCCCGCGCGCGCTTCGCCGCTTTTTTGACCGGGATCCGGCGACCCCGGAAGGTCGTCGCATGCCTTCCGAAGAACGCGCCGAGCTCCGGGGCACGACCCTCGATGGTCGGTGGGCCCTCGGCGCGTGCATCGGCGTGGGGGGCACGGGGGTGGTCTTCGAGGCCACGCGGCTTCGGGACGGGCATCCCTGCGTCGTGAAGACGCTTCGGCCGGTCTACGCCTACAACCGCGACCTCTGCCGCCGACTGCGGCGCGAGGCCGAGGTGGCGCGCCGCGTGTCGCATCCGGCCGTGGTCCCCGCCATCGGCGAGGGGACCCTGGACGACGGCTCGCCCTACGTGGTGCTCGAGCGCATCCACGGCGAAGGTCTCCACCGGCTGCTTCGCCGCACGGGCACGCTCCCCGAGGACGAGGTGGCCGCCATCGCGCTTCGCGTGCTCGACGTGCTCCAGCACGCCCACGCCGCCGGCTACGTGCACCGCGACGTGAAGCCCGAGCACATCGTGCTCGAGGCGCTCCCCGATGGGACCCTGGGCTTCCACCTCCTCGACTTCGGCGTCTGCGCCGCAGAGTCCGCGCCCCAGGGCGAGCGGGAGCGCGAGCGCGGCCGGGTCTTCGGTACGCCGAGCTACGTGTCGCCCGAGCAGGCGAGCGGGAACCCCGACGTGGACGGCCGCGCGGACCTCTTCGGGCTCGGCATCGTGCTCTTCGAGGCCGTCGCCGGGCGCCTGCCCTTCAGCGGCTCGAACGTGACGGCGCTGCTTCGCCGGATCATCCGCGAGGACGCGCCGCGCCTCGAGAACGTCTCCGAGGCCTCCGCCGCGACGGACGCCATCGTGGCCCGGCTCCTCGGCCGCGCGCGGGAAGACCGCTACGCCAACGCCCGTGCCGCCGCGCGCGCGCTGCGGACCCTCTGTGCGGACCGGGCCGAGGTCGAGGCCCGCCTCGTCGAACGGCTCTCGCGCGCCGAAGAGCGCACGGACGAGCTCCCGACGCGCGTCGAGCTCACGGCAGCCTGACGCGAGCGCGGTATACTTGCCGTGCATGCGCATCTGCATCGTCCGCCACAGCACCGCCGTCGACCTCTACGAGGCCGCGAGTGACGACGCGCGCTGGCTCACGGCCGAGGGCCGGGCGCGGGCGGAGCGCGTCGGGACGCTCCTGAGCGAGCGGCTTCGCCCCACGCACGTGTTCTCGAGCCCGTTGGTTCGGGCCGTGCAGACGGCAGAGATTCTCTCGAGCGCGCTCGCCTACCGCGGCTCACTTCCGGCCGTCACGGCCCTGGGTCCGGAGCGGGGGACGACGGCGCAGGCGCTCTCGGTGCTGGACGAGCTGCCGAAGAACGCGCAGGTGCTGCTCGTGAGCCACGAGCCACGCGTGCGGCTGCTGGCCGGTCAGCTCCTCGCCGTCGACCGGGTGCCGGGCTTCCGGACGGGCTCGGCATGCGTGATCGACGGCTCGCCGGACGACGGCCGCTTCGCCTTCTGGGTGGACCCGGTAGGGGTCCGCATCGTCGAGACCCTCGCGTCCGTCCCGGGCTGAGCGGGTCCATCCGCCAAAGCCGGTCCATCCGCCAATCAGCACCACCGTGGGTTGGGGAGCCCACGGCAAGACCGCCCTCCCCAGCGAAAGCGCTCCGAGCCCGGCGAAGCCGGTCCCTCCGCCAATCAGCACCACCGAGGGTTGGGCGCGGCGAAGCCGGTCCATCCGCCAATCAGCACCGCCGTGGGTTGGGGAGCCCACGGAAAGAAGACCGCCCTCCTCAGCGAATTCGCTCCGGGCCCGGCTAAGCCAGTCCATCCGCCAATCAGAACTGAGCCGTGTGAGCCGCCTCAGGCTCCTCGTGATACGGAGAGTTGTGCCGGGCGCGAGCTCGGCGACGGCCGGAGGCCGACGACGATGAGACTTGCTTACGTGACCTGTGCGCTGGCGCTCCTGGCGGCCTGTGGTGAGACCGACGTGCGCCCGGCCGACGACCTCGGCGTCGACATGATCGTCGACGTGGACGGTGGTCCCACGGACGCCGGCCCGGACATGGGCGACGCGGGGCCCGACATGATCGCGCTGCCCGACCTGGGCCCGGACATGGCCGACTTGGGGCCCGACATGCCGGACATGGGCCCAGACATGCCGGACCTCGGTCCGCCGGACCCCTGCTTCGACGGCGTCCGCAGCGGCGACGAGACCGACGTCGACTGCGGCGGCGAGACCTGCGAGGCCCGCTGCGCCGACACGCTCCGCTGCGACATCAGCCCCGACTGCATCAGCCTCGTGTGCATCGGCGGCGTCTGTCAGAGCCCGACCTGCCGCGATGGGATCTCCAACGGCGATGAGACCGGCACGGACTGCGGCGGCCCCACCTGCCCGGGCTGCGGGCTCGGCGAGGGCTGCGTCACCATGACGGACTGCGCCATGGGCCGCTGCGTGGACGACTTCTGCGTCGCGGAGCACTGCTTCGACGGCGAGGTGAACTTCACCGAGACCGACCTCGACTGCGGCGGCGGCGACTGCGCCCCCTGCGCCCTCGGCCTCCGCTGCGTCTCCGTCAGCGACTGCCTGAGCGGAGATTGCGTGGACGGCTTCTGCCTGAGCGCGCTCTGTCTCAACGGCATGATGGACCCCGGCGCGGTCGGCGTGGACTGTGGCGGCACGGACTGCCCGGGCTGTCCCGACGGCACGGCCTGCACGCTCCCCGAGGACTGCCTCTCCGGCCGCTGCGAGGGCGGCAGCTGCACGAGCTGCGAGGACGGCGTCCGGAACGGGACCGAGTCCGACGTGGACTGCGGCGGGGCCGACTGCCGGCCCTGCGCCGGTGGCGACATGTGCGCCGCGCCGAGCGACTGCATCTCGCTCACCTGCACCGCCGGAATCTGCGAAGGCGCGTCGACCTTCTACGAGGAGGACTTCGGGGCCGGCGACGGTGGCTGGACCTCTGGCGGGCCGGGCAGCTCGTGGGCCTATGGGACGCCGACGACGGCCACGCTCACCGGCGGCTTCACCGGCACGAGCGTCTGGGTCACGAACCTCAGCGGCGACTACGACGACAACGAAGCCTCCTTCGTGGAGTCGCCGCGCATCGACCTGAGCGGCGCCGTCGGGGACCCGCTCATCGAGCTCGCCGTCTTCTACGAGACGGAAGACTGTTGCGACGGCATGCGCCTCGAGATGAGCCTCGGCGGCGGCGCCTTCACCACGGTGGGCTCGAGCGACGCCCCCGACTGGTACCCGGAGCGCGCGTTCGGCGACGCGGACTGGCGCGGTAGCTCGGGGGGCTGGCGCCTGCTCCGAAACACGCTGGTCGGCGCCGCCGGATCGTCGGACGTACGCCTGCGGCTCTTCTTCGACTCGGACGGGAGCGTGACCGACGAGGGCGTGGCCTTCGACGACGTGCGCGTCTTCGAGGACACCTGCACCAACGGCGTGCTCGACGCGGGCGAGGGCGACGTCGACTGCGGCGGCGACTGCAGCCCCTGCGCCGACGGGCTCACGTGCACCCTGCCGGCGCAGTGCGACTCGGGCCGCTGCGAGATGGGCACGTGCACGAGCTGCGAGGACGGCATCCAGAACGGCGGCGAGATGGCCATCGACTGCGCCGGTGGCGGCTGCGGCCTTTGCCCCTCCGGGACGGCCTGCACCGGCCCGGCGATCTGCGCGTCGGGCATGTGCGACATGATGGTCTGCACGACGCCGGCCGCCTTCCTCGACGTCGACTTCGAGGCCGACGCCGGCGGCTTCACCATCGGCGGCACCTCGTCGAGCTGGGCCCGCGGCGCTCCGGCCGGCGCGGTCATCGATCGCGCGGCCAACGGAACGAACGCCTTCGTCACGAACCTGACGGGCGACTACAACGACTCCGAGAGCTCCTTCATCGAGTCGCCGCCCATGGATCTGCGCGGCGCCGGAGGCGACCCGATCCTGAGCTTCAACCTCTGGTACGTGACCGAATCGTGCTGCGACGAGGGCTTCGTCGAAGTGAGCACGGACGGCGGCAGGACCTACACGAAGGTGCTCGCCGCCCCGGGCGCCGAGGGCTGGTACAACGACACGGCCAACCAGTGGTGGGACGGGGGCAACGGCGGCTGGACGGCCGTCTCGACCCAGCTCACGGGCACGGACGGCTTCGCCGACGTCCGGCTCCGCTTCCGCTTCTCATCGGACGGATCCGTCACGGAAGAGGGCTTCGCCATCGACGACGTGCGCGTGGCAGCGCCCCAGCCGGACCTCGCGACGACCATCGTGGAGAGCGCGACGGCCTGCAACGCCGGGGAGATCCAGGTCACCAACGTCGGCACGGCGGAGTCGCTCCGCTTCGATCTCACCACGCTCGTCGACGGCGTCCCCTCGGTGCGAACCGTCATGACGCGCCTCGACCCGGGGGAGACCTTCCGGACGACGACCTCCGCCACGACGACGCTCGGTGCCTTCGTCTCGGCGGCCGGCGACACGAATGCCTCGAACGACGCGGACTCGCTCTCCATCCGCGCGCCCGTCGTGATCACGACGACGACGCGCTACCTCGAGGACTTCGAGACCAATCCCGGCGGCTGGCTCGTGAGCGGCACGAACGCCGATTGGGCCTGGGGCGTCGTGCCGACGACGGGCGGCAGCTTCATCCGGAGCGCCGACTCCGGCAGCCGGGCCTTCGTCACGGCGCCGGGCGCCGACTACCAGCCGGACCAGAGCTCGTTCCTCACGAGCCCCTGCTTCGACACCTCGGCCTTCACCGCGGACCCGGAGATCAGCTTCTCGCGCCTCTTCGAGCTCGAGGCGACGAACGACCACGTCTTCGTCGAGATCAGCACGGACGGCGGCAGCACCTGGACCAAGCTCGGCGCCTTCGGGACGGGCACCAACTGGTACAACGACCTGAGCGGTGACTTCTGGGACGGCCTGAGCGGCTTCCCGAACGCCTGGGCCCGCGCTTCGAATACGCTCACCGGCGCCGCCGGCCAGGACGACGTGCGCGTGCGCTTCGCGATGGTGAGCAACGCGGCCTCCATCGAAGAAGACGGCTTCGGCCTCGACGACGTGATCATCCAATGAACGCCACCACCCTTCCCCGCGCGCTCGCCGTCGCCGCCGCCGCCGCGACCCTCGCATGCGTCGCCCATGCCAGCGCGCAGGCGCCGCTCCTGACCACGCTCGGTGGCCCCCGCGGCTACGGCAGCGAGTGCCTCTTCCGCAACGACGACGGTTCGTCGCTGCCCATCGATCTGACGCCGGCCTTCCCGTCGGGGCTCCAGTTCTTCGGCGGCACGTTCACGCAGGTCTACGTGAACACGAACGGCAACCTGACCTTCGGCGGGCCGCTCCGGACCTTCACGCCGGACGCCTTCCCCATCGCGTCGCAGCCGATGATCGCGCCCTACTGGGCCGACGTGGACATCCGCCAGCCCCCGGGCACGTCCGAGTGCACGACGGACCTCTCGAGCGTGTGCCCGACGGACGCGGACCTCGGGAACGCCGTGTGGTGGACCCTCGAGCCCGGGCGGATGATCGTCACCTGGGACGACGTCGGCTACTTCAACTGCCGCAACGATCTTCGGATGAACTTTCAGCTGCTGCTGACGGCGCTGCCGACCTGCGGCGACGGGGCGACGGACTTCGACGTGGAGTTCCGCTTCAACCGCTGCGAGTGGGAGACCGGCGAGGCCTCCGGCGGGACCAACGGCTTCGGCGGGACCCAGGCCCAGTCGGGCTTCGACGCCGGCAACCTCACGGACTTCGTGGCGCTCCCGGGCTCCCGCATGCCCGGCATCGCCGACGCGCTCTGCACCGGCTCGAACCTGCCGCGGCCCGAGGCGGGCGTGTGGCGCTTCCAGATCCGGAGCGGCGACGTGCTTTGCCCGGAAGCCGGCGATGCCTGCGACACCGGCGAGCTCGGCGTCTGCGCCTCCGGCGTGATCCAGTGCGACGAAGCCGCCGGCGGCGGCACCTTCTGCCAGCCCGTCGCAGCCGCCGGGAGCGAGGTCTGCAACGCCCTCGACGATGACTGCGACGGCGCCGTCGACGAGGGCGAGGACATTTGCGGGAGCGGGCTCAGCGTCTGCGACCGCGGCGCCTGCATCGACGTCTGCTTCGAGGGCGGCTGCCCCGAGGGCTTCGGCTGCAACGACGAGGGCCGCTGCATCGAGGACGGCTGCGAAGGCGTCGAGTGCCCCGGCGGTCAGCGCTGCAGCGCCGGCGAGTGCGTGGACGCCTGCGTGGGCATCCGCTGCCCGATCGGACAGGACTGCTTCGCGGGCCGCTGCCTCGACCTCTGCGAGGATATCTTCTGCGACCCCGAGTGCAGCGTGTGCGACGCGGGCGAGTGCATCGACCGCTGCCTCGGCGACGACGACTGCGCGCGCGACGAAACGTGCGTGGATGGCGCCTGCGTGTCGCGCATGTGCGTCGGCGTGACCTGCGAGGAGGGCTTCGTGTGCGACCCGGACCTCGGCTGCATCGCCAACTGCGCCGGCGTCCGCTGCCCGCGCGGTGAGCTCTGCCGCGACGGGGCGTGCATCCCGGAGCGCGACGCGAGCGAGCCGGACATGGGACCGATGGACATGGGCGCGGAGATGGGACCGGACCTCGGCCCCGAGATGGGACCGGCCGAGATGGGCGCCCCGGACATGGGCGTGGTGCGCGCCGACATGGGCGCCCCGACGGGCCGGCCGGCCTCCTCGGGCTGCGCCGCGGGCACGGGCGCGGCGGCCTGGCCCCTGGTGCTCCTCGCCCTCGGCTGGCGTCGGCGTCGCTCCACGATCCGTCACCGAGACTCGGCGGTGAGTCGGGCGGCGCGCGTGATGTGACGCGAGCGTCACCTGCGTCCGTCAATGACACCCTTATCGGGCGCATTCGCGCCCGGACGCCTCGTGTAGACCCCCCATTCCGGGACCAATGAGGTAACGATCCCCATTCGGCGGCCGAGGGGGCACGCCAAGGGTGGGTTAGCGTAATGAAGACAGACTATTGGATGCGAGCGCTCGCACTCCTGGTGGCGCTCGGCGTTGCCGCGTGCGGTGACGACGACGACACCGGCGCCGACATGTCGGACGCCATGACCGACGACATGGTCACGGTCGACAGCCCCATGGACGACGACATGGGCGACATGGGCGACCCATGCGACGGCATCGAGCAGTGCGCCGCCGAAGGCGTGGCCTGCGACGGCGACGACCTCGTCACCTGCGAGGCCAACGCGGATGGCTGCCTCATCGAGACCACCGAAGACTGCGCCGCGGCCGACGGTGGCTTCTGCGACGACGAAGCCACGCCGAACTTCTGTGCCGTCGCCCCCTGCTTCGGGCTGACGCTCTGCGACACCGAGAGCCGGGCCTGCAGCGACGACACGCTGGTCGTCTGCGAGATGAACGCCGACGGCTGTCTCGTCGAGACCATGACGGACTGTGCGGCCGACGATGGCGGCATCTGCGACACGGGGGGGGAGATGCCCGTGTGTGCGGTGCCCGCCGATCCCTGCGCGGGCCTGACCCTGTGCGCCGCCGAGGGCGCGCTCTGCGTGGGCGACGTGCTCACCGTCTGCGCGCCGAACGCCTTCGGCTGCCTCGTCGAGACGCGCAACCCCTGCATGGACTTCGACAACCCCGATGCGTCCTGCGACGACACGACGACGGCGACCTGCATCGGCGGTGCCGAGTGCGCCGGCGACGACCTCTGCACCACGGCGGGCACGAGCTGTGACGGCCCGACGCTCGTCAGCTGCGCGCCCGACGCCTACGGCTGCCTCCGGGAGACCGAGGTCGACTGCGCGGGCGGCGTGATGTTCGGCTTCTGTGACGATGGCGGGGCGAGCGCCTCCTGCGGCGTCGCGCCGACGGACCCCTGCCGCGACCTCACGGAGTGCGCGGCCGCCGGCCGGACCTGCGGTGGCGACACGCTGGCCATCTGCGCGCCGGACGCCGCAGGCTGTCTCCTCGAGACGTCCACGGACTGCACGGCGACGGACGCCATCTGTGACCCGACGGACCCGGCGATGTGCTCGCTCGTGCCCTGCCCCGCGGCGCGCCTCGAGGTCGACTGCGCGGCGGGCACGCTCTCGCTCGACACGTCGATGGGCACCGAGTTCTTCAGCGGCAACGCCTGTGACTCGGCCGGCAGCTACGCCCCGGCGGAGTCGGCCTTCACCTTCATCCCGAGCGAGGACGTCCGCGTGACCTTCGCGGCCTCCGCCGCGCCAGGCACCACCGACGACTACCAGCTCTTCGTGCTCGAAGGCACGGAGGCCGACAACAGCTGCGACGACACGAGCGCCTGCCTCGGCTCGGACGAGCGTGAGGGTGCCGACGGTCTCGTGACCCTGGATCTGCGCGCCGGATCGCGGAGCTACGTCCTCTACGACCTGGCCGGCGCCGCTGCCGGCCCGACCACCAGCGTCGACGTCGCCGTGACCTGCGAGGTCCCGGTCTGCGGTGACGGCACCGTGGGCGCCTTCGAAGCCTGCGACGACGGCAACCTGATGGACATGGACGGCTGCTCCGCGACCTGCACCGTCGAAGGGGGCTTCGGTTGCATGGGCTCACCGAGCGTGTGCACGCCGCTCTGCTCCAACGGCATGCTCGATCCGGGCGAGGCCTGTGACGACGGCAACGCCATGGACATGGATGGCTGCTCGGCGACCTGCACCATCGAGGACGGCTTCGGCTGCTCGGGTACGCCTAGCGTGTGTGCGCCGCTATGCGGCAACGGCACCATCGACGTCGGGGAGGCCTGCGACGACGGCAACACGGTGGACGCTGACGGTTGCACCCGCTGCATCACCGACATCCCGAGCGTGCGGCCGGCG
The DNA here is from genome assembly GCA_937893795.1 of uncultured Myxococcales bacterium. Classification (GTDB taxonomy): domain Bacteria; phylum Myxococcota_A; class Polyangia; order Polyangiales; family Houyiibacteriaceae; genus CALCTH01. Next base: position 13,978 of record CALCTH010000530.1, on the reverse strand, counting down.
CTGACGCTGTCCGGCAGCATCGACGCGACGGACCCGCTCTTCGATCGACCGAACGAGGGCTGCGTGGCCGGCACGCGCACGGGGCTGCACTACGACGCCTTCGACGTCATCAACCCGACCGCCAGCGCGATCACGATCGAGGCAGAGGCGACCTGGGCCGGCGACGGTTTCCTCGTGATCTACGAGGCGCCCTTCGACCCCACCATGGCGGTGATGAACTGCCTCATCGCGGATGACGACGCCCCCTTCCCCATCGGCACCGGCGGAAGCCTGCTGACCTTCACTGCGGAGCCGATGACGGAGTACGTCGTAGTGGCCACGACCTTCGGCGCGGCGGCCACCATCGGGGCGTACACCATCGACCTCACACCCATCGTCTGCGGGGACGGTGTCATCGAAGCGGACGAGGACTGCGACGACGGCAACGCGATGTCCACGGACGGTTGCAGCGCCAGCTGTGAAGTCGAGGCCGGCTTCATCTGCACCGGGACCGGTCCGAGCACGTGCCGAGCCACCGTTTGCGGGGACGGGATCATCGAAGGCGACGAGGAATGCGACGACGGTAATGCCCTGGCCACCGACGGCTGTAGCGATACCTGCGTCGAGGAATATCCCTTCGAGTGCACCGGTGAGCCGAGCGTCTGTACGTCCACCTGCGACGGAACGCTCGACGTCGGCGAGTTCTGTGACGACGGCAACATGATCACCGGCGACGGCTGCGACGGGTGCTTCGTGGAGTCGGGCTTCGTGTGCCGAAGCACGGGCTGCGTGACCTCGAGCTGCGGTAACTCGATGGTCGAGCTCGGCGAGAGCTGTGACGACGGCAACACCGTGACCGGCGACGGCTGCAACTTCTGCGCAGATGAAATCACCGCGGCCGGCGCCGCCGCACTGTCGTTCACGGGCAGCATCGACGTGACCGATCCCCAGTGGGACCGCCGCAGCGGCTGCTCGAGCTTTGGCGGAACTGCGAACCACTTCTACGACGAGCACTACATCACGAACTCCGGCACTACGTCGGTGGACGTGGACATTCTGGTCGACTGGGCGCCGGGCGAGGACGGGTACATTCACGTGCTCGACGCCACGACCTTCGTGCCTTCGGATCCCTTCGTGGGCTGCGTGTCGTCGAACGACGATTACGTGCCGGGCAGTGCCGCCCAGAGCGGGATCGACGGCCTCACCATCCCGGCCGGTGCCGAATACGTGATCATCACGTCGACGTTCTTCGCCTCGGACGCCATCGGCGCCTACACGATGACCGTCACGACGCCGGCACCCCCTCCCTGAGCAGGGCACCGCACGAACACGCGCAGCGGGCGCGTCGGCTTCGGCCGGCGCGCCCGTCGCCGTTCAGGGCTCCGACTGAACGACTGCTGCTCTTAGTGCCTCGGGGGATTCGCCAGCGTACGAGGCGCGTGATCAACGGGTCGCGCTCGACCCTCGTAGGCGCGAAGAAGGGCCCCTCATGTTTCGCTGCGTCGACGAAGTACGGTCTGGGATCAACTCGACTGCGACCGCATTTCCTCCGGCTCGTCTATCCCGAACTCAAGAAGGCGGCTTCAGCTGCCCGAGATAACGTGAGAACGGGACGGCAGCCTTATCCGCTATTCTCACAGCCTGCGGGCTGGTCGTTTTCGTATAGGTAACGGCGTAAAAAGCGCAACTTCGCATTCGCGCATCCTACGGGTCACCGATGATAGGTGATGCCTGTCACGGATCAGCTTGTGGCCGCAAATCGGCACTGGCAGTATGTTACCATGGACGATCACAAGACCATAGACCTCACACTCATCCCGAAATCGTTGACTCTGAAACGAGCCGCATCCTACTCTAATCTCTATACCACCTTATTGGCGGCCTCTCTCCTTGGTTCCCTGATTCCCTCGTCGGCGAGTGCCAGGACGTTTCGCGTAGTCACTCTGGCGGACGCACCGGCACCTCCGCTAACCGTTGCGGAATGCGGGGATCTTCCTGAACCCACCTGTACGTCAACGCTACCAAGCGCCGAGTGCACCCTGCGCGCCGCTGTGCAGTGGGCAAACAACTGCCCTGGCCACGATACTATCCAGCTGGACGCGCCCGGTGGAGGAACATACTCACTGACGGTCCTCAATGGCGCAGGTGGAGCCGAGGACAACGCAGACCGAGGTGATCTGGACGTTACAGAACAGGTCCGGATCGTCGGCATGGGCACCTCGCCGACGGCCCATATCGTCGACGGGCTAAATGCTGACCGCGTCTTCCATGCCATTCTCCCTCTCCTCGCCGCGCCCGATACCGGAGAAGTATCGCCCAGCATACTCACACTGGAGAACATGACGGTGCAAAACGGCACGGCGCAGAACGGTGGTTGCATCTACGCCGTACGACCCCCCGGAACGATGCTAGGGGGTGCTGGCCTTCTACTCGACACGGCGTTGGTTCGGAGTTGTACGGCGACGAACGATGGCGGTGCGATCCACATGGCCGAGAACACATACAAAGTGGAGGGTGTCGACTCTACGATTAGGGACAGCACGGCAACAGCCAACGGCGGCGGTATCTACAGCAAGGCTCTAGGAGTCGAGTTTCTCGACTCGGTCTTCACGATGAATAGCGCTGGCGCCGATGGCGGTGGCGTCTTTGCCGTTGACGCCGGACAAACCGTGGGGAGTGGCTTCGACCACTTTTACCAAGGTGTCGAGTTCATCGGCAACACCGCTGGCTCCGATGGAGGCGCAATCTACAGTGAAGAGACTCCCGCTGGAGCCGCCGCTGTACCGGGAAGGGCGCTCTCGATAGCTTTTTCTGACCTACGAAACAATGCGGCTGGCACCGCTTTCGGGAGCTCGGCCGGTGGGGCAGTCTATTCCCAAACCATCGTAAATGTGCAGTTCTCCAATCTCTCGAATAACACTATGACCTCGACCTCGAGCAACTACGGAGGTGCTCTCTTCGCAGAGAACTTGTGGCGAGTCCAATACTCAACCCTAAACGGAAATCGACTGGGCGATGACGGTTCAGCAGGAGGCGCCATTGCCGCGTTCGGTTCGGGATTCGTGCTGTTGTCATCCTTCTCGAATAACTACGCAAAGGCCTTTGGAGGAGCTATCGCAACGTTGTCGGGCACAACGACAGTCGAACGCGCATCCTTCCGCTACAACGAAGCAGCGACGGCAAGTGCGGTCGGTCACTTCGGGTCTGGGTCCCTTCGACTCATGGCGAGCGCCATAGGAGACAACGGTACGACGGCAACTAACCAGTGCTTTGGCACTACCTCGGCGGATTGGAATGTCAGCGATGACGCATCCTGTCTCGGCGCTCCTGATGACCTCAGCATGAATCCTGGATTTGTGGGGACCGCGTCACCACCGACGTCTCCTACCCTACAGTTCATTTCCGACGTCATTACCATCGGCTGCGCCTCCCCGGGCGTGGATCACTTCCCGGTTGGAAAGGGAACCGTCGCGATAACTGATCCGCTGGGGACTACTCTGCCCCAGGGCCCGGAGAACGACTCGGGCGCCATGGAGGTCACAGGCTGCTCGTAAAGGAGAATCCGTAGGCACGCGCGGCGGGCGCGTCGGCTTGGGCCGGCGCGCCCGTCGCCGTTCAGGGATCCGATGGCGCACCGCACGCTCCGGCCGAGGCCCGCTCAGCGGCGACGACGAGCGAGGAGGCCCGCGAGCATCAGCGCGCCGAGCGCGCCTGACCCGCCCCCGGCGGCGCAGCCGCCGCCCTTGGCGAGGAAGAACTCGACGTCCTCGGCCGCGCCGGTGCCCATGTCCTGGCCGGCGTCCGTGCCGGCGTCACCGGCTCCGCCATCCGGCGCGCCGCCGTCGGACATGCCGCCGTCGGACATGCCGCCATCGGACATGCCGGCGTCCTCGCCCATGTCCTGGGCGGCCGCGGGGACCGCGAGGCCGAGGAACACGAGGAGGGTCAGCGCGCGTCGCATGGCGCGCACGCTAGCAGACGGGCGGCCCGGGTCGAAAAGTGCGGGCGGACACCGCCCACCGGCCCCGAGATCGACGTTGACAGGCCCTCGCCGCCGCACATACTTCCGCTCCCTCACGCCGATGTAGCTCAGGTGGCTAGAGCGGGCGTTTCATACGCGCTAGGTCGCTGGTTCGACTCCAGCCATCGGCACCCGGCCTCAGCGGCCGCCACTCAGGGTCGATGCGGGCGGGCTCCCCACGCGGGGGTCCGCCCGTCGTCGTTCCGCACGCCGCCCCAGCCCTTCAGCCCATGGCTGCCGCCGGCGGGCGGCTGGCCGTTCCCACGTGCTCGGCGGCGATCTCGCGGAGCAACGCGAGGTCGAAGGGCTTGTCGATGCAACGGTTCGGGACCTGCTCGAGGAAGGCGCGCGCCCGCGGCGTGAAGGCGCCGCCCGTCATGAAGACGAAGCGTTCGGCGAGCCGCGGGTAATGAGCGTTCACCGCCTCGTAGACCTCCATGCCGGAGACCTCGGGCATCATCAGATCGCAGAAGATGAGGTCGTAGCCCGCGCCGCCCGGGGCGCTGAGGCGGTCGATGGCCTCGCCGCCGTTCGAGAGCACGTCGACCTCGTGCTGGCGGAGGGCCCGGCTGATGGAGCGCCCGACCAACTGCTCGTCGTCGATGACGAGCACGCGCGCCCGCCCGACCGTCGAGGGGTCGATGGGCTTGGCCGGCAGCGGGCGCGACGCCGGCACCATCCCGTGCGCCGGCGGCAGGCGCACCGTGAAGGTGGTCCCCTCGCCGACGACGCTCTGCACGTTCAGCTCGCCGCCCGCCTGGGTGACGATGTTCCGGCAGATCGCCAGGCCGAGGCCCGTCCCCTCGGAGACGGGCTTGGTCGTGAAGAAGGGGTCGAAGATGCGCCCGACGAGCTCCGGCGCGATGCCGCGTCCCGTGTCCTCGATGGCCACGAAGGCCCAGCCCTCGTCGTCGGTCCCCGCGTGCACGCGGATGAGGTTCTCGCCGGCGCGGTCTTCGGGCATCGCCTGCGCGGCGTTGATGAGTAGGTTCAAAAAGACCTGACCCAGCCGCGACTCGTTGCCACGCACCACCGGGATGGACTCGATGCGCTTCTCGAGCCGCGCCCGGTAGCGGAGCTCGTTCCAGCACATGTTGATCGAGCTCGCGAGGACCTCGGGCACGTCGACGGCGCCCTGGTCTTCGTCGTCGCCGCGGCTGAAGGTCTTCAGGTCGCGGACGATGTCGCTCATGCGCCGCGCGCCGTGCGCCGCCTCCTCGAGCTGGAGCTTCACGAGCTGCACCCGCTCCGGCGTGAGGTCGCGCTCCAGCTCCTCGCGGGAGAGCCGCAGGTTCGAGAGCACGTAGGCCAGCGGGTTGTTGAGCTCGTGCGCCACACCCGCGGCGAGCGTACCCACGGACGCCATGCGGTCCGCCAGGTGGAGCTGCGCCTGCATCTCCTTCCGCTCGGTCACGTCGCGGATCATCCGCAGCGCCGAGGCCCGGCCGCCAAAGTCGAGGGGGATGGTGACGCTCTCCCCGGTCACCGTATGCCCGTCGCGCCGCAAGAGACGCAGCTCGCGCGGCGGCGTGGGCTGCCCCGCGTTGAGGGCGCCGATGCGCTCCGCGCGCACCGCCGGCTGGTCGTCCGGATGAACGAGCTCCTCCTCGGTCATACCGCGCACCTCGTCGACGCCCTCGAAGCCGAGGTAGTCCACGAGGCGTGCGTTCGCATAGGCGACGACGCCGTCGGCGCCGGTGACGTAGATGGCGTCGGGCGCAGATTGCACGAGGCGCTGAAACGCCTCCTCGGCGCGGAGGAGCGCCTGCTGACCCCGGCGCCGCCGCCGGGCCGCCGTCGCCAGCCGGGTGGCCACGAGCAGCCGGGTCCGGAGCATGTCCGGGTCGATGGGCTTGGCGATGTAGTCGCTCGCCCCGGCGTCCATCACCGCGTGGAGGTCCTCCGGTCGGTCCCGACCGGTCACCACCAAGAGCGCGATGTCCTCGCCGTTGGGGCGCCGACGCACCGCGCGGCACACGTCGAGGCCGCTGATGCCGGGCAGCGTCCAGTCGACCAGCATCAGGTCGAAGGGCTTCTCTTCGTGGAGGCGCAGCGCCGTCTCACCGGTGCCCGTCGTGAGCACCTCGTAGCTCCGCTCTGCCAGCAGCTCCGCGAGGAGCCGCCGCATCGAGACGCTATCGTCGACTACCAGCGCGCGCAGAGCCACCCGGGTTCGTCCTCCGGCGGCAGCCTAGCAGCTGCGCCGCTCGTTCGAGGAAGCCGCTCTCAGGCGACGACGTTCAGGTTTCGCCCCTTAGCCGCGTTCAGGGACTGCCGCGGGGTCTCGACCTTCGCCGGCGCACCAGCGCCTTCGATCAGCTGAAGCGCAGCGCGGCCGTTCTGCTCGGCGGCGCCCTGCACCTTCTGGAAGATGGCGCCGGCGTATTGGGCGCCCGTGGAGAGGCCGTTGACGGAGCTCATGGTGAAAGAGAGTACGGCGATGGCCCCGGCGCCTTGAGCCTCACTCCCACTCGTGATGCACGGCCACGTCCGGCGCGTCCTTCCGCCGGAACGTATGACTCCCGAAGTAGTCGCGCTGCGCCTGGATCACGTTCGCCGTGCCGTCGGCCGTCGTGAGCGTGTCGAGCCACGTGAGGCTCGCCGCGAGGCCCGGGATGGGCAGGCCGGCCCGCGCGCCCGCGGCCACCACGCGGCGGAAGGCCGGAACCCGGCGGCGGAGCTCCTCGGCGAAGACCGGCGCGAGCGCCAGCGGACGCTCCGGGTCCTCCGCGAGCGCCTCGGCCACGGGCTCGAGGAAGCGCGCGCGGATGATGCAGCCGGCGGTCCAGATGCGGGCGATGGCGCTGAGATCGGTGCCGTAGCCCTTCTCCTCGCTCGCCGTGCGGAGCATCCAGAAGCCCTGCGCGTAGCTGGCGACCTTGGCGCAATAGAGGGCGTCGCGGAGGTCGTCGGCGCCGAGCTCCCCGATGCGGCCCCGGCCGAGGCCGAGCGCGGGCTCCGCCGCGACGCGAAGGGCCTTGAAGGAGCTCAGACCGCGCGCGTCGACGGCCGCCGCGATGGTTGGAATGGGGATGCCCATCTCGATGGCGGCGAGCACGGTCCAGCGGCCCGTGCCCTTCTGTCCGGCGCGGTCGAGGATGGCGTCGACGAGCAGCCGGTCCGGATTCGTCGGGTCCGCCGTTCGGAAGATCGCCGCCGTGATCTCGATGAGATAGGACTCGAGCTCGCCTTCGTTCCACGTCGCGAAGGTCTCGGCGACCTCGGCCCCACCCTGCCCGAGGCCGCGGCGGAGCAGCGCCGCCGTCTCGGCGATGAGCTGCATGTCGCCGTACTCGATGCCGTTGTGGACCATCTTCACGAAGTGGCCCGCCGCGCCGGTCCCGCAATGCGTGACGCAGGGGCCCGCGGTGCCCACGGCGGCGACCTTCTCGAGCGCGGGCCGAAGCCGCTCCCAGGCCTCCACGTCGCCGCCGGGCATCATCGAGGGACCTTCGAGCGCGCCCTTCTCGCCCCCGCTGACGCCCATGCCGACGAAGCGCCAGGACCTCGCGTCGTCGGCGCGGCGCTCCGTGTCGTGGAAGAGGCTGTTGCCGCCGTCGACGACGATGTCGTCCTGCTCGAGATGCGGCGCGAGGCCGGCCAGCACGGCGTCCACGGCCTTGCCGGCGTTGACCATCATGAGCACCCGGCGCGGCCGCTCGAGGCTCCGAACGAAGGCGGCCGCGTCCTCGGCGATGGCGAACTCGTGCCCGGGCTCGGCCGCCTGAAGCCGCCGCCCGGCCTCGGGGTCCAGGTCGAAGCCCGCCACGCGAAAGCCCTTCCGCGCGAAGTTTCGCGCCAGCGACTGACCCATGACGCCCAGTCCGATGATCCCGACGTCGTTCGTTCCGACTTCCGAAGTGCTCATGGCCCCGGTGTACCAGCTCGACCGCGTCGCCGTATGCCTACCCCTTCGCCCCTTCACTCCGGGGTGCGGGCGTCGATTTCCCCAGGAGGCCATGGGTGACCGCCTCGCAGAGCTCCTCGAGAGACACGGCCAGCCTCACGCCGAGGTGGACTACGGCGCGTCGCAGGGGTCGTCCTGGCGCCTCCAGGAGCGCATCTACCTGCTCCATGCCCAGGGGCACGTGACCATCGAGGGAGCCCGCTGGGCGACGGAGAGGATGTCCCAGATCGTGGCCGACGAGTACGGGCGCCGCGGGCGCCGAATCTACATCGCGTGGTCCTTCGAGGGCATCCTCGACTACGGGACCACGGTGGGCCTTCACTTCGTCGACTGGTTCAAGACGCACCGCGCCGCGGTCAACCGCTTCATGATGCTCACCGAGAACCAGATCCTGCGCATGACGGCGCGGACGGCGAGCATCGCCATCCCGTCGTCCGGCCTGCGCTTTCCGAGCACGGCCGCGGAGTTCGACGAGGAGCTCGCGGTGTGGATCGGACGCCTGCAGCGCCGCCTGGCCGCGACGGCCTGAGGGGCCTCAGTTGACCTGCTTGTCCATGCCCTCCCAGTAGGGCGCACGGAGCTTGTACTTCTGGAGCTTGCCCGTCGCCGTCCGCGCGAGCACCGCCCGGAACTCGATGGACTTCGGGCATTTGTAGTGGGCGAGCTTCTGCCGGCAGTGGTGGATGAGGTCCGCCTCGCTGGCCTCGGCGTCCGGCGCGAGCACGACCAGCGCCTTGACCATCTCGCCCCACTTCGCGTCGGGCACGCCGATGACCGCCGCCTCGGCGACCGCCGGGTGGCTGAAGAGCACGTCCTCGACCTCCACGGATGACACGTTCTCGCCGCCGGTGATGATCACGTCCTTCTTTCGGTCCGTGATGGTGACGTGACACTCGTCGTCGAGGCGCCCGCCGTCGCCGGTGTGGAACCAGCCGTCCCGGAGCGCCTCGGCGCTCGCGTCCGGGCGCTCCCAGTAGCCCTCGAGCACGTGGTTGGAGCGGGCGAGAACCTCGCCCTCGTCGCTGATCTTCAGCTCGACGCCGATGGCGGGCGCGCCGGCCCGGGAGAGCCGCGCGGCGCGCTCGGCCGGGGTGAGCGCGTCGTCCTCCGGGCGCACGCGGTTGATGGTGAGGAGCGGCGCGGTCTCCGTGAGCCCGTAGATCTGCATGAGCTCCCACCCCAGCTCGGTCTCGACGCGCTCGATGGTACGGGTCGGCGGCGGCGCGCCGGCGGTCACGAAGCGCACCTTGCCCGCACCGGGGATGGGGCCGTCCCAGGCCTTGGCGGCATCCAGCACGCGCGCGAGCACCGCCGGGGCGCCGCACATGAGCGTGATGCCGTGGGCCTCGATGCGCCGGAGGATTTCGGCGCCGTCGACGGCGCGGAGCACGACCTGCTTGGCGCCCATGCCGGCGAGCACGAAGGGCATGCCCCAGCCGTTGCAGTGGAACATGGGCAGCGTGTGCAGGTAGGCGTCGCGCTCGCTCACGCCGGCGTGGAGCCCGAAGATGGCGGCGTTGAGCCAAAGGTTGCGGTGCGTGAGCTGCACGCCCTTGGGCTGGGCCGTCGTGCCCGAGGTGTAGTTGATGGTCGCCGTCGCGTCCTCATCGCCGGCCCAGGGCTGCGGGTCGCCTTCACCGCCGAAGACGCGCTCGTCCGTGGCGAGGCCCAGCTGGATCTTGTGCTCGACGTCCAGGCCCTCGACCTCCGTGCGCAGCGACTTGTCGAAGAGGAGCATGCGCGCGCCGGAGTGCCGGACGATGTAGCGGATCTCGTCCGCGTTCAGGCGGAAGTTGATGGGCACGAAGACCCGTCCCCAGCTGCACACGCCGTGGAGCGAGACGAGCAGCCGCGCCGCGTTCTGCGAGACCATCGCCACCCGGTCGCCGGGCGCGAAGCCCAGCGCGTCGCGGCGCGCCGCCTGACCGCGCGCCATGGCGTCGAAGCGGGACCAGCTGAGCTCCCCCAGGCCGTCGTCCATCGGCTCGTCCACGACGGCGGTGCGCGGTCCATGGACCTGCGCGGCGCGGCGGAAGTAGTCGGCGACGGTCAGCGGGATCTTCATGCGGGCCTCCACCGGCGGCGCGCAGGAAGCCCTCCCGCCCCGACCCGCCGGGCCTCGGAAGGTACCAAAGGCGGCCGGCGCCTCGACGCAACCACCGACCGGCATGTCGAAGTGGGGCTAGGATGCCGTCATGGAGCCGGATCCGCTTCGAGTGAGGCCGGACCCCACGGCGATGGGCGACGCCCGCGCCAGCGAGCTTCTCCGTATCGTTCGAGGCTCTCCGGCCCTGGACCGGGCGCTTGGCGCGCTCGCCACGCTGGGCCTCCCGGCGGGCGCCGTCGCTGCGGGCGCCGTGGTGGGCACCGTATGGAACGCGCTCACGGGGCGCGACGCGCATCATGGGATCGCCGACCTCGACGTCGTCTACTTCGACGCCGAGAACCCGCACGCGGAAGAGGAGGCCCGCGCCCGCCTCGAGACGCTCCTTGGCCCACGCTTCCCCTGGCCCATCGAGGTCGTGAACCAGGCGCGCGTGCACGAGTGGTACGAGGCGCATTTCGGCTACGCCGTCCGCCCCTTCACCTCCGTCCTCGATGCGATGCACCACTGGCCCACGACCACGACGGCCATCGCCCTCGCGCCGGACGGCAACGTCAACGCGCCCTTTGGTCTCGAGGACCTCTTCGCGCTCCGCGTCCGCCCGAACCGCGCCCTCGCCTCCGAAGCGACCTACCGGCGCAAGACGGAGCGCTGGAGGGCTCTGTGGCCGGAGATCGAGGTCGTGGCCTGGTGAGGGGCGGGGCCAGGTAGTCGCTTGGCGCGGCTAGCGGCGCCGGTCCGCTTCCAGCCGCCGGATGGCGCGGCGGAGCGCCACCGCCTCGCTGACCACGGGGGCGCGCTTCTGCTCGGCGGCCACGAGCCGCTCGGCGACCTTCCGGTCGTGGGTCAGGCGAAGGAGCTGCTTCCAGAGGCCCGCCGGGGACGCCTCCCGTTTCACGCGCCACGCGCGGTAGGCCAGGGCGACCAGAGCGGCCACGACCGCGAATCCGATCACGTTCACGCTTCGTTGGACGGGCGTTCGCCCGCGGCGTGACGGCTCAGGCCGGGGCGAGCAGGCCGGCGAGGCAGTCCACGGGCGCCGGGTCATCGCGGCACGCCTCGATGGCGGCAGAGCCCACCCGGCGCGTGAAACGCCCGTCCGCGTGCTCCGCCAGGATGCAGGGAAAGGCTCCGCCGGCGGCCTCGGCCATCGCGGGCGTGAGCTGATCCCGGTACGCGGCGTCCACGGGCACCGGGAACGCCACGCGACAGGCCTTCCACGCGGCGCCCTCCCGCAGGCCCTCGTACGTGATGTCGCAGAGCGCGCAGGGGTCCTTCCGGCGGCGTACACGCTCGACGGCGTAGCGAAGCGCACCGCCGAGGGTGAAGTCGGCGGCATAGATGAGCACCAGCCGCTTCACCGGCGCCGCGTCGACGCGATCCTCCCTCATGGATCCAGGCTAGTACGCCGGCGTCGCAGCTAGCGCACCTCGTCGCGGATCCGCAGGTCGGGGTAGTGCGTCTTCATGAACGCGAGCGCCAGCGCCGTATGGCAGCGCTCCGGATGCGCCTGACGCTTCGTCGGACACGCGCAGCCGAGAAAGACCTCGCCCTCGCGCGCGAGGGCCGCGAGCGCATCGAAGGGCGTGCGATCCTCCGCGAAGCGCCGCGCCACCGTCGCCTCGTAGCGCACGCGGAAGACGCCGAAGGCCTCGGCGTCCGGCCTCGCGAGAAAGGCCTCGACCGCGTCCGCGTCGGGTCGCAGCACGTGCCGCGTGTGCTTGCGCGCGTCCTGCCGCGTGCCCTCGGGGAGCTCCGCGGCCGGACGCCCGCGCCGGATCTGGTAGCGACCGAGAACGACTCAGCTCTTCACGTCACCGCGGGCGAAGATGCTCGCGACGTAGGCGAGCACGTCCGTCGCGCTCGCCTCGTTGTAGCCGTAGTACTTGATGAGCCGGCTTTTGATGACGTCGATCTTGTCCTGCGTCTCCTTGTCGATGACGTTGGAAACGAAGCTGCTGAGCTTGATGGAGTCCTTCTGGTCTTCGAAGAGCTTCATCTCGAGCGCGCGCCGTAGCCGGTCGTTCGTGTCGTAGGTGAAGGTCTTCCCCTCGAGCGCGAGGTGGCCGATGAAGTTCAGGATCTCCCGGCGGAAGTCGTCCTTCCGCGCGTCGGGGATGTCGATCTTCTCCTCGATGGAGCGCATGAGCCGCTCGTCCGGCTCGTCGTCCTTGCCCGTATACTTGTTCTTGACCTTCTGCTTCATCAAGTACGCGCGGATGTTGTCGATGTAGTTCGCGCAGAGCCGGGCGATGGCCTCTTCGTCGGCGCTGATGGCGCGCTGCACCTCGTTCTTGACGATCTCGTCGTACTCGCCCTTCACGACGCCGATGAGCTCCGAGTACTGCTTCCGGTCGTCCTCGGCGCTGATGAGCGAGTGGTGCTGGAGCCCCTTTTCGAGCTCGTTGAGCACCATGAAGGGGTTGATGTAGCCCTCGTTCCCCTCGCGCACGAGCGCGTTCGAGATCTTGTCCTGGATGAAGCGCGGGCTGATGCCGTCGAGGCCCTCGCGCTTCGTCTCCTTGCGGAGCTCCTTCACGTTGTCCTGCGTGTAGCCCGGCAGGATCTTCCCGTCGTAGAGCTTCGCCTTCTGGAGCAGCGAGAGCTGGTGCTTCTTCGGCTCCTCGAGGCGGCTCATCACGGCCCACATGGCCGCGACCTCGAGCGTGTGCGGCGCGACGTGCTTGCCCTTGAGCTTCTCGGCGCCGAAGTCCTTCTGGTAGATCTTGATCTCCTCGGACATCTTCGTGATGTACGGGATGTCGATCTTGATCGTCCGGTCGCGAAGCGCCTCCATGAACTCGTTGTTCAGGAGCTTCTTGTACTCGGCCTCGTTCGTGTGGCCGATGATCACCTCGTCGATGTCGGTCTGCGCGAACTTCTTCGGCTTGACCTTCTGCTCCTGCGTCGCGCCGAGCAGGTCGTAGAGGAAGGCCACGTCGAGCTTGAGCACCTCGACGAACTCGATGATGCCGCGGTTCGCGACGTTGAACTCGCCGTCGAAGTTGAAGGCCCGCGGGTCCGAGTCGGCGCCGTACTCGGCGATCTTCCGGTAGTTGATGTCGCCGGTGAGCTCCGTCGAGTCCTGGTTCTTCTCGTCCTTCGGCTGGAAGGTGCCGATGCCGATGCGGTCCTGCTCGCTCAGGAGGAGGCGCTTGACCTTCACGTGGTTGGCGACGACCCGGGACCAGTCGCCGTCGTAGCGCTCCATGAGCTCCTTGAAGATGAAGCGGCAGGCGGGGTTCAGGTCGCCCCTCACGCGCACGCGCTGCGCGTCGCTGCCGAGGCGGAGCTCGCGGATGGCCTTCTCGCGCCACTCGAGGGGAATCAGCCGGAGCGGCTCGTCGTGCATGGGGCACGGGAAGACGTCGTCTTCACCCGCGAGGCCCGTCTCGGCGAGGTTCGTCCACTCGTAGGAGTAGAGCGCGCCCTCAGGCGTCTTCGAGTAGGCCTCGATGCCCTTCTTCAGGAGTCGCGCGATGGTGCTCTTCGAGGAGCCCACGGGGCCGTGGAGCAGGATGATGCGCTTCTCCGGGCCGTAGCCCTGGGCCGCCGCGCGGAGCACGTGCACGAGGCGCATGAGCGGGATGTCGAGGCCGAAGATCGCGTCCTTGCCGCCGTCGATGGGATCCTTGAAGAAGGGGTAGCGGACGAGGCGCTTCTTGTTGTCGATGTACTCCTCTTCGCCGTAGCTCACGACCATGTCGTAGAGCCGCTGGTAGGCGTTCCGGGTCACCCGCGGCGACGTGCGTACGATGCCGAGGTAGTCCTCGAAGGAGCCCTCCCAGTGGAGGTCTCGGTACCGGTCGTAGTCCTGGAGCGCGGCGATGCGCGCGACCATGTCTCCCACGTGTTTGCCTCCTAGGCCGTCCCAGGGCGCGCCGCCCGGGGACCACGTGAACGTACCATCGCTCCGGGCGGCGCGCCCCGAGCTACTCGGCGGCGCCGGCCTCGGCGACCATATCCT